>JBBSTY010000133.1:0-11287 GCA_038235385.1 Acidimicrobiales bacterium | reverse complement strand
TTCGTCGCGGCGAGACGACGTCGCCGGGTGGCAGCCTCCCGTCGACGGCCCCGTCACCTACGCCTTCATCGCCGACGACACCGCCGTGTCCCTCGATGCGCCCGGACCGGTGCGCCACCTGAGCTTCGGACTCCCCGCCACCCGGCGGGCCGAGTGGGTCCTCGTGGGCAGCCGTCGCGCCCCGGCCATGGGCTGATCGGTCGCCGCGGCGGCGTCCACAACGGACGTGCCCCGATCCTCGCACGCCCCGAGACGCCCTCACGCGCCGGAGCGCTCCACGTCGTCGGTCCGGTGCGTGGGCACGTCGTGATCGAGCGACGACCGAACCCGCATCGACGTGTCACCCGGGTTCGTCGTGGAGCAGGAGGAGCGAACGGTCGGCCAGGGTGACCGTGCCGTGGTCGGTGATGATCGGGGTGTCGTCGGGCTCGGAGCTCGTGAGCACGGCCTGCCAGGTGTGATCCGTCGCCACGGTGAACTCGACGGGCTCGTGGTGCGCGTTGAGCAGGAGGAGGAACTGGCCGCCGCGGACGTGACCGTCCTCGTCCTCGATGCGGTCGCCGTCGAGGAAGACGGCCAGGGCGTTCGCCTCCGTGCGGTGCCAATCATCGTCGGTCATGGGCTCGCCATCGGGTCGGTGGAGGCCCATCTGCAGGAGGCCGCCGTCGGCGCCTCGTAGGTACTCGTGGGGCCGCAGCGCCGGGTGTGCTCGTCGCAGCGCCAGCACGGTGCGGGTGAAGGCGAGCAGGTGCTGGTCGGCGTTGGCCCAGTCGTACCAGGAGATCTCGTTGTCCTGGCAGTAGGCGTTGTTGTTGCCCTGCTGGGTCCGGCCGAGCTCGTCACCGCCGAGGATCATGGGGATTCCGGCGGAGACGAGCAGGGTGCCGAGCAGGTTGCGGCGCTGGCGGGCCCGCAGGGCATCGATGTCGGGGTCGTCGGTGGGGCCTTCGGCGCCGCCGTTCCAGGAGCTGTTGTTCGTCTCGCCGTCCTGGTTGTCCTCGCCGTTGGCGTCGTTGTGCTTGTCGTCGTAGGCGGTGAGGTCGGCGAGGGTGAAGCCGTCGTGGGCGGTGACGAAGTTGACCGACGCCGTGGGGCGCCGACGGTCCGACGAGTAGATGTCGCCGCTACCGGTCAACCGGGCGGCGAACGATCCGAGCGTGCCGGGTTGGGCGCGCCAGAAGTCGCGCACGTCGTCGCGATAGCGACCGTTCCACTCCGACCACCGGGCCGGGAACCCACCTACCTGGTAGCCCGCGGTGTCCCAGGGCTCGGCGATCATCTTCACGGGAGCCAGGATCGGGTCCTGGTGGACGAGATCGAGGAACGCGCTGTGGATGTCGTGCTCGCCGGTTTGGCGGGTGAGCGCGGTGGCGAGGTCGAATCGGAAGCCGTCGACGTGCATGTCGGTGACCCAGTAGCGCAGCGAGTCGAGCACGAGGCGCAGCGCAGCGGGGTGACCGACGTTCAGGCTGTTCCCGGTGCCAGTGGTGTCGAAGTAGTGCCTCCGGTCGTCGTCGACGAGGCGGTAGTACGCCGGGTTGTCGAGGCCCTTGAGCGACAGGGTCGGGCCGAGGTGGTTGCCTTCGGCCGTGTGGTTGTAGACGACGTCGAGGATCACCTCGAGCCCGGCTGCGTGCAACGCCTTGACCATCGTCTTGAACTCGTCGACCTGGCCACCGGCCGTGCCGGCGGAGCTGTAGCCCCCGTGCGGCGCCAGGAACCCGATGCTGTTGTAGCCCCAGTAGTTGCGGAGCCCGCGTTCGAGGAGGTGGGAGTCGTGCACGAAGTGATGCACCGGCAGCAGCTCGACGGCGGTGATGCCGAGGGACGTGAGGTGGTCGAGCGCGGCGGGATGGGCGAGCCCTGCGTAGGTGCCGCGCAGGTGCTCGGGCACCTCGGGATGGCATCGGGTGAAGCCCTTCACGTGGGTCTCGTACACGACGGTCTCGGCGAGCGAGGTCGCGGGTGCGGTGTCGTCGCCCCAATCGAAGGAGCGGTCGGTGATGACGCTCGTCGGCATGAACGCGGCGGAGTCGGCATCGTTGCGAGCGTCGGGGTCCTCGAAGCGGTGGCTGAACACCGCCTCGTCCCACTGCACCTCGCCGTCGATCGCCGTGGCGTGCGGGTCCAGCAGGAACTTGTGGGGGTTGCAGCGCAGACCGTTGGCGGGGTCCCAGGGCCCGTGCACGCGCAACCCGTAGCGCTGACCGGGGCCGACTCCCGGCAGGTGCCCGTGCCACACGTGCGCGGTCCGCTCGGGAAGCTCGATCCGTTCCTCGACTCCGTCGGAGCCGATCAGTGCCACCTCGATGGCATCGGCAACCTCCGACGACACGGCGAAGTTGGTGCCGTCATCGGTCGACGTGGCGCCGAGGGGAAAGGGTCGACCGCGGGAAGGTTGCATGGGTCTCCTATGCCCGCCCGTGTCCGTTTCAGCCCACCGTGACGGAATGCCGCTCTGGCCCGAGAGGTTCTCAGCGGGCGTCATCCGGGGGAGAGACCGCTCGTGAGAACGCACGATCCGACCTCGCTGCCGGGCACCCGGAGAACCGATGCCGGTGAGCGGACGCTGGTCATCGATGCCGACGATCGCGAGCTGGCACCTCTGCGAGCCGACCTCGACAGGTGGCTCGATTCGTCCACCCTCCCGCCCGACGCACACGACAACATCGTGCTGGTCGCCTCGGAGCTGATCGCCAAGGTGCTCGTCGCCGACCGGGGCGACGAACCGATCGAGGTGCGATGCCGCTACACGCACAGCCTCGCGGTCATCGAGGTCGCCCAGCGAGGAACGCATGCGAGCTCCTCCACCGACCTCGAGGAGGCGATCGCCGCGGACGAGATCGCGAGCGACATCCTGCGCAGCCTGACCTCGCGCGTGTCGATCGCCAGCAACGCGGGACGCTCCTCGATCCGGTGCAGCCTCTCGTTGTGCGATTGAGGCCACCACCGAGATGTCGGACAACGCACCTGCAGAACCCGAACCGCCCGTCCTGGAGATCGTGACACCGCCTCGGCCCACGTCGGGGTCACCCGCACCGGGGGCCGGCGGTGCCCGCCCGCTGTTGGCCACCTATCGCCTGCAGCTCCGGGGCGAGATGGGCCTGGTCGAGGCGGGCGCCCTGCTGCCGTACCTCCGCGCCCTCGGTGTCAGCCATGTCTACCTCTCGCCGGTGCTCCGAGCGCGCGACGGCAGCACGCACGGGTACGACGTCGTCGACGCTCGGCGCGCCGACGACAACCTCGGCGGTGACCGTGCGTTCGCGGCGTTGGCCGAGGCGGCCCACGAGCGAGGTCTCGGTGTCGTGCTCGACATCGTGCCCAACCACATGGCCGCCGATCCCGATCACAACCGCTGGTGGCGCGACGTGCTGCGCAACGGCCGGGTCAGCGAGTTCGCCGAGCACTTCGACATCACCTGGGATCCCCCCGACCGCAAGCTGAGCAACCAGGTGCTGCTCCCGATCCTCGGGGATCACTACGGCCGGGTGCTCGATCGCGGTGAACTGGTCGTCGAGCGCAGCGGCTCGGAGCTGCAGGTCCGGTACTTCGAACGCACCTTCCCGCTCGAGCCCGGTTCGACGGCCCGGTTGCTGCAGCGGGCCGCCACGGTGTCGGGCTCCCCGGCGCTCGCGCTGGTTGCTCGCGTCCTCGAGGACCTCGGTCCCGCCAGCGAAACCGGCTCGGAGAGCTCGGGGTCACGGCAGCGCCGCGCCGACGTGGCCACGGCTCGGGACGCGCTCGGCGACGTCCTGGAACACGACGATGCGGTCGCGACGGCGCTGGACGACGAGGTGCGGGCCCTCAACGGTGACCGCAGCGCGCTCCACCAGATCCTGGAGCAGCAGAACTACCGCCTTGCTCGATGGCAGACCGGTTCGGACGAGATCGCCTATCGCCGCTTCTTCGACATCACCGACCTCGTCGGCGTCAGGGTCGAGGCGCCCCGGGTGTTCGCTGACACCCACGAGCGCATCAGGGGGTGGGTGGACGAGGGACTCGTCGACGGCCTCCGGGTGGATCACCCGGACGGGCTCGCTGATCCGGCGCAGTACTGCGCCGACCTGCGCGCGCTGGCGGGCGACCGTTGGATCGTCGTCGAGAAGATCCTCGAAGACGGCGAACGCCTCCCGCCATGGCCCGTCGAGGGCACGACCGGGTACGAGTTCACGGCCGCCGTCAATCGCCTGTTCGTCGATCCGGACGGGTACCAGCAGCTTCGGGCTGCCACCACGGACCTCCTCGGCATCGAACCCGACTTCGCGGTGCTCGTTCGCCAGGCGAAGCTCGAAGTCCTGCGCAACGAGTTGGCGGCCGAGCTGCGCAGACTCACCGACCGGCTCGTCGCGGTGTGCGAGCAGCACTCCCGCTCACGCGACTTCGTTCGGCGCGAACTGCAGGACGTGCTCGCGATCACCCTCGCGTGCCTGCCCGTCTACCGCAGCTACGTCACCGCCCACGGCGAGCCGACGGAGCAGGACCGGCGGGTCCTCGACGTGATGGTGGAGGAGGCGCGAGCCGCCCGCGCGGATCTCGATCCCGATCTCTTCACCCTGGTCCGGAGCACGCTGCTCGGCGACCCCCCGTTCGACGGACGTGCCGCCGCCGCCATGCGACAGCGGTTCCAGCAGCTGTCGGGGGCGGTGATGGCGAAGGGCAAGGAGGACACCGCCCTCTACCGCTACCCGGTGCTGCTCTCGGCGAACGAGGTCGGGGCGGATCCCGGTCACCCCGCGGCCACCATCGAGGAGACGCACGCGTTCCTGGCGGACCTGGCGGAGCACCGCCCGCAGGGCATGCTCACGTTGTCCACCCACGACACCAAGCGTGCCGAGGATGTTCGGGCGCGGTTGAACGTGCTCTCCGAGCTGCCCGCCACGTATCTGCGGGCGCTGCGCGGCATGATCGAGCGCCACGCCGAGGACTGGGGGCCGGTCGAACCGGATGCGTTGGCCATGACCATGATGTTCCAGACCCTCATCGGTGCCGCGCCCATCAGCGAGGCACGCCTGGCGCAGTACACGGAGAAGGCGCTGCGGGAGGCGAGCGTGCGCACCTCATGGCTGTCTCCCGACGATGGCTACGAACACGCGATGCACGGGGTCGTCACCCGTGCGTCCTCCGATGCCCGGACACGCGAACAGGTCGCGGCGCTGGTGCACGACGTGCTGGCCGATGGCCGGGTCAACGCCCTCGCCCAACGGCTGCTGCTCCTCACCGCCCCCGGCATCCCGGACCTCTACCAGGGCTCCGAACTGTGGGATCTCAGCCTCGTCGACCCCGACAACCGGCGCCCGGTGGACTTCCAACAGCGCGCGTCGATGCTCACTACCTCGGGGGCGGCTGATCTCCGGGCGCCCCTGGTGGGGGGCGACCTGCTCGGGGATCCGGACGACCCCGGGACCGCCAAGATCGCGCTGACCGCCCGGGCTCTGGCCGTGCGCCGGGCGCACCCCCAGGCCTTCGGCGCCACCGGTGGCTACCTCCCGCTGCGGGCAGACGGCCCGGGCGCCGAGCACCTCTTCGCCTTCCAGCGCGGCCACGACGTGATCGTTGCGCTGCCCAGATTGGGACGCACGCTGCGCGAGCGACACGGTGGTTGGCAGGGGACGACCCTGGTCCTGCCGGACGGCACCTGGACCGATGCGCTCGCACCGGAACGGAGCTGGCAGGTCTCGCTGCCGGCCGACGAGCTCTTCGCGACGTTCCCGGTCGCGCTGCTCCACCGGCTCGCGCCGTGACGGCCACGTTGCGGACCCCCACGGTGTGGGCGCCGATCGCCCGAGAGGTGGAGATCGAGATCGTGGATGCGAGGGGGAGCGTCATCGAGCGGCACGCTCTGGTGCGTCGCCGTTCACCCGTGGCCCGGCTGGGATCGCCCACCCACCGCGCCGACACCGACGGCGTCGATCCCGGGCGCGGATGGTGGGAGGCGCCGGAGCCACTCGAACCGGGTACGCGCTACCGCTACGTGGTGGATGGATCGATCGCCCCGGACCCCCGGTCGGCGTTCCAGCCCGATGGCGTGCACGGTTCGTCGGTGGTGATCGACCACGACTCGTTCCCGTGGACCGACGGCTCGTGGCGGGCGGACACGCTTGCGAACGCCGTCATCTACGAGCTGCACGTCGGCACGTTCACCCCGGAAGGAACCTTCGGTGGTGTCCAGGCACGGCTGGATCACCTCTGCGCGCTGGGGGTGACGCACCTGGAGCTGCTCCCGCTCGCCACCTTCGACGGTCACCACGGGTGGGGCTATGACGGCGTGGCCCTCTTCGCGCCGCACCACGTCTACGGCACACCCGATGACCTCAAGGCGCTCGTCGATGCGTGCCACCGGCGCGGTGTGGCCGTCCTGCTCGATGTCGTCTACAACCACCTGGGCCCGGTGGGCAACCACCTCGCCACGTTCGGGCCGTACTTCACGGACCGCTACGAGACGCCGTGGGGCGAGGCGATGAACCTCGACGGCGCCCACAGCGACGGCACACGCGGGCTCATCATCGACAACGCGTTGATGTGGTTGCGGGACTATCACATCGATGGACTGCGGCTCGACGCGGTGCACGCGCTCCTCGACACCAGCGCGACGCACATCCTCGAAGAGCTGGCCGGGGAGGTGAGCCAACTCGCGGAAACCGTCGGCCGGCCGCTCGTGCTGATCGCCGAGAACGACACCAACGACCCGCGCCTCGTGCGCGCTCCCGAGCTGGGCGGCCTCGGTCTCGACGCCCTCTGGTGCGACGACGTCCACCACGCCATCCACACGGTGCTCACCGGCGAGTCCGACGGCTACTACGGCGACTACCTCGCCGCGAGAGGGTTCAGCGTGCTGGCAGACGCCTTGCGCCGGGGCTACGTGTACGACGGCCGATGGTCGCCCGCCCGCTCCCGTGTCGTCGGCCGCTCGGTGCAGGGGCTCGCCGGTCGCAACCTCGTGGTCTGCATCCAGAACCACGACCAGGTGGGCAACCGAGCACGAGGAGAGCGTCTCCACCAGCTGACATCGCTCGCGGCCCAGAAGGTTGCGGCGGCGCTGATCCTGACCGCGCCGTTCGTGCCGTTGCTGTTCCAAGGCGAGGAATGGGCGGCGTCGGCACCGTTCCCGTACTTCGCCGACCACTCCGATCCGCAGCTCATCGAAGCCGTGCGGGAAGGCCGCCGCCGCGAGTTCGCCGCGCTCGGGTGGGACCCGGATGATGTCCTCGACCCCGAGGCCCTCGAGACCTTCACCTCCGCCCGCCTCGACTGGGACGAGCTCGGGCGCGGCGAGCATGCGGAGATGTTGCAGTGGTACCGATCGCTGATCTCGCTCCGTCGGTCCACCCCGGACCTGCTCGACGATCGACTCGACCGGACAGCGGTCTCGGTCGACACCGCTGCGCGCACGTTGACCATGTCGAGAGGAGCGATCACCGTGCTCGCCAACCTCTCGCACCTGACGCAGCGCGTCGATGTCGACGGCACGCAGCTGCTGGCCTCGGACGGGTCCGATGCCGGACCCCCGACCAAGCGCACGCGTGAGCTCGGTCCGATGGCGGTGGCGATCTACCGACGAGCTCCACGTCGGGCGGGCGTGGGCGGCTCCACCGGGCGCGGGTAGTCGAGCCCCACAGGCGGTGCAGGGGACCGGTTTCGCATCGCCCATCTCACCGATCTCGATGAGCCGCATGCGGGCCGCGTCGTGACCCAGGTCGGCATCGAGTCCGCCACGGTGGAAGGGCTGGTCAGCGACCATTTTGCCAGTCCGCGCCGGAGGACAACACGCCTGCCGTGGACGCCGGGCGTCGGCCGACGCCTCGATCCCGATCAGACGTCCTCGATGATCACCCTTCGGCGAACGGCTCCGGCAACGAGCTCGATGTGGTCGCGGTTGGACGTGGCGATCGCATCCCCTCGGCGCACAGCCCCCTCGACGACCGCGACACCGACAACGTCGTCGTGGCCCGACTTGCCGGCGAGTGTGGAGCGATTGCGGATGTGTCAGACAAGGTCGTTCGGCATTGGAGCGTCGAGGAGTTGCTCGCTGACGCGGGCGCGCCGACCGATGACGACGTGTCGATCACGGCGGACGGTCGGCGGCTCGATTCGCCGGACAAGGTGATCGCGTTCCTCGAAGAGATCAACGAGCAACGACGCCTCGCCAGTCGTGAATCCTGACGACGAGTTCGATCCCGGTCGCATCCTCCGAACGCTCGAGCGGCACGGCGTCGAGTACGTGGTCGTCGGCGGCAAGGGTGCTCGCGCTCACGGCGCCGTGCGCCTGCGATGGACATCGACTGCGTCCCGGACAGCGCCGACACCAACCTCGATCGCCTCGCCGATGCGCTGCGGGAGCTCGGCGGTCGACTCCGGGTCGGTGGCCTGAGCGATGACGAGGCCCGCCAACTGAAGGTTCAACGCGATGGCACGACGCTCGCGTCGTTCGGAAGCTCGACATGGATGACCGACGCCGGCGCGATCGACATCCTGGGGGAGTTGCGAGGTCGAGATGGCGGCGAAGTCGGGGCCCTACTCGACCGGTGCGACTGTGCCCGCACAGCCGGCGATCCGGGACGCGCTGGACTCGACGTTCTCGGGCACCGACAGCCAGACCTATGGGACGGGTGATCCGGGATCACCCGCAGGATCTCGAGTGCTCACGGCTGCTGCGTCAGCCGGAACGGGGAGTCGCTGACGACAGGAGCGATGCGCTCGCTGATGGTCTGCGAAGCGTTGGTCTGGCCGTTGTTGGCTCGCGCTGCGGTTGACCACACCACGATCGTCACCGACGGGTCGCGCTGCTGGGCGGAGAAGCCCATGTACCCGTTGAGGCTCGGGTTGCCGATGACCCAGCCGCTGGTGACGAGCGACCCGTAGGCGAAGTAGCGCTGGTCGGTCATGGAGCCGAGGCCGGCGGTGACCGGGGCCAGCGACTCTTCGGCATCCTCAGTGTCGAGCAGCTCGCCGGTGTTCAACGCCCGCAGCCACAGGCCGAGGTCGTCCACCGTTGCGTTCATCCCTCCGTTGAGACCCCACGTGGGATCCCAGTAGGTCGAGTCCTCATACACACCTCGTGAGTTCGTGTAGGCGTGGAAGGCCGGCTCAGCGATGGCGTTGTCCCGGTGCGCGGAGCTGGCGACCATGCCGAGCGGGTCGAAGATCCGCTCGGCCATGAGGTCCTCCAACGGCTGGCCCGACGCCATCTCGAGCACCTGCACCAGCACCGCCATCTCCGTGTGGGAGTACGCCCAGTTGCTTCCGGGCTCGAACAGCGGTGGCGTCTGCTGCGCGAACCCGAGCAGCTCGTCGAGGGTCCAACCGGCGAACGGATTGTCCTCCTGCTGCGCGTCGAAGTCGGCGTTGGTGACGTAGTCGGGCGTGCCCGCCATGCCGTTGGCGAGCATCCGAGGGGTGATGCGGTCTGCGTTGACCAGGGTGGGCACGAACTCGGTCACCGGGGCGTCGAGGTCGAGCTTGCCTTCCGCTCCGAGCTGGAGCATGACGGTGGCCAGCATCGCCTCCATGGGCTGGCCGACCCGCACCTGGGCGTCGATGGACGTGGGCGGCAACGCCGACGGCGCATCGATCGCGCCGCGAACGATCTCCTCGTCACCCACCCACACACCGAAGACCACCGATTGCAGGGCGAGCTCCGGCATCGCCTTCTCGATCAAGCCGACGATCTCCTGGGCGCGGGGATCGTCGCTCGTGATGACCCCGGTCGGCTCCCTGCTCGGTTCGGCGATCGACGTCGGCGTGGGACCGAGCGACGTGCTCGACCCCGCGGACCCGCTCGATGAGGGATCAGACGAGCAGGCAACCATGGCTCCCCCCACCAGCAGGGAGAGCACCACTACGTTCCGCAATCGGTTCATCGCAGGAACGTAGCTCGTCTCGACATCAACCTCGGGCGCGGCACGTTGGCGAGCGAGCCCTCCGTCGTCACCCGGTCGAATCGACGTCGCCTCGTTCCCGGTCACTCTCGGTCACCAGCGGTCAGAAGAACCGCTGGTCAGGGCCCATCTGAGGTGATGAACCCTGACCACTCAGAGTGGAGCTGGAGGGAATCGAACCCTCGTCCGCTGAGGAGTCACCGTCCGCGATACGACCATTCCCGGAACGCGCCTTGCGGTCAGCGCACTGCCGGGTCAGACGAGCCGAAGCTCAACCGCCGGGTCTTTCCCCGATGTCAGCGGTCTTTCCCTACCGTCAGCGGTCTCTCCCGCCGTCCTCCACCACTTCTGTTGCCGGGCTGTGGTGAACAGGCCCCGTGCGCCATTGCTGGTCACGGTGTCTCTCTACTGTCTGACTAGGTCAGGCGGCGAGAGCGAAGTCGCCTTCGGCGCTTCTTTTTTGTGCCCCGTTTAGCGAGTCTGAGCAACTCGGGTCGCACGATTCGGCTTCTCGGCTCAACGTCGAAACCAGTCAGCCCCGTGATGTGCCTCTCCAGCGTACCGCCTCGCCGTGACGTCGCCGCCGGAGCCGCTGTGGGCGTCGACGTCGATGCGCCGATCTCCGGGTTGGGCCGTCGAGAGCTCGGGCCTGATGGTCAGGCGCTGGTGCCGTACTTCGTGTTGCGGGCGTCGGTGCGGCGAGCCTCGAACTCGGCGTCGCGCTTGGCGATGGCCTGACGCTTGTCGTAGGCCTTGCGCCCGCGTCCCAGGGCCAACTCCACCTTGGCCTTGCCGTCCTTGAAGTAGATGCTGAGCGGCACCAGCGTGAGGTGCTCCTGGTCGGTGCGGGCCCGCCAGCGGTCGATCTCGGCCCGATGCAGCAACAGCTTGCGGGGACGGATGGGCAGGTGGCCGTCGAACCCGCCCGAGTGCGAGTACGCCCCGATGTGCAATCCGTGCAACCACATCTCGGATCGCTCGACCCGGGCGTAGGCGTCGGCCAGCTGAACCTGGGACTCCCGGAGCGACTTGACCTCCGAACCCCGCAACTCGATCCCGCACTCGAGCGTCTCGAGGATCTCGTAGTCGCGCCGCGCCACGCGGTTGGAGGCCACCACCTGGTGGCCGGCGCTCAGCGCGAGCTTCTTCTGGGTCTTCGCCATGGGGTCGGTCAGCGTACCCCGCCGCCCTGCGGTCACCTCCGAGAGATCGATCATGCGTAGCTCTGTTGCGCCGAGCGACGCGCCGCCACGCACGTTCGAACCGTGATGTGTTCGTGCGTAGCTCTGCGGCGTGGAGCGACGCGCCGGCACGCATGTTCGAGGGAGGGATCGGGGACCGATGATGCGATCGTGCGTTGCTCTCTGGTCCGGGTCGACGCGGTGGCACGCATGGTCGTGGGGGGGGGGGGG
>JBBSTY010000132.1:0-11451 GCA_038235385.1 Acidimicrobiales bacterium | reverse complement strand
GGGAGCGTCCCCCCCCGGGCCCCCGACCCCGCGGCGCCCGTGCCCCGCCGCCGCGGCGCGGGCCACCCGCCGGCGACGGCCGTGGTGGTCGCCGTCGCGATCGTGGAGATCGCGACGGGCGCGGCCACCCTGGTGATCGGCGGTCGCCTCCCCACGCTGGTGCTGGCGGGGTTGTTCGCCACGTTCGCGGTGGTCAGCGGGATGCTCCTGCGAGGCGATGGGTCCGTCCCGTGCGGCTGCTTCGGGCAGCGGTCGGCGGCGGTGTCAGGGGTGCACGTCGCGGTCAACGCCACCGCCGCCGTCGTCGCGACGGTCTCCGCGGTCCTCGGCGGCAGCACCATCGTCGATGTCGGCGGCGATCGCTCGGTGGGCGTGGTGCTGGTCGGTCTGCTCGCCGCCGCGCTCCTGGCCGGCGTCATCGTGGCGCTCCTCACCGGTGCGTTCGACCGGTTCGGTGCCCCCACCGCAGGCTCGTCGGCCCCGCTGGCCGTCGCTCGCCACGACGACGGGCGGCTCGGCGACCCCGCGGACCTGGCGCCGATCTCGGGTCGGGATCCCCACGACGTACCGGTGGAGGTGCCCATCGCCGGGAGCGGCGGGGTCACGCTGCTGGCCTTCCTCACCACCGGCTGCACCACCTGCGCGCGGTTCTGGCACGAGTTCGCCGGCCCCGGCGGCGCCACGCTGCCGGGTTCGACCGCGCTCGTCATCGTCACCCGGGGGGATGACCGTGAGGACCCGAACCGGGTGCGCGACCTGGCACCGGCAGCGCACCCGGTGGTGCGCTCCTCCGAGGCGTGGCTCGCGTACGGCGTGACCGCAGGGCCGTACTTCGTGCTCGCCGACGGCGATCGGAACCGCATCCTCGGCGAGGGGGCGGCGACCGAGTGGGCCGACGTCGTCGTGCTGGTCGCCCAGGCCGTCGGCGCCCGTTCCCACGACGATCCCACCCCGTCGGCGCCGAGCTCGGGCGGCGTGGCGGAATAGTTGACCGGGTTGGTAGGGTTTCACCTCGTGCACCCACCGATCACGGTGGCGACCCGGGATGCGAACCGGGTCCGACGTTCCTGAGGAAGGCACCATGGCCACGTTCCGAGATCTGCTCGCCCAGACCAAGTCCGAGGTCCGCGAGGTCGACACCGCCACCGCCGACGAGCTGCGCGGGCAGCCCGGCGCCGTGGTCCTCGACGTCCGCGAGCCCGACGAGTACGCGCAGGGAGCCATCCCCGGCGCCATCCACATCCCGCGCGGCCAGCTCGAGACCAATATCGAGGGCCGGGTGTCGGACCACTCGGTGCCCGTCATCATCCACTGCGCGAGCGGGGTCCGTTCGGCGTTCGCCGCCAAGACCCTCGGCGAGCTGGGCTACACCGACGTCGTCACCGTCGCCGGTGGGTTCAACAAGTGGAAGGACGAGGACCGCGAGTGGTCCACGCCGCGCACGCTCACGGCCGAGCAGCGCAACCACTACCAGCGCCACCTGCTCCTGCCCGAGGTCGGTGAGGAGGGCCAGCTCAAGCTGCTCGACGCCAAGGTGCTGCTGCTCGGAGCCGGCGGCCTCGGTTCGCCCGCCGCCCTGTACCTCGCCGCGGCGGGTGTGGGCACGATCGGCATCATCGACATGGACGTCGTCGACCAGTCGAACCTCCAGCGTCAGATCATCCACAACATGGACCGCATCGGCGACCGCAAGGTCGACTCGGCCAAGAAGTCGATCACCCTGCTGAACCCCGACGTCAACGCCGTGGCCCACGACATGCGTCTCGACGCCACCAACGTCGTGGAGCTGCTCTCCCAGTACGACGTGGTCATCGACGGCGCCGACAACTTCCCGAGCCGCTACCTGCTCAACGACGCGTCGGTGAAGACGGGCACCCCGGTGGTGCACGGCTCGATCTTCCGCTTCGAGGGCCAGGTCACGGTGTTCACCCCCCACGACGGACCGTGCTACCGCTGCTTCCTCCCCGAGCCGCCGCCGCCCGAGCTCGCGCCGTCGTGCTCCGAGGCCGGTGTCCTCGGGGTGCTCCCCGGCATCATCGGATCCATCCAGGCCATGGAGGCCATGAAGATGATCCTCGGGATCGGTGAGTCGTTGTCGGGCCGCCTGCTCGCCTACGACTCGCTCGAGGAGTCGTTCTTCACCTACAAGATCCTGCGCGACCCGAACTGCCCGGCGTGCTCCATCGATCCCGACGACCTGGTGATCGCCGAGTACGACCAGTTCTGCATGCCCCATCCGGTCGCCGCGCCCGCCTGAGCGCGACCAGGTCAGGCCGTCGGGAGGGCGTCACGCTCGCGCCGGCAGTACGCACACGGTTCCACGTACTCGCAGAAGTAGATGTCGTGGTTGCGCAGGTCGGGGTCGTGGGGCGGCTTCAGGCCGATCTCGTCCCACACCGGCCGCACCAGTTCGGTGACATCGACCACGGGCGCCCCTCGGCGCACGAGGCGGAACCCGGCGTGGGTCAGCAGGTACCCGACCCGACGGGGCACCGAGCACACGTAGCCGCAGTCCACGAGCTCGTCGTTGGCCTCGACCGCCTCGCGGATGGCCTCGCTCACGCCGTAGTGGAACGAGTCGTGGAAGAGGAGGTAGGCGTCGTCGGTGAGGAACGGCAGGACCCCGGCGATGTCGTCGGCGGCCTGCTGGTAGATGTGCATGCCGTCGATGAGCGCGAGGTCGAAGCGTCCACCGGCGGCCTCGGAGGCCTCCGCGATCGCCCCCGGCGATTCGCCGGTGATCAGCGTGAAGCGCCCGTGGAAGACCTCGTCCGCCAGCTCGATCCGCGGGAGCGGATCGATCCCGACCACCGTGCCGTGCCCGTTCGCCTCGAGGGCGGCGGCGAAGATCGCGGCCGAGCCGCCCTGGGAGGTCCCGATCTCGAGCACGCGCTCGGGCGCCGTGCCCCGCACCAGGGCGAAGAGCAGGAGCCGCTCCTCGAAGCTCATCTCGGTCGGGGCATCGAGGATGATCTCGAGCGCATCGAGACGATCGTCGCGCTCGCCGTCGGGCACCGGGAGGCGTCCGATGTTCTGCGACGCCAGCGCGGCCCGCGCCCGGTCCTTCACGCTGGTGGGCAGCGCCTGCCACGCCCGGTTGAGGAGATCCATGGCTCGCACCCTACTGCCGTCGTACCGCTCCTCCCGGACGGTGCCGGGGCCAGCGCCGTCCGCCCACGTCCACCGCGTGACCGTCGCTCGCCGGTGCACCGGGAGCTGTTACAAACACACATCACCGTCCCGACTCCAGGAGCACCACCATGGCCACCGTCACCGAGAGCGATGTCATCGCCGGCGTCTACATCGTCGACCCTGTGATCCACGGCGACGAACGGGGGTACTTCGTCGAGACCTACCGGCGCTCGTGGTTCCCGAACGGGCGCGAGATGATCCAGGGCAACCGTGGCGACCGTCAGGCGGGTGCCATCGTCGGGCTCCACTACCACCTGCACCAGGCCGACTACTGGTACGTGCCCTACGGCACCGCCCGGGTGGTGCTGCACGACCTCCGTCAGGGGTCGCCCACCGACGGCGCCACCATGACCCTCGACCTCGGCCGGCGCGACGACGGCACCCACTCGCACCAGGGGGTCTACATCCCGCCGGGTCTCGCCCACGGGTTCGCCGCGCTCACCGACATGACGATCACGTACCTGGTGGACAGCTACTACAACCCGGCCGACGAGCGGGGCGTCGCCTGGAACGACCCGGCGGTCGAGGCGGATTGGGGCATCGCCGAGCCCATCCTCTCCGATCGCGATCAGGCCAACCCGTTGCGGGCCGACCTCGAACCCATGTGGCAGCCGCACTTCTCGCTCCGCACCTGATCGCCGAGGTGAGCTCGGTCAGCCGACCGCGTCGAAGAACCGGTCGATGAGGGCTGCGAGCGATGGGGTCAGCGCGATCGCGAACGTCCACTGGCCGATGACGTCGTCGGTCGGGATGGCCACGAGCGACCCGACGATCGCGGCCGCCACCACGTTCAGCGGCAGGATCGCCCAGAGCGGGAAGTGACGCGCCGCCTGCACCCACCGGTGGAGGCGTCCGCCGAACAGACCGCTCCGGACCGCGCGGTCGACGCGGACGTCGTGGCAGGCGAACACGTGATCCTTCAGCTCCGATGCGCGGTCGAAGGGGTCGCCGCACCACGGGCACGGTTGTGTCGCCCGAGGGCCGCTCGGTCTCGTGGCCGGCGGGGCGCCACCAGGCCCGACGTCGTCGCCGGCGCCGGTCGGTCCGTCGTCGCTCGCGTGGGCATCGGCCACCGGCTCGTCCATCAGACGCGTCGATCCACGGTTCGCCAGGTGAGCACCAGCACGGTCGGGAGCAGGGACAGGCGCAGGATCCAGGTCCGCATCACGGGGAGCTGGTCGGCCTCGGCGAACAGGGCGACGCCCCCGGTGTCGCGAGCCCACGCGGCCAACAGCAGGGTGACCAGGAGGTTGACGGGGAGCACGAACCACAGCGGCATGAAGCGCAGGCCCCGGAACCAGTGGAGCAGCCGCGGGCCGAGGGTCCGAGACCGCCCCCGGTGGGTGCTGAATCCGTGCGCCGTCGCCAGGTGCGCCTCGAGGCCCTCGCGGGTGGCGTGGTCGATCCCGCACATCGGACAGGGCACCGGAGCCGCGGCCCGCCCCCGTGGTGGCAGGGCGTTGCCGAACCAGTCGCGTTCCTGGGGTGCAGGGGCGCGCTCCTCGGGGTTCGGATGTCCCTCGTCGATCGGCACGGGTCCTCCGATCGGCCGGTGACGGTCCGATTCAAGGGGTGGGCACGGCCACGGGGCCCGCGTTCCGACCGGGGGTCTCCCGGTCTGCGACACTGGTGGCCATGAAGCTCTTCGTCACCGGTGCCGCCGGATTCATCGGGTCCAACTTCGTCCGCTACGTGCTCGATCACTCCGACGACGAGGTCACCGTCTTCGACGCCCTCACCTACGCCGGGAACCTGGCCACGCTGGCCGACCTCGAGGAGAACCCCCGGTTCCGCTTCGTCAAGGGCGACATCCGCGATCGCGATGCGGTCCGCGAGGCCATGACCGGGCACCGCCAGGTCGTGCACTTCGCCGCCGAGAGCCACGTCGACCGTTCGATCGTCGATCCGGACGCGTTCGTGAGCACCAACTGCGGCGGCACCAACGTGATGTGCGACGTCGCCCGCCACCTCGAGGTGGAGCGCTTCCTGCACATCTCAACCGACGAGGTCTACGGATCGATCGAGGAGGGCTCGTTCACCGAGACCGACGTCCTGTCGCCCCGCTCGCCCTACAGCGCCTCCAAGGCCGGGAGCGACCTCATCGCGCTCGCGTACGTCGAGACCTACGGCCTACCGGTCGTGCTCACCCGGTCGTCGAACAACTTCGGCCCCTGGCAGTACCCGGAGAAGGCCATCCCGCTGTTCGTCACGAACCTCATGGACGGCAAGAACATCCCGCTGTACGGCGACGGCCTCAACGTGCGCGACTGGTGCTACGTCGAGGACAACTGCGCTGGGGTCGATGCCGTGCTGCGCAAGGGCGAGATCGGCGAGGTCTACAACATCGGCGCCGGCAACGAGATCACCAACCGCGAGCTCGTCACACGCATCCTCGCCCTCATGGGCTTGGGCGACGACCGCATCGACTGGGTCACCGACCGCCTCGGCCACGACCGGCGGTACTCGATCTCGATCGCCAAGGCGGAGGCGCTCGGTTGGTCGCCCGACCGCGAGCTCGACGAGGCGCTCGCGGCCACCGTCGAGTGGTACCAGGCGAACCGGGCCTGGTGGGAGCCGCTCAAGCAGGGCTGACCGGCCCAGGTCCCGGCCCCGTCCCGTCAGGTCCGCCATCCCGACCCGCGCTCGTCGCGGTCCCCCGAAGCGAAGGAACGAACCCGTGCGTGTACTGATCACCGGCGCCCTCGGCCAACTCGGACAGGAGCTGCTCGCCGAGTTCGCCTCCGACGGCCACCACGAGATCATCGCGGCCGACGTCGAGCCGGTGATCGAGGCGGCGGTCGCCAACCGCACCGTCGCGCACCTGGGCGGCATCGACCTGTTGGCCACCGACATCACCGACCGCGACGCCGTGCTGGGTGCGGTGACGTCGCTCGAGCCGGACGCGATCGTCCACCCGGCGGCCTTCACCGCCGTCGATCTCTGCGAAACCGAGGTCGACGCCGCCTACCGGGTCAACGTGATCGGCACCCGCCACATCGCCGAAGGTGCCCGACGCATCGGCGTGCCCGTGTTCTACGTCTCCACCGACTACGTGTTCGACGGCACCAAGGAGACGCCGTACCTCGAGTGGGACCAGCCGAACCCGCAGTCCATCTACGGCGTCACCAAGCTGGCCGGTGAGCGCGAGCTCGACCCGGGCTCCACGATCATGCGCACCTCGTGGGTGTGCGGCTACCACGGCAACAACATGGTCAAGACCATCCTGCGGCTGTCGGCCGAGCACGAGACCCTGTCGTTCGTCGACGACCAGCGCGGCCATCCGACGTTCGCGGCCGATCTGGCCAAGGGCATCAAGCGGCTCGTCGTGGACCGCCGCCCCGGCGTGTTCCACGTCACCAACCAGGGCGCCGTGAGCTGGTTCGAGTTCGCGCAGGCCGTCCTCGAGGCGTCGGGTCAGGACCCCGAACGGGTCACCCCGGTCAAGACCGCCGACCTGCTGCCGGCCCGGCCGGCGCCCCGGCCGGCCAACTCGGTGCTCGACAACGCCGCGCTCCGACTCTCGGGAGTGCCGTTGCTCCCGGACTTCCACGAGCCGCTGGCGACGCTGGTCGCCCGCCTCCAGGCCGACTGACATCCTGGCGGTGGTGACGGGGGTGCCCCGGCGCCGGACCGCTCCAGCGGTACCCTTCGGGCGTGGGTGAAACGAACGCGGTCGGTCGCGGACCGGCGAGAGCACACGACGACGAGCGGACCCGGCGGCTGCCGTGGCGACGAGCAGGCCTGATCGCGGTCGCGGCCGCGACCCTGGTGGTCGCAGGGTGCACGTCGGGTGGGACCGACGAGGTCGTGTCGGCCGGACCGGTGGGAACCGGCAACCCCGAGTCACCGGCGGCCGACAACCCGACGTCGTCGTCGGTCGTGGGTGCGGTCTCGACCACCGCGGCCGAGGGGTCCTCCACCACCACCGATCCCGACGCGGCGGCGTCCACCTCGACCACGCCCACATCGGTCCCACCGGCGAGCACCACGCCCGACACCCTCGCGGACGCGTCGCTCACGATGCAGGTGTTCTGGGTGCGGGCGCCGGGCGAGGATCGACGCATCGACATCCCCGGCTACCGCGACCCCGAATCGGGCCCCAAGCCCCTGGTGGTCTACGGCAGCGCCACGAACACCACCAGCTCGTCGGTCGCGGTGCCCAAGGCCGTGGTGCTCTGGAAGTCGGCGAGCGGCGAGACCCGGCACCTGGTCGTCACCGATGTCCTGCTCCCGGGAACCACCACGCCGGCACCGGCGCTCGCTCCCGGCGAGTCGGGCGACGTGATCGTCGTCATCGAGGGGGCGCTGGCCACCGAGCTCGGCGATCTGGCCCCCGAGCTCCAGGGTGGATCCGGCTCCCAGATCACCCAGGACGCATCACCGCCTCCACGGTGATCGGCTCGATGGCTGATCGGGATGGATGCGGGTTGGGACCAGGTCGATGGCCACGGTGCGCGCGAGTTCCCCCGTGGTCCGTGGTAGGCGGTACCATGCCCCCGGGCGGAGCGGAGACGGGACTCGGAGGTGCGCGCGCCCATGCAGGCTGAGGTGGTTGGGGTGAGGACGGCCCGCCGACGGCGGTCCGGTGTGGCCCGGGTGCTGGTGGCGGCGGTGCTCGCCGTGGCATCGGTGGCGGTGTTCGCCGGCGTGAGCGCATCGACGGCGCCGGTGGCGAACGCGGCGACGCGCGCCTACGGCAGCCAACCCATCGACGATGTCCTGTACTGGGCCCGCCAGAACGCCCGCTGCGGGCTGAACCCCAACAAGCTCGCCGCCATGATGGTGGTTCCGACGTTGACCGAGTCGGGTGCGTACACCACGCCGACCCAGGCGCCGTCGCCGATGACGCTCAGCCGCTGGGACACGCAGAGCGCCCTGTGGGCGTTCGGCAACAAGTCGACGCCGTACCAACGGGCGTTCTGGCACCCGGGTATCGGCATGTGGCAGTTCGATTCCGCCGGTGGGTGGAACATGACCGCGGCCAACGCGATCAGCACCTTCGACTCGGCCAAGGTCGCGTCGGAGGTCATGGCCAGCCGCTACTGCGCATCGACCGCCACGACCGACATCGCCAAGATCCGCTACGCGTGGGGTCCCTGGTACGCCTGCGCGAACAGCAGTGAGTCCACGTGCCTGGGCCTGTTCAACGAGCTCTTCGACGGCAACGACATCTGGGTCAACCGCGACTACGGCGTGTCGCGCATGGGCGGCGCGCAGGAGCGGGCGTGCATCATCGCCGGCATCGGCGCCGTGACCTGCCACCGGGTCGATCCGGCGTTGGCCCAGGGGAACCGCAGCTTCACCTCGTCGAACCCCTCGATCCCGACCCCCATCACGGCGCCGTTCTACGTCTTCCAGGCGGGCGGTCGCGAGTACCGCTACTGGTTGTCGTCGGACACGGGCTACAACGCCACCGTCTCCGCTTCGAAGCCGATCACCGCCAACGCCCGCACGTCGCTCGCCTGGTCGGTCGACGGCCCCGGGCTGTGCGACACCACGACGGGTGCCGGCGCGTGCGGAGGGTGGTCCGACGGCGCCACGTTGGCCCCGTCGTCGGTGTCCGATCCCGCTCTCGCCATGAACGCCGACGGCCGGCTCGAGGCCGTCTACGTCGCCGGCGACGGGTTCGTGAACCACGCCTGGCAGGCACAGCCGAACGGACCCTGGAGCGCGCCGATCCGGCTCGGGACCCGCGGGTCGATCACCTCGGTCGAGCTCGCCCGCGACAACGCCGGGTTCCTCTATGCGTTCGCCCGCGACACGTCGGGGGGCATCTGGTCGATCCGCCAGAGCACGGTCGACTGGGGCAACTGGACCTCCATGGGCGGCGGCGTGTCCGTGCTCTTCGACGCCGCGACCAACCGCGACGGCCGTCTCGAGCTGTTCGGCCTCAACGCCAGCGGCGCCGTCGTGCACCAGTGGCAGTGGTCCAACGGCGTGTGGTCCACCTGGCAGGAGCTCGGCGGACCGGGCGTGTACGCCGCCGCGGCCGGGGTGAACCCCGACGGCCGCATGGAGCTCTTCGGTGTCGACCGGAGCGGCACGTTGGTGCACAGCTGGCAGGTCCCCGGTTCGGCCACCGGTTGGAGCGGGTGGGCGGCGTTCACCGGCGTCTACATCGGCAGGCCATCGGTGCTGAACCGCTCCGACGGGCTCCTCGAGGTGTTCATGCGCGGCGCCGACTACGGCATGTGGGACATGGCCCAGAACCGGTCGTCACCGACCGGCTGGAACACCCCGGGGCGGGTGGGACCCCAACAGATGTCGTCGGATCCGGCCGGAGCGCGCAACCGCGACGGGCGCATGGAGGTGTTCGCCGGGATGCTCGGCGCCGGCATCGGCAACGTGTGGCAGGTCACCGCCAACGGTCCGTGGTCGAACTGGGGGATCCTCCCCGGCGCGAACCCGGTGAGCGTCACGGCGGTCAACGGCGCCGACGGCCGCCTGGTGATCGTCACCCGGCAGGCGAGTGGCGCGCTGCTGATCTCGTGGCAGAAGGCCTGACTGCTCCCTGACCCCCGTCCGCGGGTCAGCGATCGAGCACGTCGGCGAGGGCGGCGTCGATGGTGCGGTGCCGGAACTCGTAGCCGGCACCCTCGGCGACGGTCGGGGCGACCCGTGCGCTCGAGAACAGCAGCGAATCGGCGAGCTCGGAACCGAGCAGGATCTTGGGCCCGAACGACGGGACGGTCAGGAAGGTGGGTCGGTGCAGCGCGGCGCCGAGGGCCTTGGTGAAGTCGTGGTTGGTGACCGGTTCGGGCGCGGTGAGGTTGACGGCGCCGCAGATCTCGGTGTCGAGGAGCCAGGTGATGATGCCGACCTCGTCGTCGATGCTGATCCAGCTCATGTACTGGTGGCCACCGCCGAGCTTGCCGCCGAGCCCGGCGCGGTACAGGGGCAGGAGCTTGCCGAGCACCCCGCCGGCGGCGCTCAGCACGATCCCGGTGCGCAGGTGCGCGACCCGGATGCCTGCCGCCTCGGCCTCGGCGGTGCACGCCTCCCAGGCGATCGACACCTCGGCGGCGAAGTCGCTCCCGGGAGGGGAGGTCTCGGTGATGACGGTGTCCCCCCGGTCGCCGTAGTACCCGATGGCCGATCCGCTCAGGAGCACGGCCGGGGGCCGGTCGAGGCCGGCCAGCGTGCGAGCCAGCAGGGTCGTGCCGTCCACCCGGCTGTCGAGGATGCGGGCCTTCTGGGCGTCGGTCCAGCGCTTCTCGGCGATGCCCTCACCGGCGAGGTGCACGACCGCGTCGATCCCCTCGAACGACGCGGCATCGATCTCGCCACGTGCGGGGTCCCAGTGGATGCCGTCGGACCCCGACCGGGTGACACGGATGGGTCGGTGGCCGGCGGCCTCGAGGTGGGTGACGAGCGCGGTGCCGATCAGGCCGCTCGATCCGGTGATGGCGATGTCCATGGTGGCTGCTCCTCCTGCACCCACTCTGGCCGATCCCGTGGCGGGGTGGCGCATCGGAGCCGAGGCGATCGCCCGTCACCGGGCTGGGATCCGCGGATCGGGCGCTCTGCGCCGGCTGATCAGGGGAGGGGGACGAGCGGGCTCCAGGCCCCGTTCGGGGCCCCCTGGGTGGACGTCACCACGCTGCCGCCGGCGCGGTCGACGGCCGCCAGCATCATCCGGTTGTCGGAGCGGATGGCCACGTCGATCCCGCCGGTGACGGTGCCGGGGCCGTAGTACAGCTTGCCGTTCCAGCCCGACGGGGTGAGGGGGGTCTGCCACATGGACTGGAGGATGCCGTCGGCGGTGGTGCCGAACGCCTGGAGGTGACCCTGCTGATCGGCCACCAGCTCGACGGCTGAGCCGTAGTCGAACCCGACGCTCAGGACCGCGGCCGGCGACCACGCCCCGCCCGGTGACACCTGCCAGGCGTGCCACAGGACGCCGTTGTCGTCGACCGACATGACCTCGAGGCGGCCGTCCTCGTTGCGGGCGGCGGAGGGTCCGCCGCTGCCGGGCATGCCCAGCGACGAGAGCGCGGACCACCCGGTGCGGGTCCCCGGTGCCTGCGCGGCACGCTCGACCAGGTTGCCGTCACCGGTGACGAACACCTCGATTCGACCGTCGCGGTTGGTGGCGGTCGTCAGCCCGGCGTTGGACGGGAAGCCGTTGCCGAGCGGGCCCCACCCGTTCCAGCCGCTCGGCGAGGTCGGCCACTGCCACAGGTGGTAGAGGACGTCGTCGTCGCCGAGGACGAAGATCTCGAGACGACCGTCGGGGTTGCGGGCGGCCGCGACGCCGGC
>JBBSTY010000131.1:0-11820 GCA_038235385.1 Acidimicrobiales bacterium | reverse complement strand
GGCACGTCCACGCCGCTCAGCAGCGGGATCCGTGCATCGGACGACTGGCACGTGGAGTACCAGGACGCCACGGCGTTCGTCGCGTGCCGGCGTGGCGTCGCTCCTGGTTGCTGAGGTCGTGGTCGGGCCGGGGCGATGCCGCCGCGCCGTCGACCCCCAAAACTGACGGTGGCACCCACCGAAGTGGGTGCCACCGCACGATCATCCGCCGAGAGGCGTGTTCAACACGAGACCCCGCCGACCTGGTTGACGACGGCGCTCGACGCGCAGTCCATCTTCGAGGTCGCTCTGCTTCCGAAGAAGGTCACGGCGGACAGGCACACCACGACGATGAGGGCGATGAGCATCGAGTACTCCACCAGGTTGGACCCTGCGTCGCCGGTGAAGCGCGATGCGTTCCGTTCTGAGATGTTCACGTTCTCGCTCATGCCGGTCCTTCCGTTGCGGTCCGGGTGTGCAAGAGGGCGGGCACGAGCCCGCCCTCTCACAGAACCGGTGACCAGCTTGCTATCAGCTGATGGCGGAGCCGACGTCCGAGAACTTCGAGGAGGCGGCGGAGCCGAGGAAGGTGACCGCAGCGATGCAGACGACGGCGATGAGCGCGACGAGCAGCGCGTACTCGACGAGCGAGGCACCACGGTCGGACTTGCAACGGGACTGCAGCCAGGCGCTGGCGAACTCGTAAGAGGTAAGCATGGGGTGATCTCCCTAGTGTTGGTGCTGACGAACCCCCTGATGGGGGGACTTCCTGTCCAGAGGAGTATCGACAACCAACCCGCTGATCCGAATAGGGCTTTTGGCCTATTTCTCGAGTTGCGGTGGGCTCGGCGTGAAGTTTCACTCACCAAACGTGAGAAATTGGCGTGTGACGAGGGTCCAGATGCCACGGGGATGCACGGGAATGGGTCACTGGCGCACCATGAGGCGTCTTCGATCGCTGGCCGCCACGGCGAGAAACCCGTGGCGTGTTCCCTGCCCGGACATGATGGGTCGTGTCGGAGGTGCTAGTGGTGGGGTCGACCACCGATGTGCACCTCGCGGATGGTGAGGTCGTCTCGGAGGATCACGACATCGGCTCGTGCTCCCGGGAGGAGACGGCCGAGGTCGGGACGGCCGAGCATCGCCGCGGGACGGCGGGTGGCGGCGGCGACGGCCGAGGTCAGGGGGACGCCGAGTCCGACCAGGTTGCGGATGGCCTGGTCGAGGGGCGTGGTGCTGCCGACGAGGTTCCCGCGTGCGTCGCGTGCGGCAGGAGGCGGACCGGTGGGCGTCGCGGCCGGTGCCACCGAATCGGTGACCACGATGAAGCGGTCTCCGGCGGCCGCGACCGACAGCGCGAGGGTCTCGCCCGACACGTGCGCGAGGTCGGCGATGGCGCACACCCAGACGTCGGATCGCGTGAGGGCGACGGCGCCGACACCGGGATCTCGCGAGGTGATGGGCCGGTGCGCGTTCCACAGGTGGGTGATCGCCGTTGCACCGGCATCGAAGGCGAGGTGGGCGTCGTCGGCATCGGCATCGGTGTGACCGACGGCCACGATCACCCCTCGTCGGCGCAGGTGTCCGATCACCTCGAGACCGCCCGCCAGCTCGGGCGCGAGGGTGATCATCGACACCGGTCCGGCGTCGAGGAGGGCGTCGGTGCCTGCGAGCGTCGGCGGCCGGAGCCACGCGGCGCGATGTGCGCCGTTGCGGATGGGGGAGAGGAAGGGACCCTCGAGGTGCACGCCCTGTGCTCGAGCCCCGCCGAGATCGGATCGGCACGCGTGCGCCGCCGTGTCCAGCAGGGTGCCGTAGTGGTCCGGGTCCGTGGTGGGGATGGTGATCAGGAAGGAGGTGACCCCGTGGTGGGCCAGCGCATCGGCGGCCCGGGCATGGTCGTCGAGGTCGTTGCCGACATCGGTGAAGGACACGCCACCGAAGCCGTTGACCTGCACGTCGACGAACCCGGGCACGGCGAGGCCACTCGTTCCCGCGGGCGAGCAGCCAACCGCGGCGATGGTGTCGTCCAGGACCTCGACATCGCCGGCGACGAGCACGTCGTCGACCAGTGCGGCGGCCACGCCCAGTCGCACGGCGTCGCTCATGATCCCCGCCCTCGTGGTGCGGGCGCGGCGGCCGACGTCAGCATCCACGGCTCGTTCGCCGACGGAGCCCGTCGATCATGGGGCGTGCACGTGCGGTGCCGATGCGGCCGGGACATCGGCCTCGCAGTGGGGGTCGTCGGCACAGGGTTCGCACTCGAGCTCGATGGTGGCGTGGGCGATGGCGAAGTCACGGGCCAGAACCGCCTTGATGCGGGCCCCGACCGCCTGCGCCTCCTCCAGCGTCGGGTGGCCCGATACCACCACGTGCGCGGACAGCGCTCGCATCTCGCTCGACAGCGACCACACGTGGAAGTCGTGCACGGCGTCGACCCCTTCGACCGATTCGATCGCGGTGGTGACGGCCTCGGGGTCCATGCCGTGGGGGGTGCTCTCGAGCAGGATGTCGAGCGCCGCCTTGGCGAGTCGCCACCCCTGCCAGGCGATGAGCGCCGAGATGATGAGTGCGATGGTCGGGTCGAGCCAGTAGTAGTCGTCGGTCACCCACATGACCAGCCCGGCGATCGCCACGGCGACCGACGTGAGCGCGTCGGCGATGAGGTGGAGCAGCGCACCTCGCATGTTGACGTCGGTCGAGCCGTCGTGGACGACGAAGGCGGCGATGGTGTTGAAGGCGGCACCGAGCACCGCGAACGCGATGACGATCCCGCCGTCCACCGGTTGCGGGTCGCCGAGTCGTCGGAGGGACTCGATGACCACGAAGACGCACACGATCATGATGCTGGCGGCGTTGAACAGGGCGGCGAGCACCGTCGCCCGGTGCCAGCCGAAGCTGCGTTGTCCTGTGCGTGGCCGCCGGGTCAGGAGCACCGCGATCAGAGCGACGGCGATGGCGAGCACGTCGGTGAGGTTGTGGCCGGCATCGGCGAGCAGACCGAGCGAGCCGGATGCGAAGCCGGCGACGAGCTGGGCCACCACGATGCCGACGTTGAGGAAGATGGCGATGACGAGCCGTCGTTCCCGCCCGGCGCCGGCGGGAACTGCGTGGTCGTGGGCGTGGCCGCTCATGGCTGCGATGGTACGGGCGCCGAACGGGATCGGCATCCTGAGGGTGAGGCTGGTTCCCACTCGCACCTCGTTCGTGCGCAACCACCTGCGGTCAGGTGATGAGCTCGTCCACCGGAGCCGGGCGAGCGAACAGGTACCCCTGGCCGTAGCGGCAGCCGAGGGCCCGCAGGGCGGCCGCCTGATCCTCGGTCTCGACCCCCTCGGCGACGACGTCGAGGTGCAAGGTGCGAGCCATGCCGACCACGAGCTCGACGATCGACGCGTCGCGGCTGTGGGTGCCGAGCTGGGAGACGAAGATGCGGTCGATCTTCACCGCGTCGATCGGGAGCTCGCAGAGGTGGATCAACGACGAGTACCCGGTGCCGAAGTCATCGAGGGAGAGCCGCACGCCGAGCGACTTGAGCTCGTCGAGCGTCCGGACGTTGCTGCTCGCCTCTCGAAAGAGCACCGTTTCGGTGATCTCGAAGGTCACATCGGACGGGTTGGTCCCGAACTCCTCGAGCGCCTGCTCCACGGCCATCGCGAGGCCGGGGCTCTCGAGCTGCCGTGCGGAGAGGTTGATCGACACGTGGCTGACCTGGCTGCCCGGGCCCTGCGAGCGCCATCGTGCCGACTGCTCGATCGCGAGGCGGAGCAACTGCTCGCCGAGCGGGACGATGAGCCCGCTCTCTTCGGCGATCGGTATGAACTCATCGGGCATCCGCAACCCGAGCTCTGGGTGGTTCCACCGCACCAGTGCCTCGTAGCCGCACACCTCGGCGGTCGAGAGGTCGATTACCGGCTGGTAGTGCAGCTCGAACTCGTCGCGCTCGATCCCGTATCGGAGCGCGAGCTCGGTCGCACGCGTGATCTCGACCCAGGAACGCATCTCGCGGTCGAAGACCTCGTAGCGGGTCACGCTCGAATCCTTCGCCCGGCCCATCGCCACGTGGGCGTTGTTCACGAGCGCCTCGGCATCGAGCGTGCCGTCCGTGGCGACGTCGAGGCCGATGCTGGTGTCCAGGAACGCGTCGTCGGGACCGACGAGGAAGGGTTCGTTGACCGATTCGATGATCCGGACCGCCGCATCGACCGCGTCACCCACATCACCGAGGTGGTCGAGGAACGCGACGAACTGGTCGTTCGAGAAGCGGGCCACGGTGGCGTCGGATCCGGCCGCTTCGAGCATCCGTTGCGCCACCTGCACGATCAGCTCGTCCCCGGCGCGGTGACCGAGCGCCTCGGTGACGAGTCGGATGCGGTCGATGTCGATGAACAGGACTGCGACCGGTCGCTGGTCGGTGGATGCCCGCACCAGCGCGGCGTCGAGCTGGGCGGCGAACAGGGCGCGGTTCGGGAGCCCGGTCAGCACGTCGTGGGTCTCGAGGTGCTGCAGCTCGCGCTCGAAGGCCTTCTGCGCCGACAGGTCGCGGATCACCGTGGTGAACAGCCGTCCCGAATGGGTTTCGATGTCGCTGAGCGCCACCTCGATGGCGACGTCGGATCCATCGCGGCGACAGCCGACCAGCTCGACGCGTCCCCTGCCCACCAACCTCGGTTCCCCACCGTCGAGG
Source organism: Acidimicrobiales bacterium (assembly GCA_038235385.1). GTDB lineage: Bacteria > Actinomycetota > Acidimicrobiia > Acidimicrobiales > Acidimicrobilacustridaceae > JBBSTY01. Next base: position 7,154 of record JBBSTY010000131.1, on the reverse strand, counting down.
TAGTCGGCGAAGTACGATCGGAAGCGGGCGCGGTCAGCGATCGCGAACAGATCGAACACCGACCCGCGGTCGATCAGTTCGTCCGAGTCGAAGCCGAAGATGCGTTCTGCGGCCGCGTTGAACTCGATGATGACGCCGCGGTCATCGGACGAGACGATGCCCTCCGCGGCGGTCTCGAGGATCGCTCTCGCACGAGCCTCGCTGTCTCGGACCCGATCGGTCGCCCGGCGAAGCTCGGTGACATCCTCGGCGGTCCCCACGAGTCCGACGGTGACGCCCTCGCGGTCGTGCAGTGCGGTGCCGGTGGCACGCAGCCACCGGATGGAGCCGTCGGGGCGGATGATCCGGTACTCGACCGGCTCGAACGAGTTGAAGTCGCTGGGCCCCTCGGCCAAACGGGTCTGGTCGTCGGGATGGATGCAGGCCAACCACCCGATCGCTCGGAGGTCCTGCATCGACCTGCCCGTGGCCTCCTCCGCGGCCGGGTTGCCGTAGAGCAACTCGCCGTCGAGACCCACGATGAAGATGGCGATGGGGGCTTGCTCGGCCACGACGCGGAACCGATCGTCGCTGTCGCGGAGGATCTCCTCGGTGGGGTGGTCGTCGGTCACGTCGGTGAGCGACGTCACCACCACATCCCGGCCGTCGAGATCGACGACGTGGGCCGACGTTCGCAACCAACGGCGGTCTCCGCCATCGAGCAGCAGGCCCAGGCGGATGTTGCGCTGGTCCACCCCCCGCCGGAGCGCGACCTGCGCCGGGAGATCAGCGGACGAGAAGGAGTCGCCGTCTTCGTGGATCGGATCGAGCGCGGCGAACGCCGCGCCGATGTCGACGGTGTCGCTGCTGATCCCGAGGATCGACCGGGCGGTGGTGTTCGAGCTCAGCACACGCCCCGACCGGTCCTGCACGACGATCATCGTGCCCGATCCGTCGACCGCCGCTTCGAGCATCGCCCGGTTCGTGTCTGCCATCTGTGTGCCGATCCGGACCCGCTGCACCTTCTCGTCTCGTGCCACGTGTCCCCCTGGGACCTTTCGCCGGGAGGCCCGTGGCGAGGGTACTTCGGTGCACGTCGAGGTGTTCGCTCAATCAGCTGGTCATACCACCGAGTCCCACGAGACCCCGCGCCAACTCGATCTCGCCCATGTGGCGCAGGCCGTGCTGGTACAGCCAGCACTCGGTGGCGTCGAGCACGGTGATGCCTGCGGGTCCGGCGACGCGTGCGGAGTAGGTGGAGGCGACCATCGGGGGGAAGGGCCGGCTGATCAGCACACGGGTGAAGTCGGTGGGGTCGCACTCGGCGAGCCACGCCTCGGTGCGGTCGAACACCGTCCGTTGGTACTGCTTGAAGGCGTCGAAGTCGCCGATGCGCTGGTGGATCATCTCGTCGACCGTCCGGTGCTTGCCGTGGTCGTTCACGGTCATCTGGACGCGCGCCTGCCACGCGTGGTCCCACACCGGTGTGCCGCCGGTGATGACCGCCCAGCAGTCGTCCTCCATGTTCGTGTAGTGGAACAGTGAGAAGGCGATGGGCAGCACACCCGTGCGCTCGAAGTGGTTGACGTGCTCGGGCCCCATCGTGTCGACGGCCTGGTAGTAGAGCGAGTGCATGGTGGCCATCCGACGCTGGAGCGAATCCAGCAGCAGGTCGAGCCCCGCGTCGCGGATGGTTTCGGGTTGGGCGCTGGCGGGGATCTCGGTGGGCATCGGACCCGACCTCCTGGTCTCGGTGATGAACGGATGGCGATGCACCGAGGGTCCGTCGACCGACCGCTCCCCCGGCTGTTGTGACATCGATGCTGTCACATGACCGCCCACCGTGTCGGGCACGGGCCCACCGAGGATGGCAGGATCGGGAGATGGACACGCGCGCTGACGCCGCTGCTTCCCAGGCTCGTGAACGGGCGCTCGTGGCGTGGCAGCCGGTGGCGGCGCTCATCCGTCCCGGCCGCCGGTTCGTTCGGCGCCCCCGCCTGGCCGACGGTCCGTGGCCGGGTTCCGGTCCGGCATCGGTGTGGGGGTTGAGCCAGCCGTTCGCCGCCGCCGTGTCGCTCGTGCGCGTCGGCGCGCTCGACGCCGGGGTCCTCGCCGAGCTCGGTGCGGTGCTCGACCAGTACCGGGTGGGCGACGGCTACGGACCCTTCCCCGGAGATCCGGACCACTACTACGACGACAACGCGTGGGTCGGTCTGGTGCTGGTCGGTGTGCACCTCGCCACGGGGGATCCGGCGCCGTTGGCGGAAGCGGCGCGCGTCCTCGCCTTCATCGGTCGGGGTGAGCATCCTGACGGCGGCGTGCGCTGGCGGGCGCGCCCGGATTCGCCACGCAACACCTGCTCCACCGCGCCGTCGGCCCAACTGGCGCTCTGGGTTCACCTGCTCACCGGCGACCCCACGGCGCTCACGTTCGCCGCGCGGTGTCGTTCGTTCCTCCATGAGCGGCTCCGGCGTCCCGACGCGCTCTACGCCGACAACGTCGACGCCTCCGGCCGCGTCGACCCTGCGATCTACTCCTACAACCAGGGCACGCCGATCGGTGTCGACGTGCTGTGGCACCGGATCACGGGGGACGGATCGTTCCTCGAATCGGCGATGGCCACCGCGGTCGCGGCGCTCGACCACTTCGGGGCCGACGATCGACTGTGGTCGCATGCGCCGTGCTTCAACGCGATCTTCCTGCGCAACCTCGTGGCGCTCGATGCCGTTCGTCCGGTGCCGGGACTGGCCCTGGCGACGGAGGCCTACGCCGAACGGCTCTGGACCGAGGGACGCGACCCGTCGACGGGGTGGTTCACCAGGGGGGACATCGGTCGCTACGAGCGCGGCGGGGTGCTCGACCAGGGCGGCGTGGTGCAAGTCCTCGCGCTCGGCGCGTGGCCGCCCGACATCGTGGCCGATCTGGTCTGACCGGCCGAGGTCGGGCGTTCAGTCGTTTCGCTCGTGGTTGGCGACGTCGAGCCATGACGTCGCCGCGTCTGGAATCAGCTGCCGAGGATCCGTGCCTTCTCGGCTGCGAACTCCTCGTCGGAGAGCACGCCGGCGTCGAGCAGGCCCTTGAGCTTGACCAACTGGTCGACGCGATCTTCCTCGGCTGCCGGAGGGGCGGGTGCGGCTGCGGGTGCCGGCTGCGGTGCAGCGGGAGCCTGCTGGGCGACCTGCTGCGCCTGCAGCTGTTCGATCTGTTGCTGCTGATCGGCCATCTGCTGGTTCTGGGCCTGTTCGGCAGCCTGCTTCCGGGATCCGCTCTTGGCCACGGCGTACCCGGTGCCGGCGACCATGGCTCCCCGCGCCAGCGGGCGGCGTCGTCTCATCATGTTGGTGACTCCTCAGTTCGTGAACGGGTTCAGGTGGCGGTTGCCGGCGTGCGGTCAGGCGTCGTCGAGCGCATCGGCACCGGCGGCGCCGATGGCGACGAGGTCGAGCGGATGCACCCACATGTCGATGATCGGCACCCCGTTGGCCTCGACGATGGCGTCGCGGAGATGAGCGGACCACTGGTGCTCGATCAAGATGATGGCCGCGGCGCTGTCGGACGGGAGGTCGCCCAGGACATCAACCATGTCGAGGTCGTCGAGCACGTGGCCGTCGGAGCCACCGATGGCTCCCAGCTCGGCGCCCATCTCGGCACCCTCGGCGCCACCGGCGCCGAACCCGATGAGCGCACCGATGACGGCTCCGAGCTCGGTGGCGTCGTGGGTGTCGAGCTCGCTCACCTCGATGGTGGTGATCTCGTCGTTGGCGTCCTTGCTCACGAGCATGGCGTCGAGCACCCGGATGAGACCCAGGTCACCGAGCCGTGTGAGCTCGTTCACGATGGTGCCGCGGAAATCGGGACGATCGAAGGCGATCACCATGAGTTGTACCGGGCCGAGATCCATTGTCGCCTCCAGAGCGCCTTCGGTGCGATGTGCTGTCGGGGCGACACTACAGAACTTCATGGGTCCTCGGGGTCACCCGGTGCATCGCTCGGCGCGCCGGCTCGTCCGACGTGGCGCGGTGTTCGACGGTCCGGTCACCGACGGTCGCCGGTCCACACGTCGGCCATGTTCGACGCCGATGTCCGCATCCGCTTCGATCCGATCCCCGCCGCCGCCAGCGTGGCTGCTGCGCGGTCGAGGCCGTCCTTCTCGGCGGTGGCGTCGGCGAGCGTGCGATCGTCGTCTCCGTCGTCGAGGTGGACCCGCAGCTCGTAGCGGAACAGAGGGCATCGAGCGACCGGCCGTAGGTGAACGAGCCCGCCTCGGTGAAGGCGGCGTGCAGGGCATCGTGATCGTCGGCTTCGGCGAGGAGGCGGTCGCGGATGTCGGGCTCGAGATCGGTGAAGAAGCCGCGGACGGTGACGCGGTAGATGTGCAGGGCCATGGGGTTCCTCGGGCACAGGCAGACGGACGGACCGACACCAGCTTGGTCTCGGTGAGCGTGCGGATCGACGGATTTCGTGAGGGCGATCGGTCGGGCCCACGTGGAGCGTCGTCGTCCACGGGCATCGAGCCGTGGGGCCGACGGGCATCGAGCCGTGGGGCCGACGGGCATCGAGCCGTGGGGCCGACGGGCGGGCGCGGCATCGCGTCGGTAGGTTCACGCCATGACCGATGCCATCGCGATCCACCCCGACGCGCCCGATTGGTTCTGCCGCGCGCTCGCGGTGCCGTTCGAGCAGGGTGAGATCGAAGTCGATGGCGCGGTGGTTCGCTTCCTCACCTGGGGCGAACCCGGCCGGCGGGGTCTGGTGTTCGTCCACGGCGGTGGCGCCCACGCCCACTGGTGGACCCACGTCGCTGCCAAGTTCGCGGACGAGTACCGGGTGGTGGCGATCGACCTCTCCGGTCACGGCGACAGCGACCACCGTCAGGAGTACTCGCTCGAGCAGTGGACCGACGAGGTCGTCGCGGTCGCCGGTGCCGCACGGATCGACGGACCGCCGGTGGTGGTCGGGCACTCCATGGGTGGGTTCGTGACGATCGCCACCGCTGCGGTGCACGCCGACCGGCTCGCAGGAGCCATCGTGTGCGACTCGCCGGTCACGCACCCGGACCCCGAGATCGAGGCCCACCGATTGAAGGAGGCGTTCGGGAAGCAGCGCACCTACCCGACGCCCGACGAGGCCGTCGCCCGGTTCCGCACCGTGCCGCCCCAGGAGCACTACCTCGACTACGTGATGGACCACGTGGCGCGCCGATCGCTGCGTCCGGTGGAGGGCGGTTGGCAATGGAAGTTCGATCACCGGGTGTTCGCCCAGTTCGGCGGATCGATGCGCGGTGTCGCCCTGCCCTACCTGTCCCGGGTGCGCTGCCGGTTCGCCCTCCTGCGATCGGAGATGGGTCTCATCACGCCCGACATCGGGGCGTCGATGTACGAGGCCCTCGGCCGTGTGGCTCCGGTCGTCGAGATCCCCGAAGCCGGCCATCACGCCATGCTCGACGTGCCCCTCGTGCTGCTCACCGCCATCCGCACGCTGCTCGCCGACTGGGATCACTCCGAGCCGCACCGGGTGGCCGGTCGAGATCCGGGTCGAGCCGGGTAGGAACCGAGCGTCCTACCTTCTTCGCCGCCCGGACCAGGCCGTCGTCGGTCACCCAAGCGGTGTCACGATCGTATCCATCGAACCCGGATGGGGCTCACCCGTCCTCAGCAGCAGGAGGAACCCATGTCCGCTGATCCCAGCGACGCGACGGTGGTCCACGACGACGCCAACCACCGCTACGAGATCGTCGTCGACGGGCGGCGCATCGGCCTCATGGACTACGCCCGGCACGGCGATGTCCTCGATCTCCACCACACCGAGATCGACCGCGCCCGCGAGGGCCACGGCTACGGCGCCAGGCTGGTGGGCGACGCCCTCGCCGACATCCGCGAACGGGGACTCACCATCCGACCTTCGTGCTCGTTCGTCGCCGCCTACGTCCGCCGCCACCCCGCGGACGCCGATCTCGTCGCGACCGCTGCGACTTGACACCACCTCACCTGACCACCATCATCGGAACCATGTCGCCGTCGACCACCCTCCTTCTTCTCATGTAGGTGAGCACCCCCATACCGGTGCTCGCCGAACCTCCCGTGCTCGCAAGCCGGGAGGTTCTTGCGTTTTCGGGCCCCCGATCTTCCGTCGGCCCGGTCTCGTGCCGTGATCGATCCGCCGTCCGCACCCCGACCCGCCACCCGCACACCCAGGAGCCGTCATGCCCCCCGAAGCAGCCCAACCCCACACCATGCCGTTCGAGCGCTACCGGCCCGTCGAGCCGCTGGCCCTCCCGGACCGCACGTGGCCCGACGCGCGCATCACCGAGGCGCCGCTGTGGTGCTCGGTCGATCTCCGCGACGGCAACCAGGCGCTCATCGACCCGATGGATCCGTCGCGCAAGCGCACGATGTTCGAATCGTTGGTCGCGATGGGCTTCAAGGAGATCGAGGTCGGGTTCCCGTCGGCATCGCAGCCGGACTTCGACTTCGTCCGCCAGCTGGTCACCGAGGATCTGATCCCCGACGACGTCACCATCCAGGTCCTGACCCAGTGCCGACCGGAGCTGATCGCACGGACGTACGAGTCGATCGCCGGGGCCGACCGGGCCATCGTGCACTTCTACAACTCCACGTCGATCCTGCAGCGGCGCGTGGTGTTCGGGCTCGACCAGGCCGGCATCACCGACATCGCGGTGGAGGCGGCGAAGCTGTGCCGCAAGCTGGAGGACACCATCCCCGGCACCGACGTCTTCTACGAGTACTCGCCCGAGAGCTTCACCGGCACCGAGGTCGACTACGCGATCGAGATCTGCTCGTCGGTGATGGACGTCATCGAACCCAGTGCCGACCATCCGATCGTCCTGAACCTCCCCGCCACGGTCGAGATGTACACGCCGAACATCTACGGGGACGTGATCGAGTACGTGCACCGCAACATCCCCAACCGCGACGCGGTGGTGTTGAGCCTGCATCCGCACAACGATCGCGGTTGCGCGGTCGCCGCGGCGGAGTTCGGCGTGATGGCGGGTGCCGACCGGGTCGAGGGGACCCTCTTCGGCAACGGCGAGCGGACGGGCAACGTCGACATCGTGACCCTGGCCATGAACCTGTTCACCCAGGGCGTCGACCCCCAGCTCGACATCTCCGACATCGACCGTCTCCGCACGATGGCCGAGTACTGCAACCAGCTGC
>JBBSTY010000130.1:0-11872 GCA_038235385.1 Acidimicrobiales bacterium | reverse complement strand
TTCGCCTCCGCCAGCTCGGCGAGCTCCGCGTTGGTCAGGGGCGTGCCATCGATGCTCGCCTGCCAGTCGAACGAGACCAGCGTGTCGAACGAGAAGCCGGCCGGGCTGTCGGCGCTGGGCACGGGTGAGTGCAGGTTGGCCCGGAGCTCGACGGCGGCCTCGAACACCCCGGCGGGCCACAGCACCTCGAACCCGACAGCCGCCAGATCCTGGGCGGCCGGCCCGAGCAGCTCGAAGGCCTCCTCGTCGGTGATGTCGAGACGCCCCGGACGAGGATCGTTCAGCGCCCGTTCGAGGGGAGGCCAGACCGACGCGCCGCGACGGAGAGCGAGCAGGAGGTCGACCTCGGCCTGCTCACCCATGCGAGCGTGCACCGATGCCGGCGCCGCCCACAGATCTGCGGCGTCGATCACCAGCGACGGATCGACCTTCGAGCGCAGCTGCAGCACGGCCCGCACCGGAGGCACGGCATCGACCTGACCGTCGTCGCCGACCGGGTGCGCCGGGTCGAGCGCGTGATCGAGGTCGGTCCCGACGTCGCCGAAGGGGATCTCGAGGCGGATGCCGGGATGCGCACCGGCTCCGACGCCCAGATCGTGCTCGATCCGGGCGAGCCAGGGCTGGAGGCTGCTGATCTCGTGACGCTCCGGGCCCGCGAAGGCGCCCGACTCGACCAGGTACGGCGAGGCCGACGTGCGCACCACCACATCGGCCACGGCGTCGACCGCCTGGCGCACCAGCCAACCCGGCGAGACGATCCGGCGCGGCCCGGAGGACTCCTCCGGGAGCGCCAGCGCATGGGCGAGCGCGGGCAACGCGTCGGCCAGCACACCGAGGTGCCGCTGGTCGGCGGGATCGAGCACGCCGAGCCGCCACGTGTCGAACCCCGACGCCGAGATCCCGGGCATGATCCGTCCACGAGCGACCAGATCGGTCCCGAGGCGTGCCGCCACCGCCCACGACGCGAGCGACGCGGTGACGGAATCGCCCGGCGTCAGCTCCACGAGCCAGTCGAGCGCCAGGCGCCAGGGAACGAGCAACGCCGACACGGTTGTCACCCGGACGCTCGAGCTCGCGGGAAGCACCATCGTGACCGGCCCCACCTCGAGCTGATCGGCGTACCTGGCCAACGGCCCGTCCCCGACCGAGATCGGCTCGTCCGGCCGGGCACGATCCCACAGCGCGAGCGTCGAGAAGCGCAACGGATCGCCGGGCACGAACACCGCTTCGGCCGTCTCGGCGGTGGTGATCGTCGCCTGCGCCGGGGGAACCATGAACCGGTCAGCCTACGGCGGTGGGCGACCGGCCCCACCCCTCGCCGCCGACTCGCCGGTCCCGCCCGTCCGCCACCGCACCCTGGTGGCGTTGCGCCGACGTGGCGATGCTCAGCCCAGGAGCTGGACGACGGCGTGGAGGGCCAGGCCCGCGAGGGCGCCCACCACCGTGCCGTTGATGCGGATGAACTGGAGATCGGGGCCCAGGAGCAGCTCGAGACGGCTGGCCGTCTCCTCGGCGTCCCACCGGGCGATGGTGCTGCTCACCAGCCCGCCGATCTCGCCCTGGAAGCGATCGACGGCGTAGAGCGCAGCGGTCTCGAGGCTGTCCTCGGCCTTGGTCCGGATGGCGCGGTCGTCGCGCAACCGGGCGCCCCCGGTCATGATCGCCGACGTGAGACGTCGACGGAGCTGCGACTCGGGATCCGACGCCTGGGTCCGCAGCTGGTCCTTGGCGTCGGTCCACAGCGCAGCCACCCAGTCCTGGAGCTCGGGCTGATCGAGCACGTCGCGCTTGAGCCGCTCGCCCCGCTCGAGGTAGGTCGGATCGTGCTCGAGGTCATGGGCCAGCACCACCAGACGAGCCTCGAAGTGCGATCGGAGGTTGTGCTCACGGTCCTCCAGCATCTCGCCGATCAGGGTGTGCGCAGCGGCGACCAGGCGTTCGAAGATGCGATCCTCGGCCGCCCCGGGCAACCACCACGGCGAGGTGGTGCCGACCTTGGAACGGAGCTGCTCGCTGTTCTCGGACAGGTAGCGGTCGAGCTCGCGCAAGCCGACGTCGAGCGCCTGCTGGTGGCGGCCGTCTCGGATCGCGAAGCGCAGCGACCGACCGGCGAGGGGCGAGAGGGCAACGGTGTCGAGCCGCTCCTGCACGAAGCGCTGCATCACGCGGTGGACGTCGTCGTCACGCAGCATGTCGACGACGGTCACGGCGCCCGTCATGATCTCCGCCGCCACCTTCGAGGCGTTGGCGGGGACCACGAGCCAGTCGGCGAGTCGAGGCACGACCTCGGCTGCCCGCAACCGGGTCACGATCGCTTCTCGGGTGAGGAAGGCGTCCTGGATGAACCCCCCGAGCGTGATCGCGAACTGATCCTTGCGCTCGACGACGATCGCCGTGTGCGGGATCGGGATGCCGAGCGGGTGACGGAACAGGGCGACCACGGCGAACCAGTCGGCCAGGCCGCCCACCATGGCGGCTTCGGCACCGGCTTGGACGTAGCCCGCCCAGACCGCATCACCTCCGAATTTGGTGACCACCAGGAACACGACGGTCACGGCGGCGAGCAACGCCGTGGCCCGTCGCTTCATGGTGGCGAGTCGCCGGCGTCGGAGGACCTCCGCCGGCACGACGGGAGCCGAGGTGGTGGCGGTCATCGCCACGTTGTCGGCCGCGCCACCTGCGAACACGAGGGAGCGGGGCGCGACGTCCGGCGGGACGTGGCGGTCACGACTCCGATCCCGCAGCGACGAGGAGCTCGTCGAGCGCGATCTGGACGCCTTCGGCGATGAACCACGGATCCTCGACCACGTCGCGGCACACCATGAACCCGAAGTCGACGTGGTCGACGTAGCTGAAGACCGTGACGTTGATGCCCGTGCCGTAGAGCAGTGGGCCCATCGGGTAGATCGCGTCGAGCCTGGCGCCGGCGCAGTAGATCGGGAACGGCGGACCCGGGACGTTCGAGATGATCAGGTTCATGATCGGCGGGGTCAGCGAATCGAGGCCCGCGGCCGTGTACATCCGGGCGGCGAGCGAGATCAGCGCGGGCGGTGCGGTCTCGGAGATGCCCATGATCTTCTCGGCGTTGAGCGCCTGCTGCATCTCCTTGGCGCCTTGGGTGCTCTCGTGGATGGCGCGCAGCCGCTCGGCGGGATCAGCGATGTGGGTGGCGAGCGACGCGAACATGGCGCCGACCTTGGTGCCGCCGTGGCCGACGTCTCCCTCGACGCGCAGCGAGACCGGCACCTGCGCGATCAATGGCGCATCCGGCAGCTCGTCGCGCGATTCCAGGTAGCGCCGCAGGGCACCCGCGCAGAGGGCGAGGACGACGTCGTTGAGCTTCACGCCGAACGCGTCCTTGATCGAGCGGACCTCGGCCAACCCGACCGATTCGTACGCGAACCGCCGGTGCGGGCTCAACTCGGTGTTGAACGACGTGCGCGGCGCCTGGAACGGGATCGGAGGCGTGTTGTCCCGCTGGGTGAACCCGATGAACTTCAGGCCCTGACGCACCGACTGGTTGACGAAGCGGACCGTGCGGTACGGCGTCAGCAACGTGTTGCCGACGCCGCGTGCCACCAGTTCGAAGGGGTTCGGCTCGGGTTCGACCGACCGCGGCTCGGTGGGCGGTTCGGTGGGCGGAGGATCGACTTCGAGATCCATCAGGATCCCGGCGAGCTCGCTGCCGGAGACGCCGTCGATGATCGAGTGGTGGATCTTCGCCAGGATGGCGATCTTGCCGTCCTCGAGCCCGTCGATGACCCAGAACTCCCACAACGGCTTGCTGCGGTCGAGCTTGATGGCGGCGAGGTCGCCGATCAGGTTGCCGAGCTGCTCACGGCCGCCTGGCGCGGGCACGCCGATGCGGTGGATGTGCGAATCGATGTCGAAGTCGGGGTCTTCGATCCAACCCGGTCGGTCGAGACCGAACGGCACCTCGACGAGGCGCCAGCGGAACTGCGGCGCCAGGTGCAGGCGGGCCTCGGTCAGCTCCTTGAACCGCTCGACGCTGAAGCCGTGCGGCGCCGTCGACGGGTCGCCGATGAGGACCGCGGACACGTGCATGTGCCACGCCGGGGTCTCGCCGTACAGGAACGCTGCATCTATCCCGCTCATCCGCCGCATCTGCACTCCCCCACCTGTGGTTGATCTGCTGCGTCCATGCGCCATTCTGTCGCGCGTGAGCGGCCGCCGCCGCCGGCCCTCAGGTGGACGCCGAGGCGGTCTCTAGCGCCCACCGGTAGTCGGCCTTGCCGGCCGGCGACCGCTGGACCTCCGCCACCACGATGATCTGCTTGGGCACCTTGTAGCCGGCGAGGTGGCGACGGGCGTGCGCGATCAACCCGGCCTCGTCGATCGTGGCGCCGTCGTCGACCTGCACGACCGCGGCGACCCGCTGGCCCCACCGATCGTCGGCGACCCCGACGACCAGGACGTCGTAGACCCCGTCGGCCCCCTTGAGCACCGCCTCGACCTCCTCGGGGAAGATCTTCTCGCCGCCGGAGTTGATGCACTGCGAACCCCGACCGAGCAAGGTGATGGTGCCGTCGGCGGCGACGGTGGCGAGGTCCCCGGTGACGACCCAACGGTCACCGTCGACCTCGACGAAGGTCTCGGCGGTCTTGTCCGGATCGTTGTAGTAACGCTGCGGGATCCGGCCCCGCAACGCGACGCGTCCGACGACGTCGGATCCCGGTTCGACCGGTCGCCGGGTGATCTCGTCGAGGACCGTCGTGGTGTCGCCGTAAGGCTTGAACGCCGTGACCCCAGCCGGCGGCGGCGTGCCCGCCTCGGCCCGCTGCGAGCCCTGCGCACCGGTCTCGGACGATCCGAAGCCGTCGACGATCGCGCTGTTCGGCACGATCTCGTGCAGGCGCGCCTTGAGCGACGGGGTGAGGGGCGCGCCCCCGGAACCGACCGAGAGCAGCGAGCTCACGTCGAAGGGTCCGTCGTCGTCCCACGCGTCGACGAGCGGGCGGACCACGGCATCGCCGACGACGGTGATGAGGTTGACGTGCTCGCGCTCGATGAGGCGCCACACCTCGACCGGATCGAGCGACCCGGGCAACAGGACGACCATCCCGCCGGCGAACAGCCACGAGAGCGAGGTCCACTGGCCGGCGGCGTGCATGAGCGGCGCCACGGGCAGGAAGACGAACGTGCCGTCGATGATGCGATCGAGGAGCTCGGCGGGCTCGTCGACGGGGCCGGACAGACGCATCGGGTCGCCGCCGCCGACACAGGCGTAGAACGCATCCTCCTGGCGCCACACGACGCCTTTGGGGTGACCCGTCGTCCCGCCGGTGTAGATCACGTACGGGTCGTCGTTGGACCGGGGCCCGAACGTCCGGTCCGGTGAGGACGACGCCAGGGCGTCCTCGTAGAGGATCTCGCCGGTGATCGCACCCGCGCCGGAACCGTCCTCGACCGCGAGCCACCAACCGACACCGGGCAGGTCCGGACGGATCGCTTCGCCCCGCTCGGCGAACTGGCGATGGAAGAGGACCCCGACGAGATCGGCGTCGTCGAACAGGTGCGTCAGCTCACCCTCGACGTAGCGGTGGTTGACGTTCACCGCGACCGCGCGCACCTTGTACGCGGCCAGCATGGCCTCGAAGTACTCGGTGCCGCTCACCAGGTAGAGCCCGATGTGCTGGCCGGGCCGGACACCCTGCTCCAGGAGCCAGTTCGCGAGCCGGTTGGCCCGCTCCTCGAGCTCGGCGTAGGTCAGCCGTCGCTCGCCGCAGACGATCGCGAGGCGATCGGCCACCCGATCGCTCACCGCCTCCCAGATGTCGGCCATGTTGAACGTGGTCAGCTGGCCGCTCGAACCCGCGTCGTTCACCGCTCCCCCTTCGTGGCTGGTTGCGCCTCCCGTTCCGGGCCGACCTGATCCCGGGTCGACCGGATCAGACGGCGGCCTGGATCCCTGCTGCCTGACGGTACCGGGTCGTGCTGTGCACGGGGTTCTGGTCGAACGTCGGGAGCACCTCACGGCCGAACAGCTCCATCGAGGCGATGATCTCGGCCTGGTCCATGTTCGTGGTGGTGGGGCTGAAGCACAGCTGGTCCACGCCGATGTCCTCCCACTTGCGGACGGCCTTCGCGCAGTCGTCCGGGTCGCCGACCACCACCATGCCGATCTCGACCGCCTTCTCGAGCTGGTCGATCGACGGCTCGGGGATCAGCTCGGGCCACTCCGGGAAGCCGGGGGGCTTGGGGATGTTGTCGAGCCAGTGCATCTGGAGGCTGGTGTAGTAGTTCATGCCGATGGACACCGCCTTCTCGAAGGCCTCCTCCCGGTTCTCCATGCAGATCATGTTGGTGACCACCATGATGTTGTCGTTGACGTAGTCCCCGACCGGGGTGGCGTGGGCCACCGCATCCTTGTAGGCCCGGATCAGCGGCTCGATCTTCTGTGGGGTCCCGTGCGTGAAGCAGAACGCGCCGAGGCCCATCTCGCCCGCCTTGGTGAACGTGGGAGGGCTACCAGCGGCGACCCACATCGCCGGGTGGCTGTTGCCGAACGGCTTCGGGAACACCTCCCGCTCGGGCATCCGGAAGTACCGGCCCTCGTAGGAGTACTGGCCGGGCTTCCACATCTTGGGGATCTCGCGGATGGTCTCGTCCCACATGGCCGACGTCTCGGCGAGGTCGTCGATGTCGAACCCGTACACCTCGGTGGTCGAGGATCCTCGACCGGTGCCGAACTCGAACCGACCCTCGGTGACGTGGTCGAGCAGGGCCACCGTCTCGGCCACCCGGGCGGGGTGGTTGACCTTCGGGGTGATGTTGAAGATCGCCGAGCCGACGTGCACGCGCTCGGTCTGCGCGGCGATGAACGAGAGGTACACCTCCGGTCCGGGCATGTGGCTGTACTCGTCGAGGAAGTGGTGCTCGGGGCACCAGACGTACTTGAAGCCGGTGCGATCCGCAGCGACGCCGACCTCGACGTTGCGCATGATCCGCTTGTGCTCGGCCATGGGGTCGACGTTGCGCTCGTAGTACGGGACGAACAGCTGGGCGAAGAGTCCGAACTCCATGTCGGCGTCCTTTCGACAGGCGGCGCCCGGCGATGGCCTGGGCGGTTGCATCGCGTGCGGGTCGAAAAAATGTAACACGTTCTAGTTCGCCTCGGCCGGGGTCGGTCGGGGGGGGTCGGGCCGTCAGGGACCGGCCGGAGGGTGGACGTCGACCGCCGGTGCCGGCTCGAGCGCGGGCTGTGCGAGCCACGTCGCCAGACCGAGCGATCCGACGAGGAAGAGCAGCTGCAGCCCCGACGCCGAACTGCCGGTGGCGTTGGGGATGGCGATCGGCAAGGTGGTGAGCGCGAGCGCCGGCAGCGCCATGAGCACCCGGTCGTCGATGTCCCGGCGGGCCGAGACGACGACGCCGACGGCGGCGATGCCGAGCCACAGGTAGTGGGCCCACACGAGCGGGACGAAGAGGAGCAGCGCCAACCATGCCCACGCCCACTGGACGTCGTCGTCGCTGCGACGGATGCGCCACCAGGCAAGTCCGGCCACCACCACGACGCGCACGCCGAGCAGCAGTCCGGCGATCACCGGCTGATCCGCGGTCGGCGGCCACAGGCCGGCGAGCACGGCCCCGACCGATCCGTTGTAGGGGTTCGTCGACGAACCCTCGGCGAGCACCCCGGACGCGACGACGAAGCCGCCGAACAGCGACACCGGTCCGAGGGCGAGGGCCCCGGCGGTGAGCAGCGCACCGAACCCGGCCGCCCAGGCCAACAGCCGCGCCCGGCGCTGCCACACGACGATGGCGACCAGGGCAACCGGGAAGAGCTTGAGCGAGATCGTCAGCGCCCACAGAGCGGCGACCGCGATCACCGGCCACCGACGTCGGTCGTCGGAGAACCGGACGCCGAGGCACGCGGACAGGAAGAGGTAGGGCGAGGTCTGCCCGAGCGGGAGGGGAACCATGGTGAACGGGGTGAGCAGCACGGCGGTGACCGCCAGCGCGGGCCCGGCCCGTGGCGTTCGATGCGCCAACCTCGACCACAGCACCAGCATCCCCCCGCACAGGGCACCAGCGGCGAGCAGGCGCATCACGAGGACCGCCGGTCCGGGACCGAGTCGGCTGAGGACGAACGCGAACGGCAACCCCTGGGGTGGGCTGACGAACGCCACGCTCAGGCTCTCGCAGTCGGTTCCCGGCGGTGAGATGGCGCACGAGCGTGCGGCGAACGCGTCCCGGAGGTCGTAGAGGTCGGTTGCGTCCTCGGCGTAGATGACATCCGGGCGGGTGGTCACGAGCTCGCCGGCCACCACATAGGGCACGGCGTCCTGGGCCAGGTTGTCCCGGATCAGCACCGGGAAGAGCAACCACAGCGCGAGGACGGCGAAGAAGCACATCCGGGCTCCGTCGGATGGCCGGTATCGTCGCTCCGCGCCGGACCCGGTTCTCATCGCCCCTCTCGGAGTCCCGCTCGTTCAGCCGCCATGATCGCTCCACGCCACGATCTCCCCGGCGACGTCGACGAGTGTACGGGTCCAGGAGAAGTCGACCGGAACACCGACGCGAGCGATTCCCGGCGCCTCGAGGGCGGTCCGCAGCGCCACCTCGTGTGCCCTCGCGTCCGACCACGCCTCGTCTGCCCCCCAGGCGCAGAGCACGAACTCCGATCCGACGCGGCCGGCGAGGTCGATGAGGGCTTCGGTGACCGGATCGAACGGGGCGGTGGTCACCGCGAACGCGCGACGGTGGTCGAGCGAGCAGACCATGGCTGCGGCCACGGCGAACCCGTCGGCGCGCCGGGCGGGCACCACGACGCTTCCCGGTTCGGTGGTGGGGAACGTCCGAGCGATCCAGAGTCCAGCGGGACCAGGGTCTGCGGCCACCAGCGCGCCCGGCGGGCGGACGAGCGAGAGGTCCCGCGCCGCCCGGGCCGGTGTCAGCGGCGATGCGTCCGATTCGTACAGCGGGCCGAGCGCCGCCGAGAGCTCCCGGTACAGCGCCGGGTACGGGGGCACCGGCGGTGGGTCCGGCCAGTTGTAGGCCAGCGCAGCGAGCTGCCAGGGTTCGACCTCGAGCACCTGTGCGCCGGTCGACCAGAGCCGCCGGGGCGCTTCGTCGGGATCGACACCGACGGCGATCACGAGTTGCGCGTCGCCGAAGCCGGCGAGCTCGAAGTCGCGTGCCTGGAGGCCCGCCGTCCCGAAGTGGTGCGGGCTGTCCCAGGCCAAGAGCCCCTTCGCTCCCCATGTGTTCACCACGCCGACGCCGGCCTGGGTGGCGAACGCTCGCAGCGCATCGACCTGCCCGGCGCGCACGACCCCCGGCCCGGCGAGCACGAGCGTGGAGAAGTCGGCCAGCGACGGTGAGAGGGTCATGAGCTGGCCGGCGTCGCCGACCGCGACGGGTGCGAGGCCCTCGGGAACCGGCGCATCGAGATCGAGGTCGAGCACCAGCTCCGCACACCCCGATGCCGAGCCGACGCTCCAGGTCGCGATCGCCTCGGGGAGCAGCGACGGATCGTCGACCACCACCGGGACGACCTGGGTCGAGGGCGACGCCGACAACCGCAGTCGACGACCGGGCAGCAGCGCCACGCCGGGGCCCGAGCCGATGCGACCCTGGGCATCGCCCAACAGCGCGGCGAGGATGGGCTCGTCGACCCGCACGTGCCCGAGACCCGGGACGCCGGTGATCCCGGACGCGCTCGATCCGAACACCCGCGTCGCTCCCACCACGCGGAGGCACCGGCCGAGCAGCGCGCCCACCGAATCGGCCGCGGCGCCGCCGCCACCGGAGCGCTCGTCGGGCACCGGTGCGTCGTCCGTGTGATCCATGCCGAGGTTCTACCCGCTGCACGCCCGTCGGGCACGACCGGCGGTCCGACGAGATCGAGCGCTCGACGTGGTCGGACCCGATGGGTTGTCCCGTACGCTGCACCGGCGCGCCCGCCGGCGGCGCCGGGCCCACCTGGCACGACAAGTCCCACGACCAGGATCGACGATCAGTTCCCGAGGCGACCATGCGCGATGCGACGACCCCCACGACCACGTCCGAGGACCCGGCCGGGCGCAAGGCCGAGGAGCAGGGCACGGACGAGAAGCGGAACGAGAAGCGGAACGAGAAGCGGAACGGGAAGCGGAACGAGTCGGGCCTCCGCGTCGGCCGCTCGCCGATCCACGGGACGGGCGTGTTCGCCCGCCGACGGTTCGAGCCCGAGGACCTCATCGAGCGTTGCCCGGTCCTCGTGGTCGAGGGTCCCGACGCCGACGCGGTCGTCGACACGGTGCTCGGCAACTACGTGTACGAGTGGGAGGACGGGTACGCGCTCGCGCTCGGGTACGGGAGCCTGTACAACCACTCGCACCAACCGTCGGCGCGCTACGAGATGGACTACGACGCCGACGAGATCCACGTGGTGGCGCGGCACCGCATCGGTTCGGGTGAGGAGATCACCATCAGCTACAACGGTGACGCCGATGACCAGGCGCCGGTGTGGTTCGAGGGGGCCTGAACGATCACCGCCACGCGGTGAACCGTCTCGACCTGGTCGGGCGCCTGGCCCGACGAGGTCGGGTCCGCGCTCAGTAGCGGAGGCCCGGAGCCCTGGTCTTGAAGATGTCGGTGTTCATGACCTGGGTGAGCCGCTCGGCCTCCCACCGCTTCTCGCCCTGGCTGACGGTGTTCCCGTTGCTCCACCCGTTCATGAGCACGATCTCGTCACCGACCACCCGGATCACCTGACCGGTGACGTGGGCAGCCTTGTCGCTCGCCAGCCAGGCGACGACCGGCGAACCGAGCGACGGATCCATGCGATCCCACTCGGTGAACTCGTCGGGCTCCTTGGCCACGATGCCGGCACCCGGGATCGATGCCGCCATCCGGGTGGCACCGGCTGGTCCGATGCAGTTGACGGTGATGCCCATCTTGAAGACCTCGAGGCTCACGGTCTGGGTGAACGCCGCGATGCCGGCCTTGGCCGCGGTGTAGTTGGCCTGCCCGAAGTTCCCGACCAGGCCGGCGCCCGAGGTCGTGTTGATGACGCGCCCCGACGAGACGTCGTCGCCCGCCGCCGATCGGGCTCGCCAGTGCTTCACGGCGTGGTGGGTGGGGGCGAACGTGCCCTTGAGGTGCACGGCGATGACGGAGTCCCACTCGTCCTCGGTCATGTTCCAGATGGTCGCGTCGCGGGAGATGCCGGCGTTGTTGACCAGGATGTCGAGGCGACCGAACTCGTCGACGGCCTGGTCGATCATCGCCGCGCAGCCCGCGAAGTCGGTGACGTTCTCGTAGTTCGGCGCAGCCTCGCCGCCGCGCGCACGGATGAGGTCGACGGTGAGATCGGCATCGCGGCCGGTCCCCTCGCCGGCAAGCGACGTACCGAGGTCGTTCACCAGGACCTTGGCACCTTCCTTGGCCAGCTCCAGCGCGTGACCGCGGCCGATGCCGTGACCCGCTCCGGTCACGATCGCCACCTTGCCGTCGAGCAACCCCATGTCGTCCCCTTTGCCATCGAGCCCGCTCGGCTCATTCCTGATGAGGCGTCAGATAGTAGCGAGGACGGTCGAGTCGCCGAAACTTCGTCGCCCGGCCGGTGGCCCCGGACGGCCGGCGCGGGCGGTCGCCTGCCGCCGCGTCGCCCGGTGCGGTCAGGTGCTTGCACCCCACGCCGGGATCGCCCATACTTTGCACACGCTGTGTAATGCAGACGTCTGAAATCAGATCGCCGGATCGCCCTGCCGGGCTCGATCCACCTCATCCCCCCCCACGGGATCGCAGTCGGGGGCCGGGGGGCCCCCCCGCCCGCCGCCGGGGGGCGCGGCGTCGCGCGGTGGGGGGGGGGGGCGCGGGGAGCGGCGGGCGGGGGGGCGGGTGGGCCCGGGCGGCGGGGGGGGGG
>JBBSTY010000129.1:0-12112 GCA_038235385.1 Acidimicrobiales bacterium | reverse complement strand
CGCCAGCATCCCCAACGTCGCGCACTGGTACCCCCGCGTGCGCTTCGCCTCGGGACGCTTCGACTACGACCGGCGCGGCATCCTCGACCACGGGCACCTCCGCTTCTTCACGCGTCGGTCGTTCACCCGGCTCGCGGCCGCAGCCGGGTACCGCATCGTGCGGGTCCAGGCCACCGGCCTGCCGCTCGAGGTGATCGAGCGCGGCGCCGACGACCCCGCGCCGGGACTCGCGCGCCGTGCGCTCGAGGCCGTCGATCGGGTGTCGCTCGCGCTGCTGCCCAACCTGTTCGCCTACCAGTGGGTGTTCGAGCTGCGATCCACCCGACCGGCGACAGTTCGGAGTGAACAGTGTTAACTTCAGATCGCTGACGGCCACCCCGGGCGTCACCGTCGTCGGAGGACCTGTCATGGCGATCGCCATCGATCCCGCGTTGAGCCCCTACCTCGCCGGGAACTTCGCCCCGGTGCAGGACGAGATCGACGCCGTCGACCTCGCCGTGGTGGGCGAGATCCCCGCCGCGCTGCGCGGGATCTACATGCGCAACGGCGCGAACCAGGCGTTCCCTCCACTCGGCGCCTACCACGTGTTCGACGGCGACGGCATGGTCCACGCCGTGTACCTCGACCACGGCAAGGCCCGGTACAAGAACCGCTTCGTCCGGTCGCGCGGCCTCGAGGCCGAGGAGGACGCCGGGCGGTCGCTCTTCGGAGGCCTGTCCAACTTCACGCTCCCCGAGCCCGAGGTGATGGAGCGGGCCGGGATGATGAAGAACACGGCCAACACCAACATCGTCCGCCACGCCGGCCGGTACCTCGCGCTCATGGAGGCCGCGCCCCCCACCGAGATCACCCGCGAGCTCGAGACCGTCGGCGAGTACACCTACGACGGGGCGCTCCACGGCTCGATGACCGCGCACCCCAAGTGGGACCCGGCGACCGGCGAGCTGGTGTTCTTCGGCTACAGCCCGTTCCCGCCCTACGTGCGCTACCACGTGGCCGACGCGTCGGGGGTGCTCACCCGATCGGTGGACATCGAGATCCCACGAGCGGTCATGATGCACGACTTCGTGATGACGGCGAAGCACGTGGTGTTCTTCGACCTCCCGGGCGTGTTCGACGTCGAGGCGATGATGCGGGGCGAGACGGGCATCCGCTGGGAGCCCGAGCACGGTGCCCGCATCGGCGTCCTGCCACGCGACGGCGGCAGCGACGACCTCACCTGGTTCGAGCTCGACCCGTTCTTCGTCTTCCACTTCCTCAACGGCTGGGAGATCGACGACACCACCGTCGTCGTCGACGGCGCCCGGGCGTCACGCATGCCGGTGGCGTTCGGCGACGACGTGCTGACCGAGCGGGTCTTCCCCACGCTGCACCGCTGGATCCTCGACCTCGCGACCGGCGTCGTGAAGGAGGAGCAGCTCGACGATCGCGCCGGTGACTTCCCGCGCATCAACGTCCACCGGGAGGGCACCGCCAACCGCTACGGCTACCTGGCCACGGTCGACGCCTGGACCGACGGACCGGTCGAGTTCACCAGCGTGACCAAGTACGACCACCAGACCGGTTCGTCGGTCACCCACTCCTACGGCGACGCCATCGAGTCGGGCGAGGCGGTGTTCGCGCCCGATCCGGACGGGACGGCCGAGGACGACGGGTGGCTGCTCAACTTCGTGTACGACAAGCGCACCGCCACGAGCGCACTGGTGATCAACGACGCTCGCGACCTGGGCGCGCCTCCGGTGGCGACCATCGAGATGCCCCGCCGGGTGCCGTTCGGGTTCCACGGGACCTGGATGCCCGAGGCCGACTGAAGCATCGGCCGGGTCATCCCTCGGCGGGAGCCCGGAACGTGATGCTGATGCGCGGTGGGGCCACGCGGACCTTGGGGACCGCGTGGAACCACGTGCGCTGGCACGTGCCCCCCATCACGACGAGATCGCCACCGCCGACGAGCAGCTCGATCGTCGGGCCGCCGACGCGCGGCCGCAGTCGGAACGGACGGTGGCCCCCGACCGACACGATGGCGACGGTGGCCCTCGTGAGCTCACGGGCGACGCGGTCGCCGTGCCACGCCACGCTGTCGTGGCCGTCGCGGTAGTAGTTGAGCCCGACGCTCGACAGCACCATCCCGTACCGGCGAGACACCAGGTTGGCCATGCGGTCGATCGCGGGACGCGCGACGTGGCACTCGGCCACGGCGGCACGGCTCCACGCATGGAGCCGCGGCTCGTCGACGAACTGCCCGTACATCAGTCGGCGACCGTGACGCCACGCCACGTTGGTGACGAGGTCGTCGAACACGCAGGCGCCGCCGTGGAGCCAACCGGGGACGACCTCGATCCACGCATCGTGGGCGAGCTCGACGCGACGGAGACCGGTGAAGACGGGATCAGCGCGGACGGGCTCGGCATCGAAGAGGGTGGGGGTCCACGCCACCGGCCGATCGCCGGCATCGGGGGGATCGGGGTGGACGCCGAGGTCGATCGATTCGATCGAACGTGCGTTCGTCACGGCGGCCACCCTATCCGGCGACCGGGTGCCCGACACGTGCGGGTTCGGCGCCCCTGGTTCGGCGCCCCTGGTTCGGCGCCCCTGGTTCGGCGCCCCTGGTTCGGCGCTACTGGTTCGGCGCGAGGTCCCGGATGGCCTGACGCTGGTCGATGCCCGGGAACGGCAGCACGGCGATCGCCGGGGTGGTGACCCCGTTGTCGACGTAGCGCTGGATGTGGGCGCGACACGCCGCCGGCGATCCGTGCACGATCAGCTGATCCACCAGCTCATCGGGGATGCATCGCAGCGCCGCCTCGCGGTCGCCGGCCGCCCAGTTGTCCCAGAGGCCCTGGAGCATCTCGCCGCGCCCGAGCCAGCGGTGGAACGCGGCGTACACGGGAACAGTGAGGTATGCGGCGATGGCGAACTTGCCGGCCATGAGCACCGACTCGCGGTCCTCCGAGGGCGCCACGAAGATCCGGGCGACGATCTCCTTGTCCGCACCGAACTGGCGCACCACCGGCGCGACCGTGGCGACGTCGTCGGCGCTCAGCCAGTTGACGATGGCGCCATCGCCCTCGCGACCTGCGAGCTTGAGCATGCCTTCGCGCAACGCCGCGATCAGGATCGGGGTCGGCTCCTCGGGGCGGATCCCGAGGCGGAAGCCCTTGATCTCGAACGTGTCGTAGGTCTCGGTGATCTTCTCGCCGGTGAGCGCGGCGCGCAGGAAGCGCACCATGTCGCGCGTCCTCTTGTAGGGCTCCTCGAACGGGATGGCGTTCCACCGCTCCACGATGACGTTCGACGAGGTGCCGATGCCCAGCACGAAGCGTCCAGGCGCCGCGTCGGCCAGCGATGCGACGCTCTGGGCGAAGCAGGCGGGACCCCGGGTGAAGGCCGGGACGATGGCGGTGCCGAGGCGCAGCGACGGCGCCCACACCGAGGCGAGGGCGAGCGGGGTGAAGGCGTCGGCACCGTTGGCCTCCGCCGACCACACGTCGGTGTAGCCGAGCGTCTCGAGCTCGGAGATCCAGTCGCGTTGCGCGTGCAACGGAACCCGATCGAACGGAATGGTCATGCCGTAGCGCTGCATCGGTCCCCCTCGGCTCCGACGCCGCCGGTGCGCGGCGCCGACCGCACGCTACCGGAGCGGCTTCGGATGCTCCGACGACTGTCCGTCCGCGGCGGGGTCGGGCTCCTCGGCGGTCGCCGGCCGGTAACCCTCCCCCTTCCAGAGGCGCACGAGCGCGCTCTGGCTGGCGGTGGCCAGCAACGTGCCGTCCTCGGCCCACAGGAAGACCGAGCCGTGGCCGAACCCGTTGGCCACGACGTTGACCCGGATGTCGACGAGGACCCACTCGGTGGGGACCACGCGCGCGACGCGCAACGTGTTGTCGAGGCTGTTGGAGGTGACTTCGCTGGTGAGCGTGGCGCCCAGGCCGAGCGGCACGTAGTCGCCGAGGACACCGAGCGCCGGCGCCGACACGTTGAGCAGGTCCGGCATGCGGGTCCAGACCGAGCACCGGCCCGAGCCGTCGCCCGGATCGGCCCACCGCTGGTCGAGCCGCGAGAGGATGGAGTCGCCCACGTTCCAGCGGGACTCGCGCGGCGGGCAGTCGTCGGGGGGCGGAACCGTCGGGCGCTCGGCCCACTGACCGTCCTCGGGGAAGTCGCGGGATCCGAGCGCCGCGTTGACCGTGAGGATCTCGGTGCCGCCGACGTGCCCGGTGGCCCGGGCCTGGGTGGTCTGGCGACCGTCGACGGCGACGGTGACGTCGATGTCCATGATCGTTCCCGGTCGGGCGAACGACAGGTACTGCGCCGTGGCCCACACGACCGGCCGACCGGTCGCGCCCTCCATGGCGGCGATCGCGGCGCCGAGCCCGCAGCCACCGAAGAGGAACCCGCCACCGGTGGAGATGCCGGGCACGACCGGCAGGTACCAGCGTCGAGGGTTGTGCGTCGGTTCCAGGCCCAGCCACTCGCGTGCGTCCATGGCGATCAATCCTACGGGAGTGGCAACGGGCGTCCGACGGCCCCAAAGTGAGCGCTGTTCGTTATGTGTGTGCCAAACTCCCCCGATGGCTGACACCCCCTGGCTCGGAGACACCTGCTCACTGGTCGAGGCGTTCCGCGCCGGCGATCGCTCACCGCTCGAGGAGCTCGACGCGACCCTTGCGGCGATCGACGACAGCGAGCTCAACGCCTTCGCGTTCGTCGATCGAGACCGCGCCCGGGAGCACGCGTCGGCGGCCGACGTGACCCGACCCTTCGGTGGGGTCCCGATGGGGGTCAAGGAGCTCGAACAGGTGGCGGGCTGGCCCGACACCAGCGCCTCGCTCGTGTTCGCTGATGAGATCGCCACCGTGACCGGCACGGCGATCGAGCGGCTCGAGGCCGACGGCGGAGGCGTGCTCGTCGGCCAGACGACGGCCAGCGAGTTCGGTGGCCTCAACGTCTCGGTCACCAAGCTGCACGGCGTCACCGGCAACCCGTGGGACCCGTCGCGCACCGCAGGCGGGTCGTCGGGCGGGAGCGCCAGTGCCGTGGCGGGCGGGCTCGTGACCATCGCGACCGGAGGCGACGGCGGCGGATCGATCCGGATCCCCGCAGGCTTCAACGGTCTGGTGGGGATGAAGGGCACGGCGGGGCGGATCCCCCGCGGGCCTCACACCACCATCGCCCCGCTCACCGTCGTGATCGGGTGCCTGGCCCGGTCCGTGCGCGACGTCGCTCGCTGGTACGACGTGTGCGCCGGCTACGACAGCCGCGACCCGTACAGCCTGCCCCGGGTCGACGGATGGGAGCGCAACCTCGCCAGCCTGGACCTCAGCGGGCTCCGCGTCGCGGTGCTCCCCGACCTCGGCGGCTACGCGACGGTGCGCACCGAGGTCGCCGATCTGGTCGATGAAGCGGCCCGCCAGCTCGCCCGGGCCACCGGGATGACCGTCGTGGACGACGTCGCCGTGGAGCTGCCGACCCTCGGGTACGAGTGGGCGATGACCAACCTGGTGACGCTCCGCGAGCACCTCGGGGCGCGCTGGCCCGAGTGCGTCGACGACATGACCATGGAGATGGGCTTCGGCCTCAAGCTCGCCGAGCAGGTGGTGACCTTCGAGATGATGGGCGCGGCCGAAGCCGCCCGCACCCGCGCCAACGAGGCCATGGCCGACATCTACGACCAGGTGGACATCGTCCTGTGCGCCACCAACCCAGGGGTGGCCTATCCGGCCGACGTGACCCTGAACGTGGAGCTCGGTGGCTCCGGCGACGCCGTGATGGGCATCGACGTGGCGGCGGCGGCGAACAACGGCGCGCTCACCATCCCCGCCAACATCGTCGGGAACCCGTCGTGCTCGGTACCGGTGGGCACCGTGGACGGCCTCCCCGTCGGCATGCAGATCATGGGTCGCCACCACAGCGATGCCGTGCTGCTCGACCTCGCTCGCGTGGTCGAGCAGGAGCGGCCCTGGCCGCTCGTGGCGCCGTCCGCCCCGCGCTGAGCAACCGGTTCCCGGGCGGACCGGACCGCGCCCGGCTGGGCTCGGGACGGACCGGGCTCAGAGGAAGCCGAGGCCGTCGCGACCGTCCCCGCGGCGGCCCGCCGGCGGATGGCCGTCATTGGCGTCGGGCGCATCGGCGTCGTCGGGCCGCTCGTGCTCCGGGTCGGGGGCGAACGCGGTGAGCCCCCGCTCGCCCCAGGCGAGCTGGATCGAGTCGATGCGCGCGGCCGACCCCTCGCCGTTGGCCGGATCCTCGGCAACGGGCGGGCGCGCCAGCAGATCACTGAGCCCGCCACCCTCGTTCGCCGCGCTGGCCTCGGACGGGGCCTCGGACGCCGGTTCGGCTGATCCGACGGCGGTGGCACCGTCGGCCGGCTCACCGGTGGGATCGGCAGCGGGACCGTCGATCGGGTCGGCGGGGGCCTCGCCGGCGAGGGGCTGGTCGAGCGGCGGCCGGGGCCGTCGCAGCGCCGCCACCGTGGCCGCATCCGGGACGAGCGGAGGCCGCTCGGGCACCACCGGGCGGGCCCGGCCGCTCGCGCTCGGCCGGGTGGGGGTCGGGGCCGGCGTCCGAGCGGGAGGCACCGGCCCGTCGTCGGCGGCTGCGGTGTCGTCGTCGGGATCATCGGTCGCCGGGGTCGTGGTCGTCTCGCCCGCGACCGCGGCCGCGACCGACGGGTCCGACGGGTCCGGATCCGTCGGGGGTGTCGGAGTCGCAGGGGCTGGCGGTGTCGCAGGGGGTGCCGGCCTCGCCGCGATGGCAGCCGCCTCGTCCGCCGCGGCCGCGGAGGCGGCGCGGATCTCGGCCTCGTGCGCCGTCTGGCACGCGTCGAGCGCCGCCCGGGCCGCGGTGATGCGCCGCCGAGCGGCGACCTCGCGCTCCTGCAGTCGAGCGATCTCGGTACGGGCGTGGTCGAGGTCGGCCTCGGCCTCGCTGACCTCGGCCTCGGCACGCTCGACGGGGTCATCGACCGCGGCGCGGTCGTCGGTCTCGAGCTCGGCCGGTTCGACGCCGGACCCGGTCTCCTCGTCCTCCCCCACTTGGGCTTCCTGGGCCTCCTGGGCTTCTGATCCGGGCCCGGTGACCGGACGAGCGGCACGCACAGCGGCGATGGCGTGGTCCTCGCCGAGGGCCTGCCACATCTCCTCGAGCTCGTCGGCTTCGATCTCGCGTCGGAGGAAGGCGTCGAGCGCGGCGCGACCGGCGGCGGTGGTGAGCCCGAGGTCGTCGATGCTCAGCGGGGCCGGGGCCGGGGTCGGGGCCGGGACCGGAGCCGGGGCCTCACCCACCGACGACCGCGAGGAACCGGAGCGATCCGCGTCGTCCGCGTCGTCAGCCGAGTCCGAGCCCGAGTCCTCCGCGGCGCGCGCCGGCGCCTCGCGGCGGACGGTGTCGAGCTGGTCGCGTGCGT
Source organism: Acidimicrobiales bacterium (assembly GCA_038235385.1). Taxonomy (GTDB): domain Bacteria; phylum Actinomycetota; class Acidimicrobiia; order Acidimicrobiales; family Acidimicrobilacustridaceae; genus JBBSTY01. The sequence continues at coordinate 4,707 of JBBSTY010000129.1, read as the reverse complement.
CGTCGAGCCGTGCGATGGCCGCGGTGAGCCGCTTCTCGGCTGCCTCGCCCTGGGTCTCGAGCGAGGCCACCCCGCCCTCGGCCTCGGCGAGCTCGACCTCCTCGGCGGCGCACGCACCGAAGGCCAGGGCCACCGTGTTGGTGTCGAGCGATCGTTCCTCGAACCCCGACTTGTTGCCCCGCTTGGGACGCTGCATCACCGCGAACACCACGGCGCCGACCACGATCAGGGCGATGATGGCGAGCGACGCCACGAGGATCCCGCCCGAGGTGCTCGACGGCGCCCCGGCATCCTCGGAGATCGTCGTGGTGGTGCGGGGCGGTCGGGTGGTGGCCGGTGCGGTGGGGGTCACCTCGACGGTCGAGGGCACGACGGTGGTCGGGACGACGGCGGTCGTGGCCACCGTCGGGCCCGGAGTACCGCCCGGACCCGTCCCGGGCACGGTGGCGATGCCTGCGGTGCCCGCGAGCTGGGTGTCCCCCACGCGGGTGCCGGCGAAGTCGAAGCGCACCACACCCTCCGCAGCGGTGACCACCACCGTGTAGGGGTCGCCGTCGCTCGGCACGCGCGGTTCGACCGCCAGGTGCGAGGGACCGTCGATCTCCGCGAACACCGAGGTCTCGCCCGCACCGTCGATGCGCACGATGCGGTTGGCGCCGAAGTCGGCGACGAAGAGCGTCGCGCCGGGGCCGAACGCCAGCCCGATCGGCTGGACGAACCCGTCGGCGAACTCCGCCTTGCGGCCGTCGCCACCGATCTGGGTCACGACGCGACCGGCGGGAGCGCTCTCGGTGACGAACATGGCGATGCCCCGCACGGCGACGTCACCTGGGCCGGCGAGTCCCGTGGCGATCGCCGTGTAGGTGCCGCGATCGAGGTCGATCCGGCCCATCTCGCCGCGCTCGAGCAGCGTCACGTAGACGAGTCCATCGGACCCCACCGAGAGCGCCTCGGGATACGGGACCGACACGATCTCGGTGGGAGCGCCGCTCCCGTAGCGACCGCCGATCCCGACGATCCGGTTGGCTCCGGTCTCGGCCACGAGGATCGAACCGTCCACGAGCACGGCCACACCACGGGGCGACGCGAGACCGCTGGCGATCTCCCGTTCCTGGCCGTCGGGCGAGATGGACACGATGCGTCCAGCAGCCATCTGCGACGCGATGGTGTCACCGGGCACGGCCGTGACGGCCTGCGCAGGGGCCGATGTCGGCGCCATCAGGACGACGACGGCGAGCACCACCGCGGCCACGGCGACCAGCACGGCATCCGCCATTGTTGATCGCCGTTCGATTGCGCGCCGCACATCCTGCACCCGTGACACCTCCGCGAACTCGGGCCGGTCGAGCGATCCGCGCCGCTCGAACAGCATGACAAACCGGTCCGAGCGGTCGCCCGAAGCCTTTGCAGCCGTTCCCTGTCATACCACCTGGCGATGATGGGACCATGGACGCTGAGCACCGAACCGAAACCCGTCGCCCCTCCGCCGACCGGATCCCGCACGGCCAACTCCGTCTCCTGAACACCCTCGAGCACCCCGAGTGGAAGCTCGACGAGTCCACGCGGGCGGTGGGGCTCCGCGGCGTCGCCAAGGCCCGGGCGGCGCTGCACGCTGCCCGGCCCGCCGACACCGACGTGCCCCCGGCCGCAGCCGCCACAGCCTCGTCGCACCACTCGAACGCCGCCTAGGCTCGTCTGATGACCGAAGTCGTGATCGTCGAAGCTGTCCGTTCCGCCGTCGGCCGTCGAGGTGGCGGCCTGTCCACCATGGATTCGGCCGACCTGTTGGGCGGCGTCCTGTCCGAACTGGTTGCTAGATCCGGCGTGAACCCCACCGAGATCGGCCAGGTCGTCGGCGGCTGCGTCGGCCAGGTCGGCATGCAGTCGTTCAACGTCACCCGCACGGCCTGGCTCACCGCAGGTCTTCCGCTCGAGACGCCCGCCACCACCGTCGACACCCAGTGCGGGTCGTCCCAGCAGGCCGTGAACCTCGCCACGGGGCTCATCGGGTCGGGTGCGGTCGATGTCGCGGTCGCCTGCGGGGTCGAGATCATGAGCCGGATCCCCATGGGCGCCACCATGGCCAACCGCGAGTTCGGGCGGGCCGTGCCCAAGAGCTACTTCGCCCGGTACGAGTTCACCTCGCAGTTCGAGGGAGCCGAGCGCATCGCCGAGAAGTGGGGCATCACGCGCGCCGACACCGACGAGTTCGGTCTCGCCTCACAGGAGCGTGGCGCCCGGGCATGGGCCGAGGACCGCTTCTCGGGCCAGATCGTCACCACCGAGGCACCCGACCTCGACGACGACGGCAAGCCCACGGGAACCACCCACACCGTCGCCCGCGACGAGGGCCTCCGCGAGACCACCCTGGAGAAGCTGTCCACGCTCAAGCCGGTCGCCCGCGAGGACGGTGTCCACACCGCCGGGTCGGCCTCACAGATCTCCGACGGCGCCTCGGCGGTGCTGCTGATGAGCCGCGAGAAGGCCGACGCGCTCGGCCTCACCCCGTTGGCCAGGATCGTCGACACGTGCCTCGTCGGCGTCGATCCCGTCCTGATGCTCACCGGACCGATCGACGCGACGCGACGCCTCTTCGAACGGACCGGCATGACCATGAGCGACATCGACGTCATCGAGATCAACGAGGCGTTCGCCTCGGTCGTGCTCTCCTGGGCGCGCGAGTTCGAGCCGGACATGGAGCGGGTCAACCCGAACGGCGGCGCCATCGCGCTCGGTCACCCGCTCGGCGCCACCGGGTCGGTGCTCGTCACCAAGGCGGTGCACGAGCTGCACCGCGCCGACGCGTCCACGGCGCTCATCACGATGTGCTGCGGCGGCGGGCTCGGCACCGGCACCATCCTCGAACGGCTCTGACCCCTCCCCTGCCGGTCGTCTCGACGATTCGCTCGCAACTGCTGGGTTGCCACCCGTCCGCCACCCCTCGAGGTGCACCCATGGATCCCGAGCGTCGACCCATCGCGCCGCCGACCCGGCGCCGACCGAGCGCCACCACCGCACTGATCGCGCTGGTGGTGGCCACCGTCGTGGTGTCGAGCTGCACTGCGAACGCCGACCCGGGCCCCGACCCCGCCTCGGCCTCCGGACCCAACGCCGTGGTCGTGCGGGTGGTCGACGGCGACACGGTGATCATCGCCATCGGCGGTCGCGAGGAGAGCTCGCGCCTGATCGGCATCGACACCCCCGAGACCAAACGTCCCGACACCCCGATCGAGTGCTTCGGCCCGGAGGCATCGGATCGGCTCCACGCGCTCCTCCCACCGGCCACGCCCGTCCGCGTGGAGCTCGACCAGGAGCCCCGCGACCGCTACGGACGGCTCCTCGTCTACCTGCACCGCAGCGCAGACGACCTCTTCGTGAACGAGCTCCTCGTTCGCGATGGGTTCGCCGACACCCTCTCGATCGCGCCGAACACCACCTTCGCCACGCCGTTCGCCGAGCTCGCCGCCACCGCCCGGGCCGAACGCGCCGGGCTCTGGGGTGCGTGTTCGGGGCCCCACGTCCCGGCATGAGGCGGCCTCGGACCGTCGCACCCGGTCACACCCGGCCGGTCACGCCGGCGAGCCGTTAGCGTTGCCGCCGTGACGACCCTCGCCGAACGGCTCGGCCATTCCCCCGACGACCGCCTGCTCATCATCAACGGCGATGGGCTCGGGCTCTGCCACGCCGCCAACGTCGGTGTGTACGACGGCCTGCGCACCGGGTCGGCCACGAGCGCCACGCTCATGGTGCCGTGTCCGTGGGCGCGCCACGCCGCGGCCGGGTACCTGGGCGAGGACATCGGGGTCCGGCTCACGCTCAACTGCGAGTACAGCGGCTACCGGTGGGGCCCGATCGTGCACGCGCCGTCGCTCCTCGACGGTGACGGCGGCTTCCCGCGCACGGTCAGCGACCTGTGGGACCACGCCGATCTCGACGAGGTGCGCCGCGAGTGCCGGGCCCAGATCGAGCGGGCGATCCTGTGGGGCTTCGACGTCAGCCACCTCGACTCGCACCTGGCGGCCATGGCCCTGCGCCCCGAGTTCTTCGACATCTACCTGGAGATGGCCATCGACTACCGGCTCCCGATCCGGTTGTCGGACCCCTCGACCGAACGCTCGATCGGCTTCCCGTTCCGGCGCCTCGCCGCCGAGGAGGACGTCGTCTTCCCCGACCACCTCGTGGTGCTCCCGGCCGTCGGGAGCCGCCGCATCGTCGAGAAGGCGCTGTTCGAGCTGGCTCCCGGGGTCACCGAGATGTACCTCCACCCCGCGGCCGACACGCCCGAGCTCCGGGCGCTCACGCCCGACTGGGCCAAGCGCGTCGACGACCACCACCTCATCGTGCACGACGCCGGGTTCAAGGCCCTGCTCGACCGCAGCGGGGCCACGCTGATCGGCTTCCGTGAGCTGCGCGACCTCATGCGGGACGACTGATCAACCGGCGGGACGACGCAGCCGGTAGCGACGGAAGACCCGGCTGACGGTGGCCCCGTTCTTGGCGTAGAACCGGGCCGGACCGACCCAGCAGATCTCGGTGGTGGCGAAGTCTGCGATCTGCAGGTCGCGGCAGGCCTGGCCCAGCGCATGCGTATAGCCGGGGCTGACCGCGAACCGCGCACCGGCCGATGCGCAAGCCTGGGCGTCTGACGCACTGCGCAAGGTGCCCGCGCCCACCACCGCCTCGGGCACCTGCCGGGCAATGGCCTCT
>JBBSTY010000128.1:0-12189 GCA_038235385.1 Acidimicrobiales bacterium | reverse complement strand
TCGCCGACGCCGTCGCCGAGCAGATCCCCGCCGAAGCGGGGATCACCAAGAACGCGGTCGCCGCCCTTCACCGGCGCCAGCAGAACCCGCCGAAGCGGTCGACGCCCTCACCGGGGCTGAGTCCGAGAACGGTCCAGTACGTCCACACGATCGTCCACGCCGCACTGAAGGACGCCATGCGCTGGAACCGCGTCGCCCGCAACGTCGCGGACGCAGCGAACCCGCCGTCGGCCGGCTCCACCCGCCAGGGCCGACCCGACGCCTGGAACGCCGACGACCTGCGCCGCTTCCTCGCCTTCGTCGCCGACAGCCGCTACCTCCCGCCCTGGGTGTTCCTCGCCACCAGCGGATGCCGTCGAGGCGAGACGCTCGGCCTCAAGTGGGAGGACATCGACCTCGACGAGGCCACCGCCGTCATCTCGCGGCAGGTGACGCTCGTCGATCACCAGATCCGGATCAAGGAGCTACCGAAGACCAAGCGAGGCCACCTCATCCGCCTCGACACCGGCACCGTCGAGGTGATCCGCCGGTGGCGGGCCCGCCAGAACGAGGAGAAGCTCCTCCTCGGCGCCGGCTACCACGACGACGGCTACGCGTTCTGCAAGGCCGACGGCACCGTCTACCACCCCGAACGGTTCAGCCGAGAGTTCGAGCGCAAGCAGGCGGCGCTCAACCGCACCGACCCCGACCGCAAGGTCAAGGAGCTGACGCTGCACGGCCTCCGCCACACCTGGGCGACCCTCGCCCTCGCCGAGGGGATCGACATCCACATCGTCAGCGAGCGCCTCAACCACAGCAGCACCCACATCACCCGGGAGATCTACACCCACGTCACCCCGCCGATGCAGTCCGACGCCGCCGAGCGCGTGGCGAAGCGGATCTTCGGGAGCGGGTCAGGAAGCGCTTGAGTCCGGCTTCTTCACCTCAAGAGCCGGCAAGAGGCCGAGCAGGCGATCCTCCAGCTCGGTGCACGTAGCCGCGACCGAGCGAAGCTCGCTCGCGGTGACCGCCTTGGAGTCCGTTGCCTTGAACGCCGCCCTCGTCCGGAGTTCAGGCCAGGTGCCGTCGAGGTCAAAGGTGAGCGCGTCGTGGGCAAACCGGTTCCGGCGAGCAGCGATCTCCTGCAGCTTCTTGGGTAGCTCGCGCGAGCCCTCAAGCTCGAGATGAGCCATTGCCGTCCGAAGAACCGATGCGAGTGTCGACAGAGAGGACGGTTCAAGCATGGCCTCATTGAAGACCTGCCGTCGATCCTCAGCGACCCCAAAATACGCAGTGATTGCCATACCGCTGGCCTGTAAGAGCCTCGCGTAGGCTTGCCAGAATTCAACGAAAGCGAAGGCAAGTTGTTCGGCTTCTTCGCCGAAGTCCTGCATATAGAAGTCGTGATTATCCATCGACGTCGACGCCTCTCATTCGGGGATTTCGCTGGCGCACGTCCCCGCTCGCTTACACGCACCCGCACTCAATACCCAGGAAAGCGCAATGAAACCGAGCCGGGCAGCATGGTTCCCTCAACTTGCACGACGATCCTCTCCCGCCCAACCCCGCACGCTCACTCGGCGAGTCGGAAACCGTACTCGTCGTCCCTACGCACCATGCGCTTCGAATGCCCCACAGCGTCGCGTTCGAGGCTCGTAACACCGGCTCGGCTCTTGAACACGACCTTGGGATCGAAGGACTCGCCGAGCTCCTGCGCTTCGGTCTCCTTCGACTCGATGAAATAGTTGGTCGACTCAACGGCCTCGGTGGCCATCTCGTCCAGAATGCTCAAGACCTCCGTTCGCTTCGAGGCGAGGAGCGGGCCGGGAGAATCCAGGAAGGCGTCTCCCTCGGAGGTGAGTCCCACGAGCTGGTACATCAGATGTGCGAGCGTGAAACGGACAGAGGAGAAGGCCGCCACAAGTTCCGGTGCCAAGTCGCCGCGATGCGAGGCCAACACCTGGTCGAAGAGATGGAGGAGAAACACCTTGTGCCCATCCATCCGCCGGCTAAAGATGCGGTGATACTCCTGATCAAAGAGCCGAACCTTCCGGACCGCGTTCCACGGTTCGCCGAGGTACGTCGCCATCACCAACTGGGCTAGCAGCGAATTCTCGAGAACCTCGACCGAGTGCGGCTCGCCATTTCGGATACCGAGGGCGAGTTCGGTCCCGTAGAGATCCGCGACCTGCGCTTGGAGATCGCGCTGGACCTTGTCCGTCGAACGTTGATCCCGGATGTTTACGGGGTTCTGATTGTTTGTCCGGTAGGTGATTCGGTCGACAAGCTCCCCCTGTGAACCAAGCTCCACGATCCGTACGAGGATCTTGAGGTCCGGGGTGAGACTCGACCTGTTCGCGAACAAGGCGAGCATCGACTGGCATCCGTTGACCACACTGACGCCTTCGAGCGTCACATCCGTCCCGTCGACCTTGAAGCTACGCGTCAACAGCGTCATGCCGTTGTGGTACGTGCAGAAGAGATCATGCTCGGCAGGGTCCTGGATCGTCCGGGCGAGCTCCTTATTGATCCGCGTTCTGCCGAGTCCAAGGCGCACGTTCAACTGGAAGATTGAAAGGTCCTCGATACCAGGAAGCCGAACAAGATCAGGCGCAGCGATAAGCCCAACGGCCATCCGAACGTTGTTCGACAGGTCCACGACGATCGGCGGGGAGGCCGCCTCGAGAGCGATCGCATTGGATCCGACGCGCAGTGTGGCCGTTCGTGCCGCTATGCCCGCGAGGCGCTCTCGCGACCACATGTCGAGGACGGGAGTGTGATCCTGGCGCGTCGCCAAGTAGTCCCGACCCGCCGGGTCAAGCACCCCGTTTGTCACGAACACGAGCCGCACGCCGTAGTCGCCCGCCTCGAGCTTCGCCCGCAGGTCCAGCCTGGCTACGAGCCGCCTGAGCTCATCGTTCGGTGCGGAGGCCAGCAGAGCGTCGATCCCCTCCGGACCATCGAGGTAGGTGACGGTCCCAACCAGATTCTTTAGGTCGTTATCCCCCTGAGTGAGATGTGACGCCGTTCGATGCTTCGCCTGGAAGACCGTGATCTCCTTGACGTCGTCGTCGACGTGAATCGCGTCGATGCCCTTGTCGCCTCCGCCATCACAGATGGCATCCGACGCCTCCTCGGGGTCAAGGCGCCAGACCGCCTCGAGAAACCACGCGAGCAGTGCCGTCGACCGGGTCCGGTTGCCCACATGGAACAAGGCGACTTCAGCCTCGATGAGCTCATACTCGGCGTCGCCTGAACTGTCGGTAGAACTTCCATCCCCGGACATCGCCCGACAGTAGCCCACGCTTACGATCGCGAACTGATGACAAATCGCGGACAAACAGCGATTCCGGCCCGATCGACCGCCGCCCAAAACATACGCTGACCAGCACTTTCGTGCTGGTCAGATCGTGTCGGAGGGGGGACTTGAACCCCCACGCCCTTTCGGGCACTAGCCCCTCAAGCTAGCGCGTCTGCCAATTCCGCCACTCCGACGTGGCCTCCGGGTCTCCCCGGTGCGGCCCGTCACTCTAGCGCGAGGGCCGACGCTCGAATCCAATCGGTCGACCACCCGCGAGCGCGGGGACCGCCGCCATCGGGGCGCCGGCGACCACGGGTCGTCCGGCCGCTCATCGCGGACGGCCGACGCTGGTCGATAGGTGTCCGCAATACGGTTCCGGTGAGGGCGTCGTCGGGCGGCTCAGCGCCGCGGCGCGCCCTGGATCGACCGCAGTCCGCCCATGACGAGATCGACGTACACGTCGACGATTCGATGGCGATCGGGCCGATCGTCGAGGGACTGCCAACCGGCGAGCACCGAGTCGAGCCCGGCGAAGTAGACCGAGATGGCCACTTCGGCGTCGGCCTTGTCGATCCCGAACTCGGCGATCACCCGGTCGGTGTACCAGGCACGGGTCCGCCGATGGCGCTCCCGCTGCTCGGCCCGGACGCTCGGTTCGAACACCTCCCTCCGGATGAGCGGGGCGAAGGCGCGCCCCCGACGTCGGAGCACCTCGATGATGGTCTCGACCGACGTCCGCACGACCGCCTCGAAGTCGCCCTCACCGAGCGCCAGCAGCGCGCCAGCCACCTCGTCTTCCATGTACGCCGTCTCACGCCGCCACAGATCTGCGACGAGCGCCCCCCGGTTGGCGAAGTGCTTGTACACGAGCGGACGGCTCACGCCCGCCTCGGTGGCCACCGCATCCATGGTGACGGCGCCGAGCCCACCCACGTCGAGCAGGTGCGCCGCAGCATCGAGCAGCTCGTCGCGGCGGCCGTCGGACAACGAGCGAGCGGGCGTGTCGAACTCGGATCCTCGCGGCGTCGACGACATCACCACGAGTGTGCCACCTCGCTCCGCCGCCAACCGCCGATGGCACGGGCACCGGGCAACAAGCACGACTCAGACAAGCTCGGACCGCGACCCGCGACCGTGACCCGCGACCCGCGACCGCGACCCGCAACCCGCGACCGCGACCCGCAACCGCGACCCGCAACCGCGACCCGCGACCGGCGACCGGCGACCGGCGACAGACGACCGGCGGCGAGGCGGCGAGGCGGCGAGGCGACAGGACAGGGAACGGTCGGCGAGTGGCCCGGCAGAACCCAGGCGCCGCCGCGCCACACCGTGTCGCACGTCGAGATGCTTGCCTTCCCCGGACGGCGGTGAGATCCTCTCACCGGTGACAGATTGTCACCACAAGGGGGACGCGCCGTGACCACCGTCGAGATGCCCGACGCCGCCGAGGTCGACGAGACCATCAAGCTCATCACCGACAACGCTCAACGCGTGTTCCTGTGGAACTACGAACGGGGTCGCGACCAACTGGTCACCCTCTACAACAAGGCCATGTCGTCGCAGTGGAACTCGGTGACCGACCTCGACTGGGCCACCGACGTCGACCCGGAGCGCCTCGTGAACGGCATGCCCCAGCAGAACGCCGTCGTGGTGATCGCCCGCGCCGCGGCGGAGATCCCCGGCTCCCCGTTCAAGAACTGGTCCGACAAGCAGTTCACCGAGCTGGGCATCGAATCCATGAAGGCCCAGCTCTCCCAGTTCGTCCACGGCGAGCAGGGCGCCATGATGGTCTCGGCCAAGATCGTAGAGACCGTCCCCTGGATCGACGCCAAGTACTACGCGGCGACCCAGACCATGGACGAGGCCCGCCACACCGAGGTGTTCGCCAAGTACCTCGACACCAAGCTCGGCGAGCAGTACCCGATGACCCCACCGCTCGAGAGCCAGATCATGGCGCTGCTCGAGGACAGCCGCTGGGACATCGCCTACCTCGGCATGCAGATCGTCATCGAGAGCCTGGCACTGGCGGCCTTCGGGTCCATGCTGCGGGCCACCGAGGAGCCGCTGCTCAAGAAGCTGCTCCGCTACGTCATGTCCGACGAGGCCCGCCACGTCGCCTTCGGTGTCCTCAGCCTGTCCGAGTTCTACCAGGGGCTGACCGACGCCGAGCTCAAGGAACGCCAGGAGTTCCTCGCCGAGAACACCCTGCGCAGCCGCTCCCGCAGCGCCTTCCCCGAGATCTGGGAGCGCATGGGGGTCGACCTCGCGACCGCCGGTCCGTTCCTGATCGAGGGCGCCAAGGCGTCCGGCTCGGGCCTGATGGCGAGCTTCTACAGCGGCTTCTTCGCCAAGCTCGTGCCCAACGTGCGCAAGCTCGGGCTCCTCGACGCCAACGACGGCTACCTGCGCAACCTCTGGAGCGATGCCGGCCTGCTGCAGTACGAGTTCGCCGACGACACCGCGTCGGACTACGAGGACTACGACGAGGTGGCCAAGGACCGCGCCGCCGCAGCCGCCACGAACTGACCGGGCACCCGCACCGGTGATGTCATCGGGCCGAGCCGACGACGGCATCCCGGCGCCGACGTCCTCGGAACAGAACGGCTGAGACGCTCCACGGCGACCGTGCCGTCGAGGCGAACGGCGGAGCCCGCGTGATCACGGGTGATCGCGCGACGTGGGCCTCGAGCTCCGTCCTCACGACGGGAGGGTGAGACGCTCCACGGCGAAGGTGCCGTCGAGGCGGCCGGCGTAGCCGGCGAGGTCACGGTTGATCACGACGCGGGTCTCGAGCTCGGCCAGCGGGACGATCGGCACGTTGCTCATGACAAGCCGCTCGACGTCGTGGTACCGGGCGTCGCGGGTGGCCGGGTCGCCGGTGCGGGCATCGGCGATGAACAGGTCCACGAACGGGTTGCTGTAGCCGGTGACGTTGTCGGGCGAGTCGGAGAGGAACAGCGGCGCCAGGTAGGCGTCGGGGTTCGGCGCCACGCCCACCCACCCGTAGCTGAAGACCTGCGCACCGCCGCTCACGGCGAAGGTGCGGTACTCGGCGAACGGCTTCGGTGCGAGCGTGACCGGGATGCCCACCGCCTCGAGGTCGGCTCGGACCGCCTCGGCGAGCTCCTGCTGGGTGGTGTCGGTCTCGCCCGGATCGGCGTAGAAGTCGATCTGGACGTTCGGCACGTTGCCGGCGGGGAACGCCTGCGCCACCAGCGCCCTCGCGCCGTCGGGATCGTACGAGCACAGATCCCCACAGGGGTCCTCGCTGGCGGTGGTGACCGAAGGTGGGACGACCCCGTTGAGCGGCGTCGGGCTGGCGACGATTTCGGTGACCAGGCGTGAACGGTCGATCGCCTTCACCATGGCCGAGCGGAACCGCACATCGGCGAACGACGGGTTCGCCATGTTGATCCCGAAGAAGAGCTCGGCGGCGAACGGCCCGGCCTGGTAGTCGCCGGTCTTGCCGGCGTCCTCGGCGGTGACCGCGTCCGGGACGATGCTCCAGTCGAGGTCGCCGGCCTCGAACGCCGCGAACGACTCCTCGGTGCTGGCGTGCTCGATCAACTTGATCAGATCGATGGTGGCGGTCGACCCGCTGGCGAGCTCGAGCGTGCGCGTCGGCCCGTCGACCGATGCCAGCGCGTAGGGCCCGCTCCCCACCGGATCGTCGCGGAACGTCGCGCCGAGCGACTCGACCGAGGCGGCGGGCACGATGCCGTAGAGCGGCGAGGCCAGCAGCTGCGCGAGCTGGGCATAGGGGACGCGGGTGGTGATCTGCACCGTGTGCTCGTCGAGACCGACGACGCCCGACAGGTCCGGTGTCGTACCGGCGAGGAACTCCTGGTAGCCGGCGATGATCTCGAGACGCACGCCGGCGAGCGAGGAGCTGCCCTTCTGGGCGACCCGTTCGAGCGAGAACTTGACGTCCGCCGCCGTGACCGGCGAGCCGTCCGAGAACCGGGCATCGCCACGCAGCGCGAAGGTCCACACGGTGGACGCGTCGTCGGTGACGGGCGCAGCCGCGAGCGCCGGCACGACCTGGCCGGTGTCGGGATCGATGGCGGCGAGCGAATCGAACAACAGGTCCGACGCCACCATCGCCGACTGGCTGGTGGGCACCACTTCAGCGGGATCGAGAGAGTCGATCGGGCGGATCCCGATGCGCAGAACCGAAGGCTCGGCCTCGGGCGGAGCCGTCGTGCCGGTCTCGGACTCGGGCGGTGGCGGCGGATCCTCCGACGAGCTGCACGCCCCGGCGAACACGGTCAGGCAAGCGGCGACGACCGCAGCTGCAAGGATCGGCCGACGACGTGCAGGCGACGCGGTCGAGCCGGCGCGCACCCCATGGGCGCTGCGCAGATCCCCGTCGATCACCGAGGCCTCCCCGATCGCTGGGGGGCGGCGCCCGATGCGATCACGGCTGATCGAGCATCAACGCCAATGCGATCGTGGTGAAGACGAAGATCACCGAACAGATCACGGTCATCCGGTCGAGGTTCTTCTCGACGACGGTCGACCCCGCGGCCGTCGTACCGAGCCCGCCGCCGAACATGTCCGAGAGACCGCCGCCGCGGCCGCTGTGCAGCAGCACGAGGAAGATCAAACCGAACGAGACCCCAACATGGACGACGAGGGCGGCGTAGAGCACGGAGACGAGAACTCCTGGATCGAGTGGTGCAACAGATGCGCTCCGACCGCGAGCGATCGGGCTCACAAGAGGCGACGATCACGCTACCAGCACACCCGCCGCCGGTCAGACCGGCGGGGTCCCGCCGTGCGTCGGGTGGTGCTGCTCGTCCTGGGTCCGACGGCTGCTGGTTCTGGTTCCTCGGCAGGCGTCGAGGTCGAGCCCTGTCCGAGGAGCTCACCGAGCACGGACGAAGCGCCGAGGACCGGACGAGGATCAGTCCTGGTGGAGGCGGTACTGGACCAACCGGGCGAACTCGTCGGGATCGAGGCTGGCGCCGCCGACGAGCGCACCGTCGATGTCGGACTGGGCCATGAGCTCTGCGGCGTTGGATGCCTTCACGGAACCGCCGTACTGGATGCGCACACCCGCGCCGGCCTCGGCGTCGACCCCGGTGATGGTGTCGCGGATCAGCTTGCACACCGCTTGGGCATCGCCGGCGGTGGCGGTGGCCCCGGTGCCGATGGCCCAGATGGGCTCGTAGGCGATCACCATGGATGCCACCTGGTCGGCCTTGACGCCCTTCAGCCCCGCCCGCACCTGGCCCACGACCTTCTCCTCGGTCGTGCCCGCTTCGCGCTCGGCGAGCGTCTCGCCGCAGCACAGGATCGGGGTCATGCCGTGCTTGAGCACGGCCTTGACCTTCTTGTTCACCCATTCGTCGGTCTCGCCGAAGAGCTCGCGGCGTTCGGAGTGGCCGACGATCACCAGGGCGGTGTTCAACTTGGCGAGGAACGCCGGCGACACCTCACCGGTGAACGCCCCCTTGTCCTCGAAGTGGCAGTTCTGGGCGCCGAGCAGGATCTCGCACCGCTTCTCGCCCTCGATGCTGGTCTGCACCGATCGGATGTCGGTGAACGGTGGGTGCACCGACACGTCGACCGCGTCGTAGTCCTCGCCGCCGAGCAGGAACGCCAGCTTCTGGACGATCTGGATCGCCTCGAAGTGGTTGAGGTTCATCTTCCAGTTGCCGCTGATCAACGGCTTGCGCGTGGTGGCCACGGGGTCCTCTCGTCGAGCTCGGTGAACATCGGATCGGGTGCAGCGACGCGCCCGGAGGCGCTCGCCCGGTGACGAGTCTGGCTCAGCCGCGCGTCACCGTGCGTTGGGCGCGCCGCGCCGCGCTTCGCGGCCGGGCCGGTCGCCGCGCTCGCGCCGCGCGAGCGCGGCACCGCCGCCCGTCGAGATGTGGTCGACATCGGACGCCAGACCGAACTGTTTGACGGCCGCCGCACTGTCGCCGCCGCCGACCACGGTGAACGCCTTCGTGTCGGCGAGCGCCTGGGCCACGACCCGGGTGCCCGCCTCGAAGCGTGGGTCCTCGAACACGCCCATGGGGCCGTTCCAGAGGACGGTGCGGGCATCGAGGATCACATCGGTGAACTCGGCGGCCGTGCCCGGACCGATGTCGAGGCCCATCCAGCCGTCGGGCAGGCTCCGGCCGAACTGGCGCACCTCTCCCCCGGCGCTCGGATCACCGATCTTGCCGCCGGGGCCGAGCCCGGTGATGTCCGATGGCAGGTGCAGGGTGATGTCGGACTCGAGCAGCCGGGCGCACGTCGCGACCATGTCGTCCTCGCACAGGCTGGCGCCGATGCTGTGCCCCATCGCCTTCAGGAAGGTGAAGCACATGCCGCCGCCGATGATCATCGAGTCGGCGACCTCGGACATGGCCTCGATCACGCCGAGCTTGTCGCTGACCTTGGACCCGCCGAGGATCACCACGAACGGTCGCCGGGGGTCGGTGCGCAGCGGCAGCATCACCTCGACCTCCCGCTCGAGCAGGCGACCGGCCGCCGAGGGCAGGAACTGGGGCGGACCCACGATCGACGCATGCGCCCGGTGCGACGCACCGAACGCATCGTTCACGTACGCGTCCTGCCCGGCGATGAGCTCCTGGACGAACGCCGGGTCGTTGGCGGTCTCACCCGGATCGAAGCGCAGGTTGTCGAGCAGCTCGACGCCCGGAGCCAGCTCGGCGAGGAGGGCGCGGACCGGCTCGACCGAGTACCTCGGATCCGGGGTGCCCCCCGGCCGGCCCAGGTGCGTGCAGGCGGTGACGTGCGCACCCTGACCGACGAGCCACTCGATCGTCGGCAGGGCGGCGCGCACCCGCAGATCGTCGACGATGCGATCGCCGTCGAGCGGGACGTTGAAATCGGCCCGGAGGAGCACTCGGCGACCGTCGAGATCGCCGAGGTCCTCGAGCGTGGGGACCTGCGCCATGGGTCGGTCCGAACTACTGGTTCGCTGCGCCGACGGTGGCGGTGATGTCGACGAGGCGGTTCGAGTAGCCCCACTCGTTGTCGTACCAACCGAGGATCTTGACCAGGTTGCCCATGGCCATCGTGAGCTTCGAGTCGAACGTGCACGACGCGGGCGAGCCGACGATGTCGGAGGACACCAGCGGGTCGGTCGAGTAGACGAGCACCTTCGACATCGGGCCCGACGAAGCGGCCGCGGCGAACGCCTCGTTGATCTCGTCGACGGTGACGTCGCGCCCCAGCACGCCGACGAAGTCGGTGATCGACCCGTCCGGGATCGGCACCCGCAGGGCGGTGCCGTCGAGCTTGCCCTTCATGGACTCGAGCACGAGGGCCGTGGCCCGGGCAGCGCCGGTGGACGAAGGCGTGATGTTGATGGCCGCACCCCGGGCACGACGCATGTCGCTGTGGGGCCCGTCGACGAGGTTCTGATCGCCGGTGTACGCGTGGACCGTGGTCATGAGGCCCTTCTCGACGCCGAAGGCATCGTCGAGCACCTTGATCATCGGGACGAAGCAGTTGGTGGTGCACGAGGCGTTCGAGACGACCTTGTGGGCCTCGGCATCGAAGGTGTCGTCGTTGACGCCCACGACGAAGGTGGCGTCGGCGTCGGTGCACGGGGCCGACACGATCACCCGGGGGGCGCCGCCCTCGAGGTGCGCCGCCGCCTTCTCGCGGGTGGTGAAGAAGCCGGTCGACTCGACCACGACGTCGACACCGTGATCGCCCCACGGCAGCTTGGCCGGATCGCGCTCGGCGAGGACCTCGATGGTCTTGCCGCCGACGACGATGTTGCCGTCGGTCACGGTGACGTCCTCGTCGAGTCGGCCCATCACCGAGTCGAACTTGAGCAGGTGGGCCATGGTCTCCACCGAGCCCAGATCGTTCACCGCCACGATCTCGAGGTCGGCCCCCTGGCTCTGGATGGCCCGGTAGAAGTTCCGACCGATGCGACCGAAGCCGTTGATCCCGACTCGAATAGCCATGCTGATGTGCCTCCCGGGCGTAGCGGACCTGGCCTGATCAGACCACGTCCAGCCCCCCGGGTGCCAGTCCGCAGGTGCCGATCGACACACCGCACCGGGCGCCGCCGCCCGTCAGCGGCCGATGTCGCGGTGGCTGACCTTCGGGGGGAAGCCCTGCTCGCCGAGCGCCGCGGCGATGGCCTCGGCGATGGCCACCGATCGGTGGCGGCCGCCGGTGCAGCCGAAGGCGATGGTGAGGTACGACTTGCCCTCCTTGACGTAGGAGGGCATGAGGAGGCGCAGGAGCGCGGTGAGCTCGGTGAGGAACTCGGCGGTGACCTCCTGGTCCAGCACGTAGCGGCGAACCGGCTCGTCGAGGCCGGTGAGCGGCCGCAGCTCGTCGACCCAGTGGGGGTTCGGCAGGAACCGGCAGTCGATCACCAGGTCGGTGTCGAGCGGAAGACCGTGCTTGTAGCCGAACGAGAGCACGGTGGTCTGCATGATGGGCGCCGACTCGTCGTCGCCGAACAGGTCGAGCACCCGATCCCGCAGCTGGTGCACGTTGAGGTCGGTCGTGTCGACGACGACGTCGGCGTTCGCCTTCACCGATTCGAGCACCTCGCGCTCGGCGTCGATGGCATCGGCGAGGCTGCGATCTCCCGCCATCGGATGGCGCCGCCGCGTGCTCTCGTAGCGGCGGACGAGCACATCGGTACTGGCTTCGAGGAAGAGGATGCGCACCCGGGCGCTCTGGCTTCGCAGCTCCTCGAGCGCCGGGAGCACCGCCTCGTGGTAGGGCCCGATGCCCACCACGAGCACCACCTTGGCGATGTCGGAACCGGGCATCCGGGCGAGCTCGGCCACCTTCGGGATGAGGGTGGGCGGCAGGTTGTCGATCACGAACCAACCGAGATCCTCGAGGTTGTCGGCTGCCTGCGAGCGCCCTGCTCCGGACAGGCCGGTGATCACCACGAACTCGTTCACGCCGCC
>JBBSTY010000127.1:0-12515 GCA_038235385.1 Acidimicrobiales bacterium | reverse complement strand
GTTGCCGCCGCCGATCTCGACGAACGGGAGGTCGTCCGCCCCCCGGTGGATCGCTTCCTCGACGAGCGGACTGGTCTCTGCCATGGTCGGTTCCCCCTTGTCGCCCGACTCGGTCGTCGGCGACGCATCGCGAGCGGCACCGAGCCGCTGGCGGCCGATCCTACCGACCCGTCGGCGGATCTGACGGTGGGTCAGGGCAGGATCCGAGATTCGCCGCCGTCGCCGACGCGAACGAGACTGCCGGCGAGCCGGACGAGCGACAGCGGGGAGAAGCACATGCGCGAGACGACCTACGAGGGGTCGGGGGTGCGCCTGGCGGGCGAGTCCTACGGCGACGTGTCCGCGCCCCCGGTCGTGCTCCTGCACGGAGGTGGGCAGACCCGCCACGCGTGGCGGACAAGCGCGCAGCGCCTCGCCGAGCGGGGCTGGCAGACCCACGCCATCGACCTTCGTGGCCACGGCGACAGCGAGTGGGCACCCGACGGCAACTACACGATCGATGCGTTCGCCGACGACCTCCGCGCCGTGGCGTCATCCATGGACCGTCCGCCGGTCGTCGTGGGCGCGTCGGTGGGTGGTCTCGTCGCCCTGATCGCCCATGCCGAGAGCACCCCACCGGATTCCCTGCTCGCCGGTCTGGTCCTCGTCGACGTCGCTCCCCGCATCGAGCCGACCGGTGTGGCTCGCATCGGCGACTTCATGACGGCGCACCTCGACGGGTTCGCATCGCTCGAGGACGTCGCCGACGCCGTCGCCGCCTACAACCCCCACCGGCCGCGACCGACCGACCTCTCCGGCCTGGCCAAGAACGTGCGCCAGCGCGACGACGGTCGCTGGTACTGGCACTGGGACCCGGCGTTCGTCGGTGGACGGTTCGGCTCCAGCGACGAGACGCGATCGTCGATGCTCGCCTCGACCCGCCTGCAGGATGCGGCCCGATCGCTCACCATCCCCACGCTGCTCGTCCGCGGACGCATGAGCGACCTCCTCTCCGAGGAGGGCGCCCGGGAGCTGCTCCAGCTGGTGCCCCACGCCCGGTTGGTGGACGTCGCCGGTGCGGGTCACATGGTGGCGGGCGATCGCAACGATCTCTTCAACGACGCGGTTGCGGCGTTCCTCGACGAGCTCCGGTCCTGACCCGGGCGTCCTCCCGGTCGATCACCGCCCGACCTGCTACATCTGGGGCATGGCCGACCACCTCGACGAGACCGCTCCCTATGCCGGGTTCGGCGGACGCGTGGGACGCACCTTCGCCGGGTCCGAGAGCTGGTGGCCGGATCGACCGACGGCACCCGAGGACGCCCCGAACATCGTCGTCATCCTGACCGACGACCTCGGCTTCGCCGACCTCGGCTGCTACGGCTCGGAGATCGCCACGCCCAACATCGACCGGCTCGCTGCCGGCGGGCTGCGCTACACCGACTTCCACGTGACCCCGATGTGCTCGCCCACGCGGGCCGCCCTGCTCACCGGGCTCAACCCCCACGATGCCGGGGTCGGCACGGTGGTCCATGCCGACCCGGGGTTCCCCGGCTACGCCATGGAGCTGAGCGAGAACGCAGCCACCATCGCCGAGCTGCTGCGCGACAACGGCTACGCCACCATGATGGTGGGCAAGTGGCACCTCACCGGCGACGCGCACCAGAACGCGGCGGGCGACACGCGCTCGTGGCCGTGCCAGCGCGGCTTCGACCGCTACTACGGCGTGCTCGACGCGTTCACCAACATGCACCAGCCGCACCGCCTGGTGGAGGACAACCACCAGGTCCAGGTCGACCAGTACCCCGACGACTACTTCTTCTCCGACGACATCACGACCAAGGCCATCGGGATGATCCGCGACGCCAAGGCCGCGAACCCCGGCAAGCCGTTCTTCCTGTACCAGGCCCACGGAGCGGTGCACGCGCCGTTGCACGCCAAGCCGGTCGACATCGAGCGCTACCGCGATCGCTACGCCGCCGGCTGGGACGCGCTCCGGGCGGAGCGCTTCGCCCGCCAGAAGGCGCTCGGGGTGATCGGCGAGGACACCGAACTGGCACCGCGCAACCCCGAACCCGGCAACGACGTCGTCGCCTGGGACGAGCTCGCCGAGGACGAGCAGCGCCTGTTCGCTCGCCACATGGAGGTCTTCGCCGCCATGGTCGACAACGTCGACCAGAACGTCGGCCGGCTCACCGCCGCCCTCGAGGAGATGGGTGAGCTCGACAACACGATCGTGCTCTTCCTCTCCGACAACGGTGCCTCCCGCGAGGGCGAGACCGTCGGTACCACCGCGTACTACGTGCACCTGCTCCAGGGTGACGACCTCCAGGCCGACCTGGACCGCATCGACCTGATCGGTGGTCCGCAGACCACCCCCCACTACCCCCGGGGGTGGGCCATGGCCGGCTGTACCCCGTTCCGCCTGTACAAGATCAACACCCACCGAGGCGGTCACTCGGTCCCGTTCATCGTGCACTGGCCCGACGGGTTCCGCGGGGAGCCCGACACCGAGCTCGGTGGGTTCCGACGCCAGTACACCCACGTCACCGATGTGCTCCCCACGCTGCTCGAGATCGTGGGCATCGAACGACCATCCACCCGCAACGGCCGAACCCTCAAGGCGCTCGCCGGGACGAGCTTCGTCCCCACCCTCACCGAACCGGACGCCGCCAGCCGCCACACCGAGCAGCACTACGAGATGAACGGCCATCGCGGCTACTACCGCGATGGTTGGGAGGTGGTGACCCTGCACCATCCCCTGACGCCGTACGACGACACCGAGTGGGAGCTGTACGACCTGCGCCGCGATCCCACCGAGCTGCACGACCTCTCGGCCGAGCACCCCGACCTGCGACGCGACCTCGCCGCCGAATGGGAGCGGGCGGCGTGGGCCAACCAGGTGTACCCGCTCGATGAGGGCTCCCAGATCAAGTACCTGATCCGGCCGCCGTGGACCGCCGTGTTCGGGGAGCCGGTGACCCTGCATCCCGGAACCGACACGTTGGAGCGATGGCGCTCGGTGCAGCTGATCTGGTTCCGCGGCTGTCGGTTCACCGCTGAGCTGGACTTCCGGGCCGGCGACCACGGGTACCTGTTCGCGCACGGCGATCAGGGTTCGGGGTACGGCACCTACGTGCTCGACGACGAACTGGTCTTCGTGCACAACGACGGGCGAGGGCACATGCGGCGCCTGTCGGGCGGACCGGTTGCAGACGGCGCGCGCACGATCGCGACGGAGCTGCGGGCAACGGGGGGCAACGAATGGGCCGTGACCCTCAGCATCGGGGGCGAGCAACGAGGCGAGCTCACGGGCGTCCCGATGCTCTTCGGCATCGCGCCGTTCGAGGGCATCGACATCGGGATCGACCGCCGCTCGCCGGTCGCGTGGGACATCTACGAGCGCTTCGGCCCGTTCCCCTGGACCGGCGCACTGCATCGTCTCCACATCGAACCCGGTGAGGAGGCACCCGACTCCCCCGCGTCGATGATGGACGTGCTGCGGTCCATGGGCGCCAAGTTCGAGTAGGCGCCCCGGCCCGACGTCCGCGCCCGACGTCCGCGCCCGCCGCACGTGCCCTCAGGTCAGGGCGCGCACGAGGGCCACGACGGCGGACACCGCGCTCAACGCCAGCACCGCTACACGCACGACCGATGCATCGACCCGGCCGAGCAGCAGGTTGGAGACGAGGAAGCCGAGGACCGCCGCCGGCACGAGCGTCAGCCCGATGAGCAGATCGTCGGGCGTGAACGCGCCGAACACGGCCAGCATCAGCAGGGAGACCGCGCCCGCACACACGAAGTAGCGCGAGAGCGCCCCTCGGATCTCGGGTCCCGTGGCCTTCTGGAACAGGAGCGCCATCGGAGGCCCGCTGATCCCGGCCGCCGTCCCCATGAACCCCGACGTCAGGCCGGCGATGGTGAGGTTCCTCGGGTTGCGTCGAGGATGAAGTCCCGAGATGCTCAGCGCGACCGCTGCCAGGATCATCAGCGAGAAGAAGATCGTGATGTTGTCCGCCGCCACGACCGCGACCACCGCCGCGCCCGCGATGGCCCCGGGTACCTGGGCGATGATCGGCCGACGCATGGCGCGCCAGGCATCCGTGAGGTGCTCGCGTCGGATCAGGAGCAGGTTGAGCACGATCGAGCCGATGATCGACGGGCCCGGCACCAGGACGGGGTCGATGAGGACGAGGAGCGGCGCCGCGAACAGGCTCATCCCGAACCCGACGGACCCTTGGATGGCGCTGCCGATGAGGACCACGGCGAAGGCGAGGAGGTGATCGGTCGGACCCATGGGCCGATGATCCTCGCACCGTCGACCTCGCCGAGAGCAATCGCCGTCGGACGACCGTCACGCCCATCGCCCGTCGGCGGGCCGGGCCGGGTCAGACGTTGCGACGGTAGCGGCCGCCCACCTCGAAGAGGGTGTCGGTGATGTCGCCGAGGCTGCAGCAGCGCACGGCGTCCATCAACTCGGCGAAGAGGTTGCCGTCGGCGAGAGCCACGTCGGCCAGGCGCTCCAACGCTGCCGGTCGGTGATCGGCGTGGCGCGAGCGGAAATCGGCCAGGCGATCGAGCTGGCTGCGCTTCTCCTCGTCGGTCGAGCGGGCCAGCTCGATCTCGGGCGGCTCGTCGGTCGGGGACGGGGCGAGGAAGGTGTTGACCCCGATGATCGGCAGGCTGCCGTCGTGCTTGCGGTGCTCATAGAGCATCGAATCGTCCTGGATGCGACCGCGTTGGTACCCGGTCTCCATCGCGCCCAACACGCCCCCGCGCTCGCTGATCTGTTCGAGCTCACGCAGGACGGCCTCCTCGACGAGGTCGGTGAGCTCCTCGACGACGAAGCTGCCCTGGAGCGGGTTCTCGTTGGTCGCGAGCCCCCATTCCTTGTTGATCACCATCTGGATGGCGAGCGCTCGGCGGACGGACTCGGAGGTGGGCGTGGTGACCGCCTCGTCGTAGGCGTTGGTGTGGAGGCTGTTGGCGTTGTCGTAGATCGCGCACAGGGCCTGCAGCGTGGTGCGGATGTCGTTGTAGGCCATCTCCTGGGCGTGCAACGATCGGCCCGACGTCTGCACGTGGTACTTGAGCTTCTGGCTCCTGGGCGCGGCCTCGTAGCGGTCTCGCATCGCCACCGCCCAGATGCGCCGAGCGACGCGGCCGATGACCGTGTACTCGGGATCCATGCCGTTCGAGAAGAAGAACGACAGGTTCGGCGCAAAGTCGTCGATGGCCATCCCGCGTGCGAGGTACGCCTCGACGTAGGTGAACCCGTTGGCCAGGGTGAACGCCAGCTGGCTGATCGGGTTGGCGCCGGCCTCGGCGATGTGGTACCCCGAGATCGACACCGAGTAGAAGTTGCGGACCTGGTGCTCCACGAACCACTCGGCGATGTCGGCCATGACCCCGAGGGAGAACTCGGTGGAGAAGATGCAGGTGTTCTGGCCCTGATCCTCCTTGAGGATGTCGGCCTGCACCGTGCCGCGCACGTTGGCGAGCACCCACGCCCGGATCTCGGCCTCCTCATCGTCGGAGGGCGCCCGGCCGTGCTCGTCCCGGAAGTGGTCGAGACGCTGGTCGATCGCCGTGTTGAGGAACATGGCGAGGATGGTCGGGGCGGGCCCGTTGATCGTCATCGACACCGACGTCGTCGGGTCGCACAGGTCGAAGCCGTCATAGAGCGCCTTCATGTCGTCGAGCGTGGCTATCGACACGCCCGAGTTGCCCACCTTGCCGTAGATGTCGGGACGTTCGGCCGGGTCGAACCCGTAGAGGGTGACCGAGTCGAACGCGGTCGACAGGCGGGTGGCCGGTTGACCCTCGGCCAAGACCTTGAAGCGGCGGTTGGTGCGCATGGCGTCGCCCTCGCCGGCGAACATCCGCGCCGGGTCCTCACCCTCGCGCTTGAACGGGAACACGCCAGCAGCGAACGGGAAGCGACCGGGCAGGTTCTCGGAACGGAGCCAGCGCAGCAGCTCGCCGTGATCGGTGAACCGTGGAAGGGCGACGCGTGGCACCAGCGTGCCGGACAGGGACTCGCGCTGCAGCGCGGTGCGCACCTCGCGGGCGCCGACCGTGGCCACGTGCTCGGACCCGGAGTAGGCCTCGACCGTCGACGGCCACCCATCGAGCAGGGCGCGGTTGTCTGCGGTGAGCTCGACGTCGGCCGCCTCCGCGAGCGCCGAGACATCCGCGGCGTCCGACCCCTCGGCGACCAGCAGATCCCCGACATCGGCGAGCTGCTGCCGGCGCCGGGCGACGCCCGCTTGTGCGATCGTCGCCTCGTGGTAGGTCCGGATCGTCTCGGCGATCTCGGCGAGGTAGCGCGATCGGGCCGGCGGCACGATGACGTCGGTGGAGCTCGAGGTCTTTGCGGACACCGGAGCGAGACGGCCGGGCCCCGCGGCGAGACCTCGATCACCGAGTCGGTCGCGCAGGTGCAGGTACAGCGCGGTGACCCCGTCGTCGTTGAACCGCGACGCGACCGTGCCGAACACCGGGAAGTCGGCCGGATCGCTCGCGAAGTCCTCGCGGTTGCGAGCCATTTGCTTGCGGACGTCGCGCAGTGCATCGGCCGCCCCCCGACGCTCGAACTTGTTGATGGCCACGGCGTCGGCGAAGTCGAGCATGTCGATCTTCTCGAGCTGTGACGCGGCGCCGAACTCGGGGGTCATGACGTAGAGCGACTCGTCGACGACATCGACGATGGCGGCGTCGCCCTGTCCGATCCCGGGCGTCTCGACGATCACCAGGTCGTAGCCGGCCGCCTTGCAGGCGGCGACGGCATCGCCCAGCGATGGCGGGACCTCGTTCACCGCCGATCGGGTGGCCATCGACCGTAGGTACACCTGCGATGGATCGAGGGCGTTCATCCGGATGCGGTCCCCGAGGAGCGCCCCACCGCCGCGTCGACGGGTCGGGTCGACCGCGAGCACGGCGATGCGCAGCTTGTCCTCCCGATCGAGGCGGAAGCGGCGGATCAGCTCGTCGGTGAGCGACGACTTGCCCGACCCGCCCGTGCCGGTGATGCCGAGGACGGGAACGGTGCGGGAGGCCGCGATCCGGGCGAGCTCCGCTCGGCGATCCTCGCTGACCGCCCCGAGCTCCAACCCGGTGATCCAACGAGCGAGCGAGCCCCGGTTGCCGGCCAGCAGCCCGTCCAGATCAGCAGGACGGTGGGCCGAGAGGTCGACGTCGCATGCCACGATCATCTCGTTGATCATCCCGGCCAGCCCCATCGCCTGGCCGTCGTCGGGCGAGAAGATCCGCGAGACCCCCGCCTTGTGCAGCGACGCGATCTCCGCGGGCGTGATCACGCCGCCGCCGCCACCGAAGATGCGGATGTCGCCGCGTCCCTGCTCGCGAAGGCGGTCGACGAGGTAGCCGAAGTACTCGAGGTGACCACCCTGGTAGGAGCTGATCGCCACGCCCTGGACGTCCTCGGACACCGCCGCGTCGACGACCTCGTCGACCGATCGGTTGTGGCCGAGGTGGATGACCTCGGCTCCCTGGCTCTGCAGCAACCGCCGCATGATGTTGATCGATGCATCGTGTCCGTCGAAGAGGCTGGCAGCGGTGACGAACCGCACCGGGTGCACGGGGCGGTGCAATCCGTCGCCCCGTCGGTCCGCTGCGTGAGTCGGATCCCCCTGGTTGCTCATGCCCTCAGGCTACTCAGGCCCTTCGGACGCACCCGGATCGCCGGAGCTAGCGTGGTCGGGTGAGCGATGAACCCCTGCCGATCCACCCGTCCGACGACGAGCGTTCGACGACGGAGACGACGTTGCGCTCGGCCGTCGTCGAGGGCCGCATCACGTTGGACGAGTTCGGCGATCGCATCGGGCACGCCTTGGCGGCGACGTCGCGCCAAGAGCTCGAGGCGCTGACTGCTGATCTCCCGGTTCAGCAACAGCAGCCACTCCCCTCGACGACCAAGGACACCACCTGGATCTTCGGGATCTTCGGGGGAGGTGACCGGACCGGCCGGTGGCGCCTCACCCGGCGGTGCCGGGTCGTGAACGTCATGGGCGGCAGCGATCTCGATCTGCGGTCCGCGACGATCTCCCACGCGGTCACCGAGATCACGGTCGTGTCGGTCATGGGCGGCAGCGACATCATCGTGCCCGACGGCATCGAGGTCGACGCCGGCGGCTTCGCGCTCTTCGGTGGGAACGACGTGCGATTGTCCGACACCCCTCCGCCCCCCGGGGCCCCGATCGTGCGGGTCCGGGCCTATTCGCTGATGGGCGGCACCGACATCAAGCGGGCCTGAGCCGCCCAGGCGTCCAGCGCGCCGACGACCACGGCCATCGCCTCGACACCGTCCGGCTCGCCTCGGATCTCGTCAGCTCAGGGGCGGTCGCGCAGGACGGCGGCGATCGGTGTACTGATCAGCGATGGAAGCCTCGGATCGTGCGGTCGTCGATGTGGTGACCCTCGTCTTCGAGCAGCGGAGCCTGGGTTCGCCGGTGGCTGCGGTAGAGGCGTCCGTCGCTTGGCACCACGCGCCACCACGGCAGGTCCGGAGCGGCGCGCAACACGTTGGCCACGGCCTGGCCGCTCCCGGGCCGACCGATCTCCTCGGCCAGCTCCCCGTAGGTGGCGAGCTCGCCTCGGCCCAGGGCGGCGATCGCCTCGACCACGGCCGACTGGAAGGGCGTCAAGACATGATCGTCGGGCCACGGGGCGGCGTTCGGCGGAGCGATCACGCCGCACCGTGGCGCAGGCACCTCACCGACGTCGCACCGCCGGCTACCGCTCAGCGGCCGGCAGGTTGAGGCACACCCAGAGGAACCGGGTCGTCTGCTCGTTGAACAGGTTCTTGTAGGTGCTGTAGGGGACGTGCCCTCCGACCACCGGTTGGAAGCCCACGATCGCTCCGGCGATCACCAGCTGGTCGCGCACGTCGACGGACCAGTCGTAGGGGGTCTGGTTGTCCTGGGTGGCGGCGAAGAGCAAGCCGGGTGCGGTGGCCGTTGCGCCCGGCACGGCGGCTGCGGTCGCAAGCTTGTCGCCGAGGCCGACGGTCTCGGTGGGCGGAAGGCCGCCCGAGATGGACGCCCAGGCCTGCACCGCCGAGGAGTAGCCGGGGTTGCCGGTGTTCTCGGGAGCTCCGAACCTGATGGCCACGGCTTCCGGCTCGGAGCTGCCGGGAACGTCGGCCAGCATGCCGGCCAGGATCGACATCAAGGCTCCGGCGGAGTCGCCCATCATGGCGATGCGGTTCGAATCGATCCCGTAGGTGTCGGCGTTGGCACGAAGCCAGCGGACCGCCGCCTGACCGTCGGAGGTCGCCGCCATGGTGGCGTACTTGCATCCGCTGGCGTCGGAGATGAGGCCGCCCAGCGATCCGCAGTCGGTGAAGGCCAGCAGGCGGTAGTTGATCGAGATCACCACGTAGCCCTTCCGCGCGAACCGGTTGGCCAGGTCGACCGACACCCCGTTGGTCTTGCTGCCGACCTTGAACCCGCCCGAATGGACGACCACGAGTGCGGGTCGGTGCTCGACGGTGTCGCCCGCGGGCTCGTAGAGGTCGAGGCCCAGCGACACCGGCGCACCGTTTCGATCCGGCGCCGATCCCCACACGATGTTGGAGGTGACGTCGACGCCCGAGAACACCTCGTCCGCGTAGCGGACCGGGCCGTTGGCGAGGTCGCGCACCTCCCCCACCTCGGTGAAGTAGGTGTGGACGTAGGGTTCGCACGCCGACGCGGCGCCCATGACCACGAGGACCGCGAGTACGGGCAGCAGCACGCGCCGGATGAGCTTCGTCATGGCAGATCGGATCCCCTCGGTCGAACCGGCACGTTCCCCCACCGGCGAAGCGCGCACCCTACACCGCCCACCACCTCTTTGAGTGACATCTCAACCGCAAGCAGTGAGTCCACCTTGCCCACGACCGGAGCGCTGTGGTCGGCCCGGCCCTCGGTAGGGTGCCACCGGTGACCTTCACCCTGCTGCCCGCCGTCGACGTCGCCGGCGCTCGCGCCGTTCGGGTCACCCCCGCAGGGTCGGGCAACGAGACGACGTCGGGCGATCCGACGTGCACGGCACTGGCGTGGCAAGCCGATGGAGCCGAGTGGATCCACCTGGTGGATGTGGACGCGGCGTTCGGTCGCGGTTCCAACGCCGAGCTGCTGGCTTCGATCATCGGAGCACTGGATGTGCGCGTGGAGCTGTCGGGTGGCATCGGAGACGACCGCTCGCTCGAACAGGCGCTGGCCACCGGGTGCACCCGCGTCATCCTCGGCACGGCCGCATTGGCGGACCCCTCGTGGTGCGCACGCGTGATCGACGCGCACGGCGAACGGATCGCTGTCGGTCTCGACGTGCGTGTCGTTTCGGACGCGGACGGTTCGCTGCACCATCGACTCGACGGCCGCGGCGGCACCGGCGACCACGGTGATCTGTGGGAGGTCCTCGAGCGGCTGGACCGCGACGGCTGTGCGCGCTACGTCGTCACCGACGTGACCAAGGACGGCATGCTGCGCGGTCCCAACGTGGAGCTGTACCGCTCCGTCACGCGGGCCACCGCCGCGCCGGTGATCGCCTCCGGCGGGATCGCGGCCATCGACGACCTGATCGTCCTGGCGGACCTCGCCGCGGCGGGTGCCAACCTGGAGGGCTCGATCGTCGGCTCGGCGCTGCACACCGGCCGGTTCACGCTGCCTGACGCAGTGGCATCGATGCGGGGTCGACACCGCGAGTCGGCGCGCGAGATGTCCGTTCCCCGCGCGTCGGTCGAGCCGATCGACGGACGTCCGCCGTCCTCCTGACCCGATCGATCGGCGCTGGTCACCGTTCGGTCGGCCCGCCGGGATCCAGGTGGCCGCGCTCCCTCGCCCCGACGCGTGTCACCTCACGTCCGCCTTCGTTCCCACGATGCAGCGCGCCGCGCCCGGAACCCGGACCGTTCCGTCCTTCTCGAACGCGCGCACCTCCGCGATCGCATGCGCACGAACTCGCTCACGCGCCCGTTCGTCGACCTGGGCGAGCGCGGGACCGACGAGCGAGACGTGGTCGCTGATCATCTCCCAGTACTGCTCGGGTGATCGCGTGACGAGCTCGACGTCGACGTCCCGCTCGACGATCTCGCGCAGCCCCGCGCTCTCGTACAGGGCTCGGATCTGTCCCGGGGCCGCGCACCGAAACATGCTCGGTCCGTTCGGGTCGGGTGGCGCCAGGACCGCTTCGGTCGCGATCGCCGCCATGGCCATCGCCGTCCACGGGTTCGCCTCGGGATCGACCCAGACCGACGAGCAGAGCCGCCCGCCCGGCCGGAGCACCCGCACGAGCTCAGCCGTCGCCGTGCCCAGGTCGGGGAAGAACATGTACCCGAAGCGCACCGAGACGGTGTCGAAGGTGGCATCGTCGAACGGCAGGACATCGGCGCTGCACACGATCGTGTCGATGTTGGCGATCCCTTGCGCCCTCGCTCGCCGCTCGGCGACCTCCAACATCTCGGCGACGAGGTCGGTCAGCACGACGCGTCCGTTCGACAACCGTCTGGCGATGCTCGATCCGGGCTCCCCGGTGCCCGCGGCGACGTCTAGGTGCAACGGAACCTCGGCGAGGTCGAGCAACTCGATCATGGCCGCGCCGACGGGACCCAGCTGGTCCATGATGACCGCGTCCCACTTCTCCCAGGCCTTCGACAGCCCGGCCCACGTCGCCCGCTGACCGTCCCGGATCGCGTCCTCACTCGGCATCGGCCCTCACGATCTGCCTCACCGTCGTTCGGCGGCGACTGGCTGATCTCATCTCGAGATCCCGTCTGGCGGGAGCGCCGACGCGCTCGCACCACTGGTGTCGGGCACCTCGAGCATCCCAGATCGGCGGTCAAGCGCGCACGGAAACCCTCATCGGGCACGGGCGACCGAAGCGCCCGTGGGGCGCGTCGGCCGAGGCGCACGTGAGGCCGGGGCCGGGAATCCGGGCCTCGGCTTCCCTCGGAGCGGTCGCGCCGGAGCGGTACCCTGTCGGCATGAGGATCGGCGTGATCGGAGCCGGATCGTGGGGAACGACGTTCGCGTCGATGCTCGCCGACCGCCACGACACGGTGCTCTGGGCACGCGAACCCGAGGTGGCCGAAGCCGTGTCGCATCGCCACGAGAACCCGGTCTTCCTCGCCGGCGTCCCGCTGGCTCCCGCGCTCCGGGCATCCACCTCCCTGAACGCCGCGATCGAGGATCGCGAGCTGTTGGTCGTGGCCGTCCCCGCACAGCACGTCCGTGATGTGGCCGAGCGCATGGCCGACCTGGTTCCGGTCGACCTCGCCATCCTCAGCCTGGCCAAGGGCATCGAGCAGCACACCTTGTTGCGGCCGACGCAGATCCTCGGCCGGGCTCTCGCCGGTCACGATCCTTCACGGTTGGGCGTCATGTCCGGACCCAACCTCGCGCACGAGGTCGCCGCCGGGCAGCCCACGGCGACGGTGGTCGCGATCCCTGATCCGTCGCTGTGCGGGACGCTGCAGTCGGAGCTGATGGGCCGTCGCTTCCGTGTCTACACCAGCACCGACGTCGTGGGCTGCG
>JBBSTY010000126.1:0-12743 GCA_038235385.1 Acidimicrobiales bacterium | reverse complement strand
GCGCGGGCATCGGTGTTCGGGGCGAGCGACGGGCTGGTGTCGAACGTGTCGCTCATCCTCGGTGTCGCCGGCGCGAACCCCACCGGGAGCTTCGTGCGCCTGGCCGGGATCGCCGGACTCGTCGCCGGTGCCGTCTCGATGGCGGCCGGCGAGTACGTCTCCATGCGGGCCCAGACCGAGCTCTTCGAGCGCGAGCTCGAGATCGAACGTCTCCAGATCCACCACCACCCCCACTTCGAGACGGCCGAGCTCACCGAGATCTACGAGAACCGCGGCATCGAGCCCGACACCGCACGGATGATGGCCGAAGAGGTGATGAGCGATCCCGACCGCGCCCTCGATGCCCATGCGCGTGAGGAGCTCGGCATCGACCCCGAATCGCTCGGGTCGCCGTGGCAGGCCGCGGCTTCGTCGTTCGTCGCCTTCTCGGTCGGCGCGTTGCTGCCGCTGCTGCCGTGGTTCTTCACCGACGGCTGGGAGGCGATCATCGCATCGGTGATCCTCGGTGTGCTGGGAGCCGCGATCATCGGCTTCGCGCTCGGTACCTTCACCGGCCGGTCCCGGCTGTACACCGCCGGACGTCAGGTGCTCATCGCCACGGTCGCGGCGGGTGTCACCTTCGGCGTCGGCTCGTTGCTGGGCGTCGGGGTCAGCTGATCCCAGGCGCGGTGTCGCGGTCGCTCCCGGGTCGACCGGGGAGATCGATGAACCACCAACGATGCCGCGCCACGGTCTGGAACCCGAGCGATCGGTAGATCGCCAGGGCGGGGGCGTTGTCGGCCTCGGTGTAGAGGAGACCGTCGCGCAGCCCGGCCCGGGCCAGGTGGTCCAGACCGGCGAGCACCATCGGCCGACCGAGCCCCTGGCCGTGGAAGTCCGGATCGACCCCGATGACGAAGATCTCTCCCAGCGGCGGCCGCTGGTCGGCGTGGACCTTCGTCCAGCAGAACGCCGCGAGGCGACCGTCACGCTCGTGCAGCAGGAACCCATCGGGGTCGAACCACGGCTCGGACTCCCGTTCGAGCAGCGCCGCCATGGTCATGTTCGACTGCTCGGGGTGCCACGCGAAGGCGCGGTTGTTGACCTCGAGCCAGGCGTGTTCGTCCGCGCCGACCCGGAAGCCACGGACCTCGAGCGACCACGGCACGTCGACGGGAAGGTCGCACTGCATCCGCAGGAGCTCGCGGCGCAGCGTCAGGCCATGAGCTCCAGCCATGTCGTCGTGGATCGTGCCGGCGTCGTCGACCTCGAGCTCGAGGCGGGACGCGCCGCTCGTGCGGGCGTGGTCGAGCACGGTGGCGAGCAGCGCGGTGCCGTACATCGCCTGATCGAGCAGGTCGCCGCTGACCAGCCGTTGCGCCGCGCCGGTGGCCATCACCTCGTCGTGCGCCGCAGCCGGCGTGATGCGGAGGTCGAGCACGAGGCGTGAGCCTACCGGGACGCCACGTCGACCTGATCGGCGCGGTCCGTCGCCGGCCGACGGCCGGTCACCTAACGTCGGACCCATGACGCGACCGCGCACGCCGAAGGGCCGGGCCCGCGAGACCAACCTGCGCTTGGGGCACGAGTACCCGGGCGACGCGGTGGCGCTGTGTGCGCTCGATCATCGCAACCCCTACGAGCTGCTCGCCGCCACCATCCTCTCGGCACAGACCACCGACGAGCGGGTCAACCTCGTGACCCCGGCCCTGTTCGCCGCCTACCCGACACCACACGACCTCGCGGCCGCCGACCTCACCGAGCTCGAGGAGCTCGTGCGGTCGACGGGCTTCTACCGCAACAAGGCCAGGAGCCTCCTGGGCATGGCCGAGGCGCTCGTCACCCGCTTCGACGGCGAGGTGCCCGCATCGATGCGCGACCTCGTGACCATCCCGGGCGTGGGACGCAAGACGGCGAACGTCGTGCGCAGCGTCGCGCTCGACCTCCCCGGCCTTCCGGTCGACACCCACGTCGGCCGACTGGCGCGCCTGCTGGGTCTCACCGACGAGACCGATCCCGTGAAGGTCGAGCGCGTCCTCGACCCGATGGTGCCGGCCGCCGACCGAGGGCGGTTCAGCCTCCGGCTCATCCTCCACGGCCGGGCGGTGTGCGTTGCCCGGCGTCCGCGCTGCGAGGACTGCGTGCTCAACGACTTCTGTCCATCGTCCACCGTGTAGCGCTCGGCGCGTGGCGCTCGTCCTAGCGGACGGTGCCGAAATCGCCCACGGAGCGCGCGATCACGTCGAAGGCATCCAAATAATCGGGTGGACACCGGTTCTCAACGCCAGGGGATGGGTATAGTCTGAGCGCGCCAGGTTCCCGCCACCTGGTAGCAGGCGACATATCTGGGATCCGCCGCCCAGTGGCGCCCCGTCGGCGCCCTCCTCGGAGGGCGCCGGCCTTGTTTTCGGCCGAGGTCGGCGCGTGCGCACAGCCCTAGTCCACCCGGCGGACGACGACGAGCAGGCGCCGGTGGGCGGCGCGCAGCGATCGCTCCACCTCGTACAGGTCCCCGGCAGCGGCCTCGTCGCCCGCCTGTTCGAAGTCGTCGGCCGCAGCACCGACCCGCGTGATGAGGTCCTCGATGGTGGTGGCGGCAGAATCGAGTTGGGCGCGTTGGTTGCTCACGGTCCCGTTCTAGGTGGCCGCCACCCGACGTGCCAGTACCCACCCGGACGTCGACGGTGAGCGGCGCTCTCCCCATCCGGTGAGGACCCTGGCCCGGGGCCACCTAGATTTGGGGGTCCATGACCTTCTCCGCGCTCAACCGACTCGACCTGCGAGGTCGGACCGACATCGGGTCCCTCCTACCCCGTCCCGACGGTGGTGGCGACGAACCTGTCGCCGCCGTGAAGGCGATCCTCGCCGACGTGCGCGAGCGCGGCGACGACGCCGTCCGGGCGTACACCGAGACGGTCGACGGCGTCCGCCTCGAATCGCTGCGGGTCCCCCGCTCCGACGTGGTGGCCGCGCTCGACCGCGCCGACCCCGAGCTGGTCGGCGCCCTCACCGTCGCCCGGGACTCGATCGAGGCGTTCCACCGGGCCCAGGTCCGTCCCGATCACACCTTTGAACGAGATGGCATCGTGGTGCGCGGCCGCTCGGTGCCCGTGGACCGCGCCGGTGTGTACGTGCCGGGCGGACGGGGCGCCTACCCGTCGACCGTGCTGATGACCGCGGTGCCGGCCAAGGTGGCCGGGGTCGCCGAGATCGTGCTCTGCGTCCCCCCTGATCGCGCCACGGGGGCCGTCGCTCCGTCGGTCCTGGCCGCGGCCGCCCTCGCCGACGTCGACGAGGTGTACGCCATCGGCGGCGCGCAGGCGATCGGCGCGATGGCCTACGGCACCGACACGATCCGGCCGGTCGACGTGATCAGCGGCCCGGGCAACGTCTACGTGGCCGTGGCCAAGCGAGAGGTGTCGGGGGTCGTCGGCATCCCGTCGGCCTTCGCCGGACCCAGCGAGATCGTGGTCATCGCCGATGCCACGACCCCCGTCGCGTTCGCCGCCATCGATGTCATCGTGCAAGCCGAGCACGGGCCGAACGGGTTGGCCTGGCTCGTCACCTGGTCACCGGAGGTGGCCGATGCCGTCGACGCCGCCATCGTCGAGCTGGTCCGCGCCTCGCCCCGGCGGGCCGAGATCGAATCGACCTTCGCCGACGGCGGCTACGCCGTGCTGGTCGACTCGCCCGAGCAGGCGATCGAGGTGGCCAACCTGATCGCACCCGAGCACCTCCAGCTCATGAACGAGGATCCCGAATCGCTGGTGCCGCTGGTCCGCCACGCCGGTGCGGTCTTCTGCGGGCCGCTCTCGCCCGCGTCGATCGGCGACTACGTCGCGGGTCCCTCCCACGTGCTGCCCACCTATGGGTCCGCCCGGTTCGGTTCAGCGCTGACCGTCGACGACTTCGTCAAGCAGGTGCACGTGATCACCGTCGATCGCGCCGGGTTCGAGCGCGTGGCGCCGACCGTCGAGATCCTCGCCCGTGCGGAGGGGTTCGACGCGCACGCGCAGTCGATCACGCTCCGCCGCGAGCAGCAGCCATGACCATCGAACCTCGCGACGACGTCGCGCTCATGGACGGGTACCACTCACCGCAGATCGACGTCGACGTGCGGCTGAACACCAACGAGTCGCCGTTCCCGCCCCCGCAGGGCTGGCTCGACGACCTCGCCCGGGCGTCGGCGTCGATCGACTGGAACCGCTACCCCGACCGGTCCGCTCTCGAGCTGCGCTCGGCGATCGGGGCGCAGCACGGGGTCGGCCCCGAGCAGGTCTTCGTCGCCAACGGATCGAACGAGGTGCTGCAGTCGGTGCTGCTGGCCTACGGCGGCGCCGGACGAACGGCGGCGGTGTGGGAACCCACCTACGCGCTGCACAGCCACATCGCCCGGGTCACGGGAACCCAGGTCGCCACCGGCGAGCGCTCGGCCGACTTCAGCACCGACCTCGACGAGGTGCGGCGCGTGGTCGCCGCGGCCCGTCCCTCGGTGAGCTTCCTCTGCTCGCCGAACAACCCCACCGGTGTGGTCGAATCGGAGCACACGGTCCGCGAGGTCGTCGACCTGGTCACCGGCATCGACGGACTGCTCGTGGTCGACGAGGCCTACGGGCAGTTCGCCCCGTGGTCGGCGCTGGAGCTCGTGAGCGAGGCCGTTCCGCTGGTGGTCACCCGCACGTTCTCCAAGACCTGGTCGATGGCCGCAGCCCGACTCGGGTACCTCGTCGGTCCGTCCTGGGTGGTCGAGGACCTCGAGAAGGTCGTGCTTCCCTACCACCTCGATGCGTTCAAGCAGCTCGCCGGAACGCTCGCGCTCGACCACGTCGACGAGATGAACGAGCGCGTGGCCGCCCTCGTCGAGGAGCGGGGCCGGGTGCAGGCCGCCCTCGTCGATCTGCCCGTCGACGTCTGGCCCTCGGGTGCCAACTTCATCCTCTTCCGCCCGACGGAGCTCGACGGCGATGCCGTCTGGCACGCCTTGCTCGAACGGTCGGTGCTGGTGCGCAACTGCGCGTCATGGCCTCGACTCGACGGATGCCTGCGCCTCACCATCGGAACCACCCCCGAGGACGACTCGTTCCTCGCCGCCCTCTCGGAGATCCTCACGTGACCCACCCCAACGCCACCCGCCGCTCCGCGTCCAGGAGCCGGGTCACCAAGGAGACCAACATCACGATCGAGCTCGACCTCGACGGCTCGGGAGCGGTCGAGGTCGTCACCGGCATCCCGTTCTACGACCACATGCTCGGCCAGATCGGTCGCCACGGTGGGTTCGACCTGTCGATCGCGGCGACCGGTGACCTCGAGATCGACGCGCACCACACCGTCGAGGACGTCGGCATCCTGCTCGGTGAGGTGTTCCGCGAGGCGATCGGCGACAAGGCGGGCATCCGTCGGTTCGCATCCAACCGGGTGCCCCTCGACGAAGCGCTCATCGATGT
This sequence comes from Acidimicrobiales bacterium, assembly GCA_038235385.1. Taxonomy (GTDB): domain Bacteria; phylum Actinomycetota; class Acidimicrobiia; order Acidimicrobiales; family Acidimicrobilacustridaceae; genus JBBSTY01. The sequence goes on along the minus strand of JBBSTY010000126.1, from coordinate 7,320 downwards.
CGCCCTCGACCTGTCGGGCCGTCCGTACCTGCACTACGAGATCGACTTCCCCGGCGAGAAGATCCTGGGCACCCCGCCGTTCGATCCGCAGCTGATGGAGGAGTTCTGGCGCGCCTTCGTGACCTCCGCGGCCATCACCCTCCACATCACCTCGATCCGGGGGCGCAACACCCACCACCTCCTGGAGGCGTCGTTCAAGGCGGTCGCCCGAGCCCTGCGCGATGCCGTGCGGGTGGAAGGCACCGCCATCCCGTCCACCAAGGGGACCCTGTGATCGCCGTCGTGCGCGACGCGATCGGCCGTCTCGTCGGGTGGCTCCGTGGGCCGATCGCTCCGTCGACCTCCCGATCGGCCGGTGATCGCACCCCGCGTCCCGCCCCGGCTCTCATCCCGATCCCGGTCACCACCACGGCGGCGCGTCGACGTCGACAGGCCCGGCCGTGACCCTGGTCGCCGTGCTCGACTACGGGATCGGCAACCTGCGCTCGGCGCAGAAGGCACTCGAGCACGTCGGCGCGGACGCACGGCTGACCTCGGATCCGGCACTCGTGCGCGATGCGGCGGCGGTGGTGCTCCCCGGCGTCGGCGCGTTCGGCCGGTGCATGGAGGCGATCCGTTCCGCCGGCATCGACGAGCTCGCGCACGAGGCAGCGGCGTCGGGTCGACCGTTCATCGGCATCTGCGTCGGCATGCAGCTCCTGTACGAGGCTTCGGAGGAATCTCCGGGGATCCCCGGCCTGGGGGTGCTCCCCGGGACCATCCGACGGCTCCCCGACACCGTCAAACGACCGCAGATGCAGTGGAACACGCTCGACGTGGTGCGTCCGTCACCGCTCTTCGACGGTCTCGACGATCCTGCGTGGGTGTACTTCGTGCACTCGTTCGTGGCCGAGGACTCAGGCATCACCACCGCCACATGCGACTACGGCGGCTCGGTACCGGCGGCCGTCCAGCGGGAGAACGTGCACGCCACCCAGTTCCACCCCGAGAAGTCCGGCCGCACCGGCCTCGCCATCCTCGCCAACTTCGTCGGTCTCGCCGACCGCAACCCCTGAGCAACCTCCGGGTGGTCCCGACGGCGCACGGTCACGGCGTGCTCCGGCTGACGGTCGGGACGGCCCAGCTCAACCGGTGATCGACCGGCGTCGGTTCCACGTCACGGCGTCGGCGTAGCGGACACCGGTTCCGCCAAACAGGTCGAGCGCCGAGCCGATCGTGAGGTCGAGGCGTCCGCCGCCCAGCCGCTCGACGAGATCGAGGTCGTCGAGGTTTCGGGCCCCGCCCGCGTAGGTCGTGGGGATGGTGACCATGGAGCCCAGCCGCTGGACGAGATCCGCATCGATGCCCTGGGTGAGACCTTCGACGTCCACGCCGTGCACGAGCAGCTCGGCGGCGTGCCGTTCCAGCTCGGCGACGGTGGGGGCGTCCACGACCACGTCGGTGAACGTCTGCCACCGATCGGTGACCACCACGTACTCGTCGTCGCGGCGACGACAGCTCAAGTCGATGACCAGCCGATCCCGGCCGACGGCGTCGACCATCGCGTCGAGTCGATCGTCGTCCAGACGACCAGCGGGGAAGAGCCACGAGGTGACGATCACGTGCGAGGCGCCCGCGTCGAGCCATGCCGTGGCGTTGGCCGAGGTGATCCCCCCGCCCACCTGCATCCCACCGGGGTAGGCCGCCAGCGCCTCGCGGGCAGCGTCCTCGTTGCCCGGTCCGAGCATGATCACGTGGCCGCCGGGCAGCGCGTCGTCGCGGTACCGAGCCGCGAACCACCCAGCCGGGTGCGCGGCGACGAAGTTGGTGACGGTCTCGCGGTCCTCGCCGAGGGTCCCGCCGACGATCTGCTTGACCTGACCCTGGTGGAGATCGATGCACGGTCGGAACACGGCCGTCACGCTACCGGGCGTCGACCGACCGGCGGATCCGTGAACCGGATCCGTGAACCGGGTGCGGGCGGCGGGCGGGCGATCTCGCTGCGGCGTTCCGCGCGCGGGGCGGTAGCGTCGCCGGATGCGCAACGCCCGGGTGATCCCCTGTCTCGATGTCACGGACGGCCGGGTGGTCAAGGGCGTCAACTTCGTCGACCTGCGAGATGCCGGCGATCCGGTCGAGTTGGCGGCGCGCTACGACGCCGAGGGCGCCGACGAGCTGGTGTTCCTCGACATCACGGCATCGAGCGATCAGCGCGACACGATCGTCGAGGTGGTGCGGCGCACGGCCGAGCAGGTGTTCATCCCCTTCACCATCGGCGGCGGGATCCGCAGCGTCGAGGACGCTCGCCGCCTGCTCCGGGCCGGAGCCGACAAGGTGTCGATCAACACCGCCGCGATCGACCGGCCCGACCTCATCGGAGAGATCGCCGCCGAGTTCGGCAGCCAGTGCTGCGTGGTCGCCATCGACGCTCGGACGGTGCGTGACGACGATCCCTTCCCCGCCACCGCGTCGGGCTACCGGGTGTACAGCCACGGGGGTCGCACCCCGATCGATCTCGACGCGGTCGCCTGGGCCCGACAGGCACAGGACCTGGGAGCCGGCGAGCTGCTCCTCACCTCGATGGACCGCGACGGCACCCGGGACGGCTTCGAGCTCGGGCTCACCGCGATGGTGGCCGACGCCGTCACCGTTCCCGTGATCGCGTCGGGTGGCGTCGGCACGCTCGACCACCTCGTCGACGGCATCGTGGTCGGCCATGCCGATGCGGTGCTCGCGGCGTCGATCTTCCACTTCGGTGAGCACACCATCGCCGAGGCCAAGGAGCACCTCGCCGCCGCCGGCGTGTCGGTCCGTCCGCCCGTCTAGCGCGTGCCTGGTCGGGTCGAGCTGTTCGGACGCGACGATCAGGACCGGGTGCCGCCGAGCCCCTCGAGGAAGTCGACGATGTGGTCGGTGACCTGGCCGGTTCGACCGGCGAGGAAGTGGTCGCCGCCGGCGATGACGGCGACCTCGGTGTTGACCCAGTCCTCGACGTAGGACCGTGCGCCGTCGGGCGGCCGGAACTGGTCGTGCTCGGGGACGATCAGCCGCTTCGGACGCGGATCGGGTCCGGCGAGCAGCTCGTCGGCCCGCAGGATCCGTAGGGGCGGCGCGACCACGCACCACCCGGCGACCCGAGCGTCGACGACCGCGAGCGAGACGTCGGCGCCGAACGACCAGCCGGCCAGGACGAGGGGGATCTCGCCGATGAGCGAGGTGATCGTGTCGATGGCGGCGACGATGTCGTGTTGCTCGCCGTGGCCGGCGTCGTAGGTGCCCTCGGAGCGTTCGACGCCGCGGAAGTTGAAGCGGATGACCGCCACCCCTCGCTCCGGGAGGGTCCGGAAGAGCTCGCTCGTCACCAGCGACCGCATCGAGCCACCCTGTTCGGGGTGCGGGTGCGCCAGCACCGCGGCGCCGATCGGATGGGTCGGCACCCGGGTCTCGCCCTCGAGCCCGTGCCCGTCGGCCGTGGTGACGAGCTGCGGTTGGGTCATCGCGGGTGCATCGTCGATGTCATCGGTCACGTGTCGGAACGGTACCGTCGGACCGTGACCATCGAAACCGCCGCCACGCCCGCAACCGGCGCCACCAGCGAGGCCGGGGAGCCCGGGGAGGCCGCAGAACCGGCTCCGACGTCTCCCGCCGAAGGGTTGCGTCCCGCCGAGCGCGATCCGTCGGCCATGGGGCGCATCGACAAGATGCCGATCAAGATGTTGAACGACCGGATCCTCGTGCGCATGGGTGGGGCCGAGGGCGAGCGGCGCTCCAACGGCGGGATCCTGATTCCCGCGACGGCGCAGATGGGCAAGCGTCTCACCTGGGCGGAGGTCGTTGCGGTCGGACCGAACGTGCGCTCGGTGGAGGAGCGTGACCAGGTGCTGTTCAACCCGGAGGACCGCTACGAGGTCGAGGTCCGGGGCGAGGATCTCATCATCTTGCGCGAGCGCGACATGCACGCGGTGGCGTCACCCCGCCTCGCCGAAGGCAGCACCGGCCTCTACCTCTGATCCCATCGTTGCGCTGATCCCGTCGTTGCGCTGATCCCGTCGTGCGGCACCGATGGCGTTTCGGACCTCCGAGGCCAGGCCCTACGATGGCTCGTCATGCCGGCCACCACCCCCGTCGCCATCGTTCCCGAGCAGCTCGCGCTCGTCAGCTTCAACGCCGACGGCCTGGTTCCCGCCATCATCCAGGAGGAGGGCACCGGTCGGATCCTGATGATGGCCTGGATGAACGACGAGTCCCTCCGCAAGACCCTCGAGACCGGTCGCACCTGGTTCTGGAGCCGATCGCGCCAGGAGTACTGGTGCAAGGGCGAGACATCCGGCGATCGCCAGTACGTCCGCGAGGCGTCCTACGACTGCGACGGGGACACCTTGCTCTTCGTGGTGGAGCAGGAGGGCAACGGTGCCTGCCACACCGGGGAGTACTCGTGCTTCTTCCGCCGCTTCGGGGCCGACGAGTCGACGGCGAGCCCCACGAGCTGAACCGCACGATCCGCGGCCGACGCGCTGCGGAGGTCTCGGTCACGAGAGCCGCCGTTCCCGAGCCGGTCGAGTCCACCCGGAGGATCCATGCCCAGTCCGTCCCGCGAGGACTTCCACACGCTCGCCGCCGAGTACACGGTCGTGCCGGTGTGGCGCGAGCTGGTGGCCGATCTGATCACGCCGGTCGCGGCGTTCGCCCGGTTGTGCCGCAACGACGAGCCCGGGTTCCTCCTCGAATCGGTGGAGCACGCTGAACGCTGGAGCCGATGGTCGTTCCTCGGCCGCCGGCCGGCGGCCACGCTCGTCGCTCGTGACGGCGTGGTGGTGGTCACCGGCGATCTCCCCGCGAGCGTCCGGCTCGACGCCGGGATCCTCGTGGCGGTCGAGGACCTCCTCGAGCACTACCGGTCGCCGCAGCTCGACGAGCTCCCTCCGCTCCACGGTGGCCTCGTCGGCTACCTCGGCTACGACGTCGTCCGCGAGGTCGAGCGGCTCGAGGACGTGCCGGTCGACGACACCGGCTACCCGGACGCCATGTTGTCGGTCATCGGCGAGTTGGCGGCGTTCGACCACTTCCGCCAGCGGGTCACGCTGATCGCCAACGCCTTCGTACCCGTCGGCGCACCTTCCGCCGAGCTCGATCGGATCTACGACGACGCGCTCGCCCGGCTCGACCGGTTGGCCGCCGACGGCGCCTCACCGCTCGACGAGCCCCTCGTGGAGCCCCCCGACCCCGACGATCCGTTGCCCGAGGTCACCTCGCCAACCGGCACCTCTGGCTACCAGGGCGCGGTGGCGGCGGCCAAGGAGCTCATCCTCGCCGGCGACATCTTCCAGGTCGTCCTCTCGCAGCGGTTCGACTTCGACCTCGATGCCGACCCGTTCGACTTCTATCGGGTGCTGCGTCAGGTCAACCCGAGCCCCTACATGTACCTCGTCCGGTTCCCCGAGGTGACCCTCGTGGGGTCGTCGCCCGAACCGATGGTCCAGCTGCTCGACGGCCGGGTCATCTCGCGGCCGATCGCCGGGACCCGCCGTCGGGGTCGGACCGACGAGGAGGACCGACGGCTCGGCGGCGAGCTGTCCGAGGACCCCAAGGAGCTCGCCGAGCACGTCATGCTCGTCGACCTCGCCCGCAACGATGTCGGGCGCGTCGTCACGTTCGGCACCGAGCAGGTCGATGAGATGATGGTGCTCGAGCGGTACAGCCACGTGATGCACCTCACGTCGCAGGTGTCCGGCGAGCTCGCGTCGGGGCGCACGCCGATCGACGTGCTGCGGGCGACCCTGCCCGCGGGAACGGTGTCGGGTGCCCCGAAGGTGCGGGCCATGGAGATCATCGACGAGCTCGAACCCGTCAAGCGGGGCCCGTACGCCGGTGTGGTCGGCTACCTCGACTTCTCGGGCAACATCGACACCGCCATCGCCATCCGCACGCTGGTGGTCGGTCCCGACGGGCGTGCGGCGGTGCAGGCAGGCGCGGGTGTGGTTGCCGACTCCGTGCCCGAACTGGAGGATCTCGAGTGCCACAACAAGGCACGCGCTCTCCTCGCCGCAGTACCGGGCGCTCGCCGCATGACCGCTGCCCGCCGGGCCGCGGCGCCGCCACCGTCGAGCTGACCAGCCGCCCCTCCTCACCACGAGCGAGGCCACGACCCGCCGGCGGTGGCGGACGAGGTGATGGGGATCGACGGGCCCCCTCGGTAGGGTGGCGCCATGGCCGACCCGCTCGATCTCACCGGTGATCTGACCGCCAGCTACGACGCGCTGCGGGGCACCGGTGGCTGGTTCGAGCGGTCGCGCGACCTCGTGCTGGTGACCGGGCCCGACGCGGGGAGCTACCTGCAGGGCCAGCTGAGCCAGGATGTCGTCGGTCTCGCCGAGGGTGCGAGCAGCCCGTCGTTCCTGCTCCAACCCGACGGCAAGGTCACGGCCTGGTTGCGAGTCACCCGGATCGGGTCGGAAGCCTTCGCCCTCGACGTCGAGGCGGGCTGGGGTGAGGCCGTCGTGGCGCGGCTGCGCCGGTTCCTGCTGCGGATGAAGCTCGAGATCGTCGAGCGTCTCGCCGCCGGGGGCCCGTCCGTCATCGCCGTGCGGGGCGGTGCCGACGAGGCCACGGCCCTCCACACGATGCAGCCGGGGCCCGACGTCGCCGTCGCGATCGCGGTCCCGTCCGAGGTTGGTGTGGCCGGGTTCGACGTGTTCCTCGCCGACGGTGCCGAGTGGCTGCCGCCCGTGCCCCAGGTGGATCCAGCGGCGGCTGAGGTCGTGCGCATCGAAGCCGGGGTGCCGGCCATGGGTGCGGAGCTGACCGACCGCACCATCCCGGCCGAAGCCGGACAGGCCGTCCTCGCCGCGTCGGTCAGCTTCACCAAGGGCTGCTACACCGGCCAGGAACTGGTGGCCCGGGTCGACTCACGAGGCAACAACGTGCCGCGCCAGGTCCGGTCGCTCGTGCTCGCCGGCGCGCCATCCGCGCCCGAGGTGGGCGCCGAGGTCACCGATGGCGGCAAGGCGGTCGGGACCATCACGAGCGTGAGCTGGTCGCCGGTCCGCTCGGCGCCCATAGCCCTGGCCCTGCTGGCCCGCTCCGTCGAGGTGCCGGCGATCGTCCAGGTGGCCGCCGGCGACGGCACGCTCACCGCGACCGCTGCGGCCCTCGACGTCGCGACCACCGACGACGCGCGGGCTAGGCCGGGGCGCGCCGGCGTCGTGAAGTTCCGCTGAAGGCCTGGTGTCGAACACGCCCTCGCCGGGACGACGGGGTCGCGGGACCCGGCCGGATCCGACCGAGACCGACGGTCGGGGGCGATCGGCGGCCCGGGCCTGCAGGGTAGTGTCACCGACATGG
>JBBSTY010000125.1:0-12771 GCA_038235385.1 Acidimicrobiales bacterium | reverse complement strand
GCCAGCCGGGGCATGTACGACGCGAACCGGGGGGGTGGCCGGCTGGCGCCTCTCGCCCACGACCTCGTCGGCCTCCTTCCCCGACATGGCTATCCAGTTGTCGCGTTTCTGGCCCTGCGCCTCGAGCCGCATCGACAGGTCCTGGAGGCGCTGGTTCATCTCCTGGGCGATGAGCGGATCGGGGATGTCGTCCTCGACCAGTTCCGAGAGGACCTCACCGGTCTTCTCGCGCAACGCCATCTGCGCCTGGGTCTTCTTCACCGCGACCGAGCGGTTGCGCAGGTCGTCCTCGAGCTCGGCGAGCGTCTCGAACTCGGACGCCTCGCTGGCGAACTCGTCGTCGAGGTCGGGCAGGATCCGTTCCTTGACGTCCTTGACCGTGACCTCGAACTGCAGACCGGGCGGCGTGTCGTCGTCGGAGTCGTCGTCGTCGTCGGAGTCGTCGTCGTCGTCCGACTCGTCGTCGTCGGTTGCCGACGGCGTGGCGCCGGGGAAGGCGGCGTCGAACTCGAGCGTGGCCCCGGTGGTGGCACCCACCAGGTGCTCGTCGACCTCGGGCAGGATGCCACCCGAGCCGACCTCGTAGAGGTAGTCCTCGGCGGTGAGCTGGGCGATCGGTTCGCCGTCCTGGGAGCCGGCGATGTCGATGGTGACGAAGTCGCCCTCCTCGGCGGGCCGGTCGACGTCGGTGAGCTCGCCGAACTGGGTGCGGAGCCGCTGCAGCTGCTCGGCCACCTGCTCCTCGTCGGGCTCGATCGAATCGATCGTGACCCGCAGGCTGCCGTAGCCGGGCACCAGCACCACCGGACGGACCTCGACCACCGCCTCGAACGAGACGGGTCCCGACTCCTCGCCCTCGGTGACCTCGAGCTCGGGGGCGGCGATGACGTCGACCTCGTGCTCGGTGACCGCCTTGGCGTAGAACTCGGGGATCGAGTCCTGCAGCGCCTGGCTGCGACCGACCTCGGGGCCGATGCGGGCCTCCAGGACGCGGCGCGGGGCCTTGCCGGGACGGAAGCCCGGGATCCGGACCTCCCTGGACAGCTTCTTGAAGGCGGCGTCGATGGCCTTGTCGAACTCTTGCTCGTCGACCGCGACGGATACCTTCACCTTGTTGCCCTCGAGGGGCTCGACTGAGGTTCTCACAGGGGCCGGAGTGTACCGGTCCCACGGAGGTGCCCGGTCATCCACGTCGGCGCTGGCTCCGGAACGGCCGTGGCGGCGAACGTCAGGCGTGTACGCGAGTGGCGAGACACGACCGGACGCCCGCCGCACGGTCAGGTCGCGGCGTAGTAGCCGACCGCGTCGGCGATGAGCGCGGTGCTGCCGACGTGGTTGTAGAAGTTCACCGTGCCGTTCGGTGCGATGCCGACGGCGGTGAGGTTGGGGATGACCTGGTTGGGTCCGAAGTTCAGGTTGGAGAACGGGTTCGGTCGGGGGACGTTGCCCGGATACACCGACACGAAGCTCTCGGCGGTCCCGTCGGCCACGGTGACGTTGGCCACCAGACCCGTCGCCCCGGCGGGCACGTTCGTGCCGGCCGCGCCGGCCACGTTCAGCGCCCGTTGGATCCCCTGGCCCTGCGGCCCGGAGAGGCCCTTGTTGGTTCGGGTGTCGAGGATGCGGTTGGGCGCCAAGGCGTGGAAGCGTGACCCGCTGGTCGGATCGAAGTACCCGACCACGTCGAGGATGACGTCGACGCTGCCTGCCTGGTTGGCGATCTTGATGGCGCCGTTGGTTCCGATCTTGACCGTCACCAGGTTCGGGATGGTCTGACCGGGCAGGAGGTTGAGGTTCGACACCCCGGGCTGGACCTCGCCCGACGGCCACACCGACACGAAGCTCTGCGCCGTGCCACCGGTGACGGTCACGTTGGCCACCACCGCGGTGGCCGTGGCCGGCACGCCGAGGCCGTTCCCCGGCTTGCGCACCACCAGATCACGGCCCGGGCCGGCCGGTAGCGGAGAGTTCCACCCGCCGTTGCTGGTTCGCGAATCGAGCAGACGGACCGGTGTGATGCCGGTGAACAGATCACCCGGGGTGGTGCCGTCGTCGTAGTAGCCGACGACGTCAGCGATCACGTTGGTACCACCGGCGGCGTTCGCGAACTCGACCTTGCCGCCGGTGCCGAGCTTGACGGTGACCAGGTTCGGGATGATCTGACCGGCACCGAAGTTGAGGTTCGAGGCGTTCGGCTTCGGGGTGCCGGTCGGGTAGACGGTGAGGAACGACTCCGCGGTCGCGTCCGCCACCGTGACGTTCATCACCACCGCCGTGGCGTTGGCGGGCACGTTCGACGCGCCGCCCCGCCCGGTGACCTGCAACGACTTGCTGCCCGGGTAGACGACCTTGCCGGAGAACCCGTTGTCCGGCTGGCGTGAATCCAAGATGCGGGCCGGTGTCACCGGGTGGAAGCCCGAACCGTCCCAGGGAACGACGGCGTTCGAGGCCGCCGATGCCGGGCCCGTCCCGATCGCGTTGGTGGCCTTCACCGAGAACGTGTAGCTCGTCCCTGCGGTGAGACCCGACACGGTGCACGACAGCGTGCCGCTGGTGGTGCAGACCTTGGCGCCCGGCGACGACGTCACCGTGTAGCCGGTGACCGCCGAACCGCCGTTGGAGGTCGGCGCCGCCCACGACACCGACGCGCGCTGCTTGGCCGCTACCGCACTCACGTTCCTCGGCGCACCGGGAGCGGTGGTGGTCGACGGTGTGACCGGTGCCGACGGCGCCGACGCAGGGCCGGTTCCCACCGCGTTGGTGGCCTTGACCGTGAACGTGTACGGCGTGCCGTTGGTCAGACCTGCCACCGTGCACGTCAGTGAACCCCCAGTCGTGCACGTCTTCGAACTGGGCGACGACGTCACCGTGTAGCTGGTGATCGGTGAGCTGCCGGCGCTGGCCGGCGCGACCCACGTCACCGTGGCCTGCGTGTTCCCCGCCACGGCGGTCACCCCGGTGGGCGCACCGGGCTTGGTCGGGGGGTTGCACGGCGCCAAACCGGTGATGGCGGTGGTGGCGGTGACGCGTCCGGAGCCGTAGTCCTTGATCGTGAACCCGCCGAAGGCGACACCCGACGCGCGTTGCGCTGCGAGGATCTGAGCCGGGGTTCGACACGGCTCCTTCTGCACCTGGAGGGCGGCGATGGCCGCCGCGTGCGGCGCTGACGCCGACGTGCCGTAGAAGCGCCACGGCGATCCGCCGCTGCCGAAGAACGAGTTGCTGACGCCGTCGGTGGCGGCGACGTCGAGGTTCTTGGTCTGGCACGACATTGCCGGCGACGGGACGAGGCCGTTCACCGGCTGCCAGCAGTACGTGGCCGGCCCACGGGACGAGAAGTCCTCGATGGTGTTGGCGTCGTAGTACGGAACGGCGGCGATCGAACCGGCGGCGAGCATCGCGTTGTGCCCGAAGACGGTGGGGCCGGCGACGTCGGTGCCCTGCACGGTGCCCCCGCGCCACTCGACGGAGGTGGCCGGGTTGCGGTGCACGATGGTCTTGAGCCGAGGGGTGCCGGTGGCGCTCTCGCCGAACCGGGCGACGACCAGCGACACGTTCTTGGTGAGGCCGTAGGTGTTCTGCCAGGCGATGACCTCGACCGGTGAACCGGTGGCCGAGTTGGCGGAGCTGGACGCGGCGAGGACCGAGCCGTTCGAGCCGTCGATGAGGAAGTAGTCGAGGTCGGTGGTGACCCCGTACATGGGCTCGTTCCAACCGAGCGTCGTGCGCAGGATGGCGTTGGCGGGGATGGCCATGAGGTTGCCGTTGTCGACGCCGGCACCGGCGTCGTAATCGTGACAGCCGTTGTAGCCGTTCCCCAAGAGAGCGGCCGGGCAGGCGGTGCTCCGAAAGCTCATGGCCTCGTAGCTTCCGCCGTCGGGTACCCATTGGGGGGTGCTGTTGCCGGCCGAGGAGAAGTAGGTGACCCCGGCGGCGGTGACGTCGTCGACCGCCTTGGCGATGGGGCCGTCCTGGTAGAAGGGCTCGTTGTAGTAGCTGACGTCGTCGACGATCACCTTCGAACCCGTCGACTGGAGGTTGCGGATCTGCTGGGCGAAGTCGGTGTCGCTGGTGAACGCCGACGAGAACGCCAGCGGCGACCCTGGGGCCAGATCGTGAACGATCTGGGCCATGGCCCGACCCTCGTCGGAACCGCCCGACGTGGGGCCGGCGTTGATCACCTGCACGTTGGTGGTGTTGCCACACGGGTTGGTGGCCCCGGGCAACTCCGCCGCGGCGACGTCGCTCGCTGCGCTCGTGGGGCTGCTGACCTTGTCGTACGTGTCGGAGATGACGCCGATCTTCACACCGGCGCCGTTGACCGACGATGCGGCGCGGGCGGTCGCCGCGCTGAGCTGGGCGTCGCCCTCGGACTTGATGCCGGTGGGGTTGGTGGCGCAGTTCACCGCGTTGGTGGTGGGAGCCGGCGTGGCCGGATCGGCCGTCGCGGGATCCGCGTTGGAGCTGGTCTGGGGGGTGGGCACCTCGACGACGGCGAGGACCCCGGGGGCGTCGGCCAACGAACGGAGGTTGGCGACGGCGACCGTGACGGTGACGGTGCGGTACTCGACACTGACCGTCCCGATGGTTGCGCCGGCGGCTTCGATGGCAGCGACGGTGGCGTCATCGGCGGCGGCGACGCTCACGTTGACGACGACCCCGCCGTCGGAGCGCACCATGATCGCCCCGGCGCCGGTGGTGGGCAGGCTCCGCTCGGCGAGCGTGGCCTGGGTGGTCGCCGCGCTGGCCGGTTCGCTCGATCGAGCCGCCGGGGCATCGGCGAGCCCGGCCAGCGCCCAGCTCAGCCGGTCCTTGCCGCCGTCGGGCGAACTCGTGGACGCGGGCGGGTCGGTCGGCGGCTGCTGCGCACCGGCGCCGGGAACCGCGACCATCGGAACGGCGAGCGCCGCTCCCAGGCACAGGGCGAGCGACGCGATCGTCGCTCGGGAACCGATGGTGGGTCGTCGCATGTCGTGACCTTCTTCCGCCAGAGGAGCAGTCGCGTACCAGAGCCCGCGCCCGGTGCCGCCTCGACCTCTCCCGATTGTGGGAGCGACCCTAGCCGGTCGTCGTCCGCTGATCCCCGGGATCTCGACCGCACGGGAGACGACACCCGCCGGTCGGTCGCGACGCGTGCCGGGACACCCCGATGTCGAGCTGGACGAGCCGGCGGAGACCGATGCACGCAGGAGCCGGAGCGACGCGTCCGCCGCCGCCCCGGGTGCCCCACGGTCGCCATCGGCGGGTTCCGGTCGAGGGTTCGGGCTCCGCTACGCTCACGCGTCCACCGAGACGGGGTGTAGCGCAGCTTGGTTAGCGCGCCTGCTTTGGGAGCAGGAGGCCGGGAGTTCGAATCTCCCCACCCCGACCACATCTGACCTGGGCCTTCGTTCCAGAGGGTCCACCGGTCAGACTCGTTCGACACCCCGTTGACACCGACGCGGCCGACGGAACCCCGGGTCGAAGCCGTGACGGGGACCGCCCGCAAGCGGGGCACGCACGGCTGGCAGATCCAGGTGTACGCCGGCGCGTCCGGCCGCAGCGCCGAACCCTGATCAGTCGACGAGCATCGAGACAGCCGGAACGAGGCGCGTTCGTCTGGTCGCTCGACCGTTTGCGGGAAGGATGAGGGTGTCGATCCCGAGGTCGGAGGCAGCGCCGTCGTGTGATGCTCGGTCGCCGACCATGAGCGTCCTTTCGGGTTCCGTTCCCAGAGCATCGAGCGCGAGGCGGAAGATCAACGGATCGGGCTTCTGGACGCCGTGCTCGAACGAGAGGCGACGCGCTCGAATGCATCGCCACGAGCTACGGCACCGTCGACGGCTCGGTCAACGATCAGTTGGCCGTGACGTACAACATCACGGCTGGTACACCGCGCCGAGGACACCCGGTCCGGCCACCTACGGTCCGATCAGCTGCGTCATCGGCTTCTGCGCCACGTTCGGCACCAACGGCACCTCGCTCGAGGCCGCCACGTACCGGTGGACCTACGAGCAACCCGCCTCGACCACCTGAGCGATCGACGGCCGTGACGGTCGGATCCTCGCGGCGATGACGGCATGGACGCGCTGGTTGCGGGGTAGGGACGCGGCGGGATGCGAGCGACGATCACGTCGACGCGCCCACCGAGCCGGCGCCACGGGAGGTCGCCGGCCGCTCTCTCGAAAGGCGATCCATGAACCCACCCGCGCGCTCGCGCCACCTGATCCGATCAACCGCCGTGTTGGCGGCGATCGGTCTCGCACCACTGCTCATCTCGTGCAGCAGCTCGGACTCACCGCCCGAGTCGGCGGCGTCCACGGTCCCGGCCACCGGAACCACACCGGGAACCACCGTGTCCGACCAGGAGCGCCTGGCTGCGGCCAAGACCGTCGCCGTCGCCTACTTCCAGGCACAGGCGATCAACGACTACGACCGTGCCCGCGATCGTTCCTCGGGCTCGGCCTCGTTGGCGATCGACTGGGCCGAGGGCGTGAACTCGATCGACGCGGCGCAGGACTCCGGCTACCAGGTCCCGTCGGTCGACTCACCGAACGTGCGGGTCCAGATCGACGATCTGACCCCGACCGACGGCGACGCGTGGACCGCCGACGGCTTCGTCGAGCTCTCGTTCCGCCCGGGTCCCGTGGCCACGACCACCACCGTCGCCGCCGAGAACACGGACACCACGGTCGAGACCTCACCCTCGACCTTCATCGTCGACCTCACCTTCGAGGGTGACGGCGATGCCATGCGGCTGGTCGACTACCGCCTCGACGACCTCCCGTACCCGGTGTCCCAGCTGTTCATGGCAATCGACACACCCACCGAGGAGATCGACGACGTGAAGGGACACACGTCGCTCGGCCACCGCGACTTCGACGGTTCGGTGCAGTACCTCGTGGAGCTGGAGACTGACGATCCGAGCAGCAGCGACCCGTCCACGTGGGTCCCGTCGTTCACCCCTGCGCCCGAGGACACGCCGCCCGGCACCGCGTTGCTTCCGGTCGGCCCTGACACCGTCGACGGCGAGCTCTATGCCGACGAGCTGACCGAGGGGGCCACCACCTCTGCCCTCGTGGTCTTCCCCGGCGCCTTCCCCGGCACGGCGGGCACCTTGACCCTCTCCCCCACGGGCGTGGCCGTTGCCACGTCCTCGACGACCGCGCCGTCCGGCACCGTGCCGACCACGGAGCTGCGCTGGGCCCTGCCGCCGTTCCCCGAGCTGACCCCCCGTCCGGTCAACACGGTCGAACCGACGACCACGTCCTCGAGCACCACCAGCTCGACGACCACGACCACCGAGCCCGATGCATCGACCACCTCCACCTCCAGGGTGACCTCGGTGGTCCCTCCCGTCACAGAATCGTCGACCACCACCTCGTCGAGCACCACCAGCTCGACCACCACGTCGACGACCCGCCCGTCCTGATCACCGGGAACGGCGAGTCGCCCCTCGCGTGGGCCGTCATCGACGACGGCCCACGCGAGCGCGCGGCGCAGGTCGACCCGGCGCACCAGCCAGACCCCCCCCCCCACCACCTCGTGCGCGATGGGTCCGGCGCCGCCACTAACGTCTGACCACCCGCGGGTGTAGCTCAATGGCTAGAGCTTCTGACTTCCAATCAGATGATGAGAGTTCGATTCTCTTCACCCGCTCCACGACGACCGGCCCGAACACGTAGACGACCACCGGCCGGGTGCGCCGCGCCGTCGGATCCGCGGTAGGCAGGGTCGGTGGACCGCGTCGCCGAGAACCTCGAGGCTCTGGTCCCTGCGCTCGTGTTCCTGTGCGCCGGCGTCCCGTTGGCGGCGCTGCTCGACCGCCTGGGCCTGTTCGAATCGATCGCCGTCGTGATCGGGCGACGGTGGGAGCAGATCCCGGTGGTCGTCCTCTGGGTCCTGGCCGCCGTGACCACGGCGGTGCTGAACCTGGACACGACGGTGGTGCTGCTCACCCCGCTCTACGCTCGACTCGCCCGACGGAGCGGGAGCGACGTGCTGGCAATCGTGGCCATCCCGCTCCTGCTGGCCAGCTTCGCATCGTCGTTCCTGCCCGTGTCGAACCTCACGACGCTCATCGCCGTCGATCGCCTCGACCTCTCCGTGGGCGACGTGATCGGCCACCTGGCCCTCCCGAGCCTCGCCGCGTGCACGACCGGTTGGATGTGCTACCGCCGTCGCCACCCCACGCACATCGCCACACACATCGCCACGAGCGTCGACGGCGAGCCGGACCGCCGAGCCATCGTCATCGGCGGCACCGTCGTCGCCGGGTTGCTGGTCGGGTTCGTGGTCGGCCCGAGCGTGGGCGTCGACCCGTGGATGTTGGCGCTGGCCGCCGACGCCGTCCTCGTGGCCGTGACGCGAACGGTCCCCTGGCGCACCATCCCACTCGTCACCGCACTCGGGGTGGCCGCACTCGGCGCGTCGGTGACCCTCGTCGTGCCTGGGGACCTGCTGAGCAACCCGCTCGGCGCCGATTCAGCCGCTGCCGTCGCCGTCCTCACCGTGCTCGCCGCGCTGGTGGCGAACGCCGTCAACAACCTTCCGGCCGTGCTCGTCGCCCTCGACGGGGTCGACCACGCGACATGGGGAACCTGGGCGTGGCTCACGGGCATCAACATCGGTGCCGCGCTGCTGCCGCTCGGGGCGCTCGCCAACCTCCTCTGGTGGCGCATCGCCCGCAACGAGGGCGTCGAGCTCTCCCTCGGTCGCTACGCCCGAACCACGTTGCCGATCGCGCTCCCGGCGCTGGGCGCTGCGGCGGCCACGCTCGCCGTGTTGCGAGCACTCGCCGGTTGACCCGCGACGACCCGCGCTTCCCTGCGGTCGAAACCCTCCCGACGCCGCCGTCGGAAGCGTCAGCAGTCAGCGGGTCACAGACAGCTGGTTGCCGACAGCTGGTTGCAGACGACGGCGCGGCGTCGTCAGCGGTCGATGCGGATGGTCCGACCGGAGAGCTCGTCGTCGAGGCTGGCGATGTCGGCGTCGACCATGATCTCCACCAGTTCGGCAAAGGTGACCGTCGGGGTCCAGCCGAGCTGCTCGGCGGCCTTGGTGGCATCGCCCCGAAGCGCGTCGACCTCCGCCGGCCGCTCGTAGCGCGGGTCGAAGCGCACGTGGTCCTGCCAATCGAGGCCGGCACGAGCGAACGCCGCCTCGCAGAACTCGCGCACCGTGTGCATCTCACCGGTCGCGAGCACGTAGTCGTCGGGCTCATCCTGTTGCAGCATGCGCCACATGCCCTCGACGTAGTCGGGCGCGTAGCCCCAGTCGCGCTGCGCGTCGAGGTTTCCGAGCCAGAGCTCCTGTTGCAGCCCGGCCTTGATCCGGGCGACCGCTCGGGTGACCTTTCGGGTCACGAAGTTCTCGCCGCGCCGTGGACTCTCGTGGTTGAACAGGATCCCGCTGACCGCGAACAGCCCGTAGGCCTCGCGGTAGTTCACGGTGAGGTGATGCGCGTAGACCTTGGCGCAGGCGTACGGACTGCGCGGGTGCAGCGGCGTGCTCTCGTCCTGCGGCGGCGGGCTCGAACCGAACATCTCCGACGACGACGCCTGGTAGAAGCGGATCTCGGGGTCGGCGAGCCGGACCGCCTCGAGCAGGCGAACCGCACCCATGCCGGTGATGTCGCCGGTGTAGTCGGGCACCTCGAACGACACCGCCACGTGGCTCTGCGCGGCCAGGTTGTAGATCTCGGTCGGCCGGAGGTCGCGGATCAGGTTCACGAGGTTGGTGCTGTCGGCCAGATCCCCGTAGTGGAGGTGGAGTTGACGGTCGTCGTCGGGCGCGTCACGGTGCAGGTGATCGATGCGGTGCGTGTTGAACGACGACGAGCGGCGGACGATCCCGTGGACCTCGTAGCCCTTGTCGAGGAGCAGCTCGCTCAGGTACGACCCGTCCTGTCCCGTGATCCCGGTGATCAGCGCCCGGTCGACCATGCACCCTCCGTCGTCGCCGTCCATCGGTCCACCACCACCGGCGATGGTACCGCCCGACCCGGCGACGACCGGGACATGCCGGTCCGATGCGACCCGACGGTCGTCACCCATCGTGATCGGCGTTGGTCGTCACGGTCGGCGGCCCGACCGGTGGCACCCCTGGCACCTCAACGGTCCTCGACCACCGCGGCTGTCGGCGTCAGGGCGTGTCGTTCATGATGGTGACCCAGTCGCGAGCCTCCAGGTACGGGCGGAACGCCGTGCCGATCGCGGCGATGTCGTCGGCTCGCTTGGGCCGCTGGAGCTCGTACACGTGCGGGAACTCGAGCCATCCGGTGACGGTGTGCCACAGCCGGACCGCAGCGTCGCCCGTGGGCGGATCGATGAGCACCGGACCGAACAGCGACTGCCCGTCGTCGAAGACGAGCGTCGGCACGCCCCACCCACCGGTGGCCACGACCTGGTCGTGTTCGGCCCGCACCTCGTCGCCGGTGGTGGGGTCCGCCATGGCCTCGGCGACGATCCCGGGATCAAGACCGAGCTCGACGAGCAGTGCCTCGGCCACCTCGGGACGGTGCGGCTTGCGTCCGTCGACGTGCAGCGCGGTGCCCGCCGCGAGGTACCACTGATCGAGCAGCTCGGGGTCCGTCCGCCGCAGCAGCGCGCCGACGCGCATCATCGACCAGCCGTAGGACCACTCGCGCTCCCACGGGTGCTTCTTGCCCTCGACGCGGTTGATCTCCTCGAGGCTGAAGAACCGCCACGACACGTCGAGACCGAGCTGATCGCGCACGTCGCGCATCCAGAGCGACGTCTGGTAGGCGTACGGGCACATGATGTCGAAGTGGAAGGCGACCGAGCGAACCTCGCCGGCTCCCCCATCAACGGAGGTGGGCTCGACGGCGTCCTGGGCGGTGGCGTGCGTCATGGCACGCAGTATCGCCGGGTTCGCCGCGCAACCCTCGGAGACCGTGTCGGCCGCTGGACCTGCCGTCAGCGCAGCCACGTTGCGACCTCGTCCGTGACACCCCGGGGGAACCGCTGCGGCGCTCACGTCGTGCGGAAAACTAGGGTCGACGCCATGGTCGAGGTGAAGCCCGAGCTCGTCGCCCTCTCGAACCAGGTCTGGGAACGGCTTCGAGCGAGGTTCGAGGGTCTCACCGACGAGGAGTACCGCTGGGAGCCCGTATCGGGGTGCTGGTCGGTCGGTCCTCGCCCCGACGGCACCTGGCGGGCCGAGGGCACGTTTCCGCGGCCGGATCCCGAGCCGTTCACCACCATCGCGTGGCGTCTCTGGCACCTCATCGACATGTACGGCGAGAACCGCGCCCCTCGTTGGCTCGACGTCGCGGCCCAGGGCGACCCCATCGGGCTCGACGACCCGAACGGGGCGCCACCGGCCTGTGCCTCCGACGCGCTCGCGCTGCTCGAGCGCGCCCATGACCGCTGGGAGGCTCACCTCTCGCTCGTGTCCGAGGAGCAGTTGGGCATGAACGTCGGACCGGTCGGCGGCGACTACGCCGAGCGCCCTCGGAGCGCCTACGTGCTGCACATGCTCGACGAGTTCATCCACCACAGCGCCGAGATCGCGGTCCTGCGCGATCTGTGGCGCTGGCAACGACCGCTGGGCACCGATGCCGCGACCGAGCGTGCCATGCGGGGCGACATCACGATCGCGGCCGAGCTCGATGTCGGCCTCGATCGGTCGGCGACCGATCTGGTCGACATCGCCGCCGCCTACGCCCGGTGGGAGTTGGTCATTGCGCTCGTGCGCTCCGGCGTACCCCAGGCGACCGAAGGGCGCACTCCCCTGCACCTCGCCGCCGTCGCCGGTGAGCTCGACGTCGTCCGGGAACTGGTCCAGCACGGAGCCGACCCGACCGTGAAGGACCCGCACTTCCACGCCACGCCCCTCCTGTGGGCGCAGTTCCTCGGTCAGGACGACGTGGTGGCGTGGCTCGAGACCAACAGCGGCGCATCCGCCGACTGACTCCGCACCCGGCAGATCACGGCGGCGTTTCGTGACAGGCGGCGCGCCATGTTCGGGGCGGCTCGTTCGGGGACGAGGGGGCCTTCAGACGCCGCGGAGGAGTTGCAGGGCGTCGTTTGCCTCGAGGTCCTCGACGTTGTCCGCCGCTGGGTAGATCCAGGTGGTCACCAACAACTGCGTCGAGCGCGGCCTGGTCTGCGTCGACGACCGTGAGCAACGAGCGTCGTAAGCCCCGCTGCTCCGTTCGAGCACCGCCACACCAGCCTCGACGAGCTCGAACAGCAGCGCCGACGAATCAGGGCTCTCGGCCTCGGAGCACTCGGACTCGACGGCACCCGAGGACTCGAAGGCGACCTCCCGTCGACGATCTCTGCGGTGCCGTACCGGCACCCCTCGGGTGGGCGTCAGGAGCCGTTGGAGCGTCGGCGGAATCCGGCGCCTGCCCGCAGTCCGACCGCTTCGGCTTCGGAGCGTGGTGTCGCTGGCACCTTCTGTCGGGATCGGAGAATCCTTGTTCACCGCTTGTTCTCGGGCACCGGCAACGCTAGTCTCGAACATGTGTTCGATGAGGGGTTCGGGGTGTCGGAGGGTGGTGGCGGCGGGTTCGACACCGCGGTCGCGGCTGATGTCGAGCTGACGGCCCGCCAGTTGGCGTTGGTGCGGCGGCGCACCGCGCTCGATGCCGAGGAGGCCCTGGTCCTGGCCGAGCTCGAGGCCCGTGGGGTCTGCGATCGTGATTTCGGGTTGTCGACGGGGGTGTGGTTGGCCCGCGAAGGGCGTCTTCCGGCGCAGGTCGCGAAGTCCCGGGTGCTGATCGCCCGCAAGCTGCGGTGTCGGTTCGGGTTGGTGTTCGACGCG
>JBBSTY010000124.1:0-12813 GCA_038235385.1 Acidimicrobiales bacterium | reverse complement strand
TGTAGCTGTCCACGCTCGATCGGGTCGAGGTCGCCCGCAAGATCCAGACCGCCCGGGAGCTGGGCGACCTCTCCGAGAACGGCGACTACCACGCCGCCAAGGAGGAGCAGGGCAAGATGGAGGCTCGCATCCGTCAGCTCGAGGCCCTGCTCGAGGACGCCGAGATCGTCGAGGGCGCCGACACCGACACGGTGGCCGCCGGGGTCATCGTGTCGATCCGCTACGAGGGCGACGACGAGTCCGAGCGCTACCTGCTCGGGTCCATCGAGGAGCGCCACGACGAGGTCGAGATCATGTCGCCCGGATCGGCGCTCGGCCTGGCCCTCATCGGCACCGAGGTCGGTGATGTCGTCGACGTCGAGACCCCTGCCGGCGCCGCGCTCAAGGTCGAGGTCACCGCCATCGAGGCGAACTGACCCCGAAACGACCCGCACCGATCCCCGGACCGCGCCCGGGCCGGCCCCGCTGCCGGACCCCGCCCCGTTGGGTTGACGCTGTCCCGGCCGGCCCGCCAGACTGGCCGGCAGTGTCCGCACCCACCAGCGCAACCGACATCATCATTTCGTAGCGCACGCCGGATCTCCGGTGTGCGCCCCTGACCGTCCGCTCCGGTGGGCGGTTTTCTCGTTCCGGGGTGCCGACCCGACCAGGCTCGACCTGCACGGTGGCCCTCGGCCCAGTCCGACATCGAGCCCAGGAGGAACACGTGAGTCATCGCATCGGCGTCATCGGAGGCGACGGCATCGGCCCGGAGGTGATCGCCGAGGCGCTCAAGGTCGTGCGCGCGGCCGGTGTCGACCTCGACACGGTCGACTACGACCTCGGCGGTGCCCGCTACCTGCGCGACGGCGAGGTGCTCGGCGACGACACCGTCGCCGAGTGGCGGGGGCTCGACGCGCTGCTCCTCGGCGCGGTCGGAGCACCGGGCGTCCCACCCGGCGTCATCGAGCGCGGCCTCCTGCTGAAGATGCGCTTCGACCTCGACCTGTACGTCAACCAGCGGCCCTTCGTCTACGCGCCGGCCGACGGTGGCGACGGCCACGACTTCATCGTGATCCGCGAGAACACCGAGGGCACCTACGCCGGCGAGGGCGGCTTCCTGCGCAAGGGCACGCCGCACGAGGTCGCCACACAGGGGTCGGTCAACACCCGGTTCGGGGTCGAGCGCTGCATCCGCTACGCGTTCGAGCTGGCGAGCAGCCGACCACGCAAGCACCTGACCCTCGTGCACAAGACCAACGTGCTCACCTTCGCCGGCGATCTCTGGGAGCGGACCTTCCACGAGGTGGCCACGGAGCACCCCGACGTCGAGATCGCGTACAACCACGTCGACGCGGCGTGCATCTACTTCGTGGAGTCGCCTCAGCGCTACGACGTCATCGTCACCGACAACCTCTTCGGCGACATCCTCACCGACCTCGGCGGCGCCGTCAGCGGCGGCATCGGCTTCGCGTCGTCGGGCAACCTCAACCCCGATCGCACCGGCCCGTCGATGTTCGAGCCGGTGCACGGCTCCGCGCCCGACATCGCCGGTCAGCAGAAGGCCAACCCGATCGCCGCCATCCTGTCGGCCGCGCTGATGCTCGACTTCCTCGGCGAGGACGACGCCGCGGATCGCGTGCGCGCCGCCTGCTCCGACCAAGCCGACCTCGGCGGCACGACCGCCGCCATCGGCGACGCCATCGCGGCCCGCGTCTGACCCCTCCGAACCGATCCGCAGCGGCGTCCCACGCCGTCCGGCCCGCACCTCCACCTCCCATCACGGACCCGCATCGGGTCGGCGTCACCACCGCCATATCGTGGGGTGGCACCCGATCAGCCCGTTGACCGTCTGTCCGCTCCGAACCCGACCACGCGGCTCCCAGGCCCGCTCTCGCCCGACCAAGGGGAACTCCGATGCCCATCACGCCCACCGAGTCGATCTGGATGAACGGTGAGCTCGTCCCGTGGGAATCGGCGCAGATCCACGTCCTGACCCACACGCTGCACTACGGCATGGGGGTTTTCGAGGGGATCCGGGCCTACGAGACCGACCAGGGTCCGGGGATCTTCCGGCTCACCGAGCACATCGAGCGACTGCACGACTCGGCCAAGATCTTGATGATGGATCTTCCGTACTCGGTCGACGAGCTGGTCGAGGCCACCAAGGCGGTCGTGCGGGCCTCGGGGCTGCCGTCGTGCTACATCCGGCCGATCGCGTACTACGGGTACGGCGAGATGGGCCTCAACACCCTGCCCTGTTCGGTCGACGTCGCCATCGCCTGTTGGCCGTGGGGCGCGTACCTCGGCGACGACGCCGCCTCCAAGGGCGTGCGGATGAAGATCTCGTCGTGGCGCCGCCACGACCACAACGTGATGCCGCCGTCGGCCAAGACCACCGGCAACTACGTGAACTCGTCGCTCGCCAAGGTCGAGGCCCTCAAGGCCGGGTACGACGAGGCGATCATGTTGAACCTGGCCGGCGATGTCAGCGAGTGCACGGGCGAGAACATCTTCGTGGCCCGCAACGGCGTCCTCGTCACGCCCCCGATCTCGGCCGGGGCGCTGGAGGGCATCACCCAGAGTTCGGTCATGGCGATCGCACGCGACCTCGGGTTCGAGACGCGCGTCGACGGCCTCTCTCGCAGCGACCTCTACATCGCCGAGGAGATGTTCGTGTGCGGCACGGCCGCCGAGATCAGCGCGGTGAACTCGGTCGACGACCGCGCCATCCCGTGCCCCGGCCCCATGACCAGCGCCATCGCCACCGAGTACGCCAAGGCGGTTCGCGGCCAGGTCGATCGGTACAAGGACTGGGTCGAACATGTCTGAGGACGGTGCGCCGGTGGCCGATCGCAGCGTGAACTCCGCGGTCGTCCTCCCGCGCGCCCCGCGCCAGCGCGACCGCGTCGAGATCTACGACACGACCCTCCGTGACGGAACCCAGCTCGAGGGCATCTCGGTGACCGTCGACGACAAGCTGCGCATCGCCGAGCAGCTCGACCACCTGGGTGTGCACTACATCGAAGCCGGTTGGCCAGGCGCGAACCCGAAGGACGACGAGTTCTTCGCCCGGGCACCGAGCGAGCTCACGCTGTCGACCTCGACGTTGGTGGCGTTCGGATCGACCCGCAGGGTCAAGGGTCGCACCGACGAGGATCGCACCCTCGCCAACCTGGTCAAGGCCAACACCTCGACCGCCTGCATCGTCGGCAAGTGTTGGGACTACCACGTCACCGAGGCGCTGGGCACCACGCTCGACGAAGGCGTCGTAATGGTCGCCGAGTCGGTCGAGTTCCTGCGCCACGCCGGCCTCCGCGTGCTGTTCGACGCCGAGCACTTCTTCGACGGCTACGCCCACAACCCCGAGTTCAGCCTCCGGGTCCTGGAGGCGGCAGCGATCAACGGTGCCGAGGTGCTCGTGCTGTGCGACACCAACGGCGGGTCGCTCCCGGCCGACGTCGAACGCATCGTCGGGGAGGTGCACGACTTCTTCGGTGGCGATGTCGGCCTCGGGGTCCACCTCCACGACGACACCGGGTGCGGGGTGGCCAACGCGATCGCCGGGGTGCGCGGCGGTGCCATGCAGGTCCAGGGGACGATCAACGGGATCGGCGAGCGCACCGGCAACTGCAACCTCACCACCATCATCCCGAACCTGTCGCTCAAGATGGGCGTCGAGACCATCCCGGCGGCCAACTTCGAGCGTCTCACCGCCGTGTCGCACCACATCGCCGAACTGGTCAACGTGAACCTGGACCCGCAGGCGCCCTACGTCGGGCAGTCGGCGTTCGCCCACAAGGCCGGGTTGCACGTGAGCGCCATCGCCCGCCGGCCCGACGCCTACGAGCACGTCGACCCGAACGCCGTGGGCAACGGCACCCGCTTCGTGGTGTCCGAGATGGCCGGCCGGTCGACCCTCGAGATGAAGGCGCGCGAGATCGGCCTCGAGCTCGGTGGCGAGGCGCTCAACGGCGTGGTCGGCCAGCTCAAGGAGCTCGAGCACGACGGCTACCACTTCGAGGCCGCCGACGGGTCGCTCGAGCTGCTGATGCGCAGCGCCGCCGGGTGGGAGCAGAGCTTCTTCAGCGTCGAGTCGTTCCGGGTCATCGTCGAGCACCGCCCGAGCGAGCTGGAGGGTCGCGCCGCCGAGGTCGTCACCGAGGCCACGATCAAGGTGCGCGTCGACGGCGAGCGCCACATCGCCACCGCCGAGGGCAACGGACCGGTCAACGCCCTCGACAACGCCCTCCGCGAGGCCATCGCCACCCGTTACCCGGCGTTCGAGCGGCTCCACCTCACCGACTTCAAGGTGCGGGTGATCGACACCTCCAAGGCAACCGGCGCGGTCACGCGCGTGCTCATCGACTCCACCAACGGCGATCGCTCGTGGTCCACCATCGGCGTGAGCGAGAACATCATCGAGGCGTCGTGGGAGGCGCTGCTCGACTCGGTGGTCTACGGGCTCCTCCACACCTCGGTCTGACCCACACGCCCGATGGGTTGCCGGCCGCGACGGGTCGGGACGTAGGATTCGGGTCGATGGCCGCTCCCGAGTACGTCCCACGCCCGAAGGCCGAGAAGGCCCGCGTCTACGAGTCGCCGCCCTGGAACGGCGACACCTGGTTCGCCGATCGGCCCGCCGATCTCGCCGCCGGTCAACCCCTGGGCCCGCGCATGGGCTATCCCGGTCCCGATCAGGGGTACGCGCTCAAGCTGGCCCGGCGGTTCGAGGGCACGTTGTCGTTGGCCGAGAACGAGCACGAGGCCGACGCCATCGCCGGTTGCGTCGCCGTGGCGCTGAAGCGGGCCTCGCTGTTCGGGCGGGCGCCGATCCTGGCCGACCTGCGGGTGGCCTTCACCGTGTGGGGGTTCCTCGCCCCGGCGCCGCCCGAGCTGGTGTCGCTGCGCCAGCCGCTGTTCGAGGAGGTGGCGAGCTCGCACTACTACAGCGAGCGGCGCCGCATCGTGGATCTCGTCCCGATCGCCGTGCTGCGGCTCACCCTGGAGCAGGTGCAGCAACAGGCCGCCGCCGACTGGCGCAACTTCTTCCGGCGCAAGTCCGCCGGCACCGCCTGATCGGATCGAGCCCGCGTCCGCCCACCCCGAGCAACCGGAGCCTCGATGATCACCACCGCTGAGCAGAGCCCACCCGTGCGCGTCCGGTTCGCCCCGTCGCCAACGGGCTTCCTGCACGTCGGGTCGGCCCGCTCGGCGCTGTTCAACTGGTTGTACGCCCGCCACACCGGGGGCACGATGCTTCTGCGGATCGAGGACACCGACACCGATCGCAGCAACCCCGAGCTGATCGACATGATCTTCCGGACGCTGGAGTGGCTCGGCATCGATTGGGACGAGGAGCCCGAGCACCAGTCCCGCCGGGCCGACCGCTACCGCGCGGCCACCGACGAGCTCCTCGCATCCGGTCGAGCGTATCGCTGCGACTGCACCCGCGACCAGATCGACGCCCGCGCTGCTGAGCGAGGCGGCAAACCCGGCTACGACGGCTTCTGCCGCGATCGCGGGGTCGCCGCCGGCCCCGGTGTGGTCGTTCGGTTCCGCACGCCCGACGACGGCGTCACCGCGTTCACCGACCTGATCCGGGGCGACGTGACGTTCCCCAACTCGGATCTCGAGGACTTCGTGATCGTGCGGGCCAACGGCGACGCGATGTTCCTGGTCGCCAACGCGGTCGACGACGCCGACATGGGGATCACCCACGTGTTGCGTGGCGAGGACCTGCTCAACGTCACGCCGAAGGTCCTGCTGTTGCGCCACGCGCTCGGCCACACCGAGGATCCGGTGTTCGCCCACCTGCCGCTCATCGTGAACGAGCAGCGCAAGAAGCTCTCCAAGCGGCGCGACGATGTGGCGCTCGAGGACTACATCGCCCGGGGCTACCTGTCCGAGGCGGTGGTGAACTACCTGGCGACGCTGGGGTGGGGCCCGCCCGATGGCGTGGAGATCCGGCCCATCGCCGAGATCATCGAGCTGTTCGACCTCACCCAGGTGGTGAGCTCGAGCGCCTTCTTCGACCTCAAGAAGCTCGACCACTTCAACGCCGAGTACATCCGGGCGCTCGCGGTCGAGGACTTCATCGAGCGCTCCCAGCGGTGGCTGCTCGCCGACGATGCCCCGTGGCCGGCCGACCGCTACGACCCGGCGGTGTTCGCGGCGATGGCGCCGCTCGTGCAGGAGCGCGTGCGGACCCTCGCCGAGGTTCCCGGCTACGTCGACTTCCTCTTTCTGGCCGAGCCGGTGGTGGACGACAAGTCGTGGCAGAAGGTGATGGTGAAGGGGCACGACACGGCGGTCCTCATGCTCGACGCCATGGTCGACCGCTTCGCCACGTGCGACTGGACCGGCGCCGGCATCGAGGATGCCCTCTTCGGCTTCGGCGACGCCCAGGGCATCAAGCGCGGTCAGGCCCAGGCGCCCATCCGCGTCGCCACCACCGGCCGCTCGGTCGGCCCGCCGCTCCTCGAGTCGCTCGAGCTCCTCGGCCGCGACACCACCCTCACCCGCGTGCGAGCCGCCCGCGCCGCGCTTGGCGCCACCTGATCCAGAACCTGACCCCCACCCCGACACGAGATCTCGGCGTCCGGGCGGCGCATCCGCCCCTGAGAGCCAGATTTCGTGAGGGGTGGGGGGGGTGTGGGTGGGGGGTGGCACCGTGATCGGGTGGGGAGTGCCACGATGGGGAGTCGTGTTCCGTCTGATCCGCCGCGTGGTCGCGGGGGTGCTCGCCCTCGTCGTCGTCTACGTCACCGTGACCTTCGTGCAGGTGTGGTGGGCCTCCAACCACGACGAGCGGCCACCGGCCACGGCGATCGTCGTGCTGGGCGCCGCGCAGTACAACGGGGAGCCGTCGCCCGTGCTGCGGGCCCGCCTCGACCACGCGGCCGAGCTCTGGGACGACGGGGTGGCGCCGACGATCGTGGTCACGGGCGGCAAGCAGACAGGCGACCGGGTGGGCGAGGGTCAGGCCAGCTACGACTACCTGCGCGACCAGGGCATCCCCGAGCGAGCGCTCAAGGTCGAGGTCGACGGGACCAACACCTACGAGCAGCTCTCGGCGTCGAAGGCCATCGTGGAAGACCTCGGCGGGGGCCGTAGCGTCGTGATCGTGTCGAGCCCGTACCACGCGTTCCGGTCGGCGGCCATCGCCGACGAGGTCGGCCTGGCGCCGCACACCTCGTCGTCGGTGGAGTCGTCGTCGCTGTCGTCGCTGGCTCGCGAGACGGCCGCCGTGTCGCTCGGCCGCATCGTCTCGTACCGCCGCCTCGCCAACTGGATGGGCTGAGCCGACCGACCGGCCCGTTCGGGTTTCCGCCGACTGCCGCGCGTTGGCTACAGTGGCTCCTTCGCAACACCCTTCGGGGGTGGTGTAACTGGCAACACAGGAGTTTCTGGTACTTCTATTGGGGGTTCGATTCCTCCCCCCCGAGCAGTTCGACAGCCCGCTCCCGCCGGTCCATCCGGCGGAGGCGGGCTGTTGTCGTTCCCCGGGGCCGTCCCCGGACCGTGGCGTGGGTGTCGAGCGGCGCGCGAACATGGGCGGTGGCCCGGGAACCCGTCGTGTACCAGGAGATCGGACGATCGTACGCGGCGACGCGGCGCGAGGACGACCGCATCACCGCCCAGATCGCGACGGCGCTGGGTGATGCGGCCACGGTCGTCAACGTCGGAGCCGGGACCGGCAACTACGAGCCGCGTGACCGCCCCGTGGTCGCGGTCGAGCCGTCGGCGGCGATGGTCGCCCAGCGCCCGGATCACCGGTCCGTCCTCGTCGTCGACGCGTTCGCCGAGGCGCTGCCCTTCGCCGGCGGGTCCTTCGACGCCGCCATGGCTGTGCTGACCGTCCACCACTGGGCCGACCAGGCCGCTGGTCTGGCCGAGCTGCGGCGGGTGGCGCGCCGTCAGGTGGTGTTCTTCTTCGAGACATCGATCGCGCATCGCTTCTGGGCGCTCGAGTACTTCCCGGGCGCCACCGCCCTGCCGTCCGAGCTGGCCGCGCCGGGTGCCGCTGACCTGCGATCGCTGCTCGACGTGCGCGAGATCCAGACCGTGCCCGTTCCCCGCGACTGCCTCGACGGTTTCGGCTCCGCGTTCTGGTGCCGTCCGGAGGCCTACCTCGATCCACTGGTCCAAGGAGGGATGTCCTGGATCGCACAGCTCCCCGCCGACGTCCGCGCCCAGGGGTCGGCGCGACTGGCCGAGGACCTCGCCTCGGGGGACTGGGAACGTCGCCACGGCCATCTCCGGCGTCGCGGGACCTATGACGGCGGCTACCGGCTCGCGGTGGCGGGAGACTGATCGGCCCGGCCCGGCGGGCTGGTCCTCCTTCGGGCGTGTGTCCGACGTGCCGTGCTGCTCGGGCCGGACGTGACGCTCGTGGCGGAGTTTCGGCTTGGGGGCGACACCACCCGCTCGGCTACACTGTTCCAGCCCTGCCCCGTTCTTCTAGCGGCCTAGGAATCCGGCTTCTCATGCCGGCAGCACGGGTTCGAATCCCGTACGGGGTACCACGCAAGGCCAGGACCACGGTCCTGGCCTTCGTCGTTCCGTGGGCGGCGCTCGGCGTGAACGGACCGGGTCGGAGCCAGCGAGTCGCCTCGGCCGACCAACGCGAGCGGACTCGGTCACACTGGTGCCATGACACGACTCGACGACCGGACGATCGGGGATCGGGCCCGGCGCCTCGCCGGTGCCCTCGAACCCTTCGCCGGCCAGGTGTACTTCTCGCCCGAGTGCCACGCGAACTACGAGCGGCTCGGCTTCGCGGCGAGCCCCGGCGACGCCAACGGCGTCGCCCTGCCCGACGGCCCGGCGTACTTCACGAGCCGGGGCTCGGTGATGGGCAGGGTGGCCGGCGAGGTGGTCGCCGCTGCCTTCGCGGTGTTCAACCCCGCCGTCGTCGTGGCGCTGGTGGACGTGGGGTGGTCGTTGACCGATGCCCCCACCATCCGCGACGCACGCCGCGACGGCGCCACCGCTCAGTTGGAACGCATCCTGGGGGATGCCCCCGATGGGCTCGACCGGGCCATCGTCCTGCTCGACCGGGCCACCGCCGGTCTCCGTCCCGAGGGCCGGCCCCTCTTCGCCGGGCTGGTGTCCAACGGACGGCCGGGCAACCCGATGGGCGACGCCTGGTACCTGGCTGATCTCCTGCGCGAGTACCGAGGTGACAGTCACACGGCGGCGTGGATCACCGCCGGCATCGACGCCACCGAGATCGGGCTGCTGACCGAGTTGTTCTGGGGCCTGTCGATGCGCAGCTACGTGCGCTCGCGGGCGTGGTCGAGCGACGAGCTCGACGCCGCCGAAGCTCGCCTGGTCGAGCGGGGATGGGTGGCCGACGGGGGGTTCACCGATGCCGGCCGCTCCGCCCGCGAGCAGGTGGAGGTGATCACCGACCACCAGTGCCGGCCCATCGTCGAGAACCTGGGGACGGACCACGACGAGCTGTGCACCCTCCTGGAGGGGTGGGGCGGAGCCATCCGCGACGCGCACGGCTACCTCGCTGCCGGCCCTCACGACCTCGCCCGTTCGTCCACGTGACGAGCGGCTGAGGTCCCGACCGGCGCCGAGGCCGCGCCGGCCGGGACGGGCTCAGCGGTGAGCGGTCAGCGTCGCTGGAAGATGCTGTAGCCCCCGGGGCCGACGAGGCAGCCCACGATGATGAGGACGATCCCCAGGATGATCTGACCCTGGATGAGCTGCACGACACCGGCGATCACCAGCACCGCAGCGATCAGCCAGAGGATGAGCCCCATTACTTGCCCGCCTCGGCGGCGCGCTGGCGGGCCTCTTGTGCCTCGGCCTCGGCTCGGGCGCCCTCGGCCTCGGCTTCCTTCTTGGCGACGTCGCGCTGGGCATCGGCCTTGTCCTGCTGGGCCTCACCCTCGGCCTGGAGCGCGTCGTTGTTGGTGATCGCCCCGGCGACCTCCTTGACCTTGCCCTTGACGCCCTCGACGACGCCCTTGGCGCCTGCTTCGGGTCCGGATTCGTTGTCAGCCATCTGCGTTCCTTCTGGTGGGCACGGCGAGTGCTCGCCGTGCGGGGTGGGGGGAGGACGACGAGAGGGCTTGGACCGCCACGTCGTCGCCCCCGTTCGATACCCAGCCCGTGGGCGAGCAGAACTGCGTGGCGTTCAACCGAGCGCGGCCATGGCCTTTCGGATCCGGGTCTCGGAGATGGGCGACGGTGTGCCGAGGGACTGGGCGAACAGGCTCACCCGCAGCTCCTCGAGCATCCAACCGATGCGTTCGAGCGCCGCGTCGTGGGATCTGTCGTTCGGCGAGGCGTCGACGAGGTCGGCGTACCGCTGCTCGAGCGCCTGGACCTGCGCCATGCGCTCGCGGTCTCGGGGCGAACCCTGGCCGAGGTCGTCCAGGCGACGTCGGATGGCGCGCAGGTAGCGCCGGATGTCGGCCAACCGGTCGCTCCCCGCGGCGGAGACGAAGCCGACGTGCAGGAGCGCGATGCGCTGGCCGGTGATGTCGTCGAGGGCGGCGGCGAGGGCGGGCGATGCCGGCTCGGCGAGTCGCCGGTCGATCGCCGCCGCATCGCGCAGGATCTCGGTGACGACGGCGGCGTTGGCCAGGGCCCGGGAGCCGAGCTCGTCGCTGACGCGCGAGCGCAGCGCGTCGAAGCCGACGGCGTCCCAGACCGGACCCCCGGCGTCGACCATGATCGAGTCCAGCGCGGCGAGGGTGCAGTCCTCGGCGAGGTCGGCGAGGGTCGGGTACGGGCTCGAGGTCGACGACAGCTTCGTGTCGTCCTGCAGGCGGCGCCGCACCGGCCGGGTGCCCAGGGGAACCGTCAGCTGGAGCAGACGCCGGACGCCACCCCAGTGGGCCTCGGCCTGCTCGTCGCGGGTGGGGAACAGGCGGACGGCGACCGTTTCGCCCTCGTCGACGAGCGCCGGGTGGCCCACCACCGAGCGTCCGTCGCGATCGGCCGTGACCGTGCGGGGGAGCTCGCCGATGTCCCAGTCGGTGAGCCCGCTGCGCTCGACGTCGGAGGTGGCGGCCGTGATCGCTTCGCGGAGCGTCGGGGCCATCGTGCTCCTGAGGCCGTCGAGGTCCTTGCCCTCCGCCACGATGTAGCCGCCGTCCTCCACGTGGAAGGTGACCCGGAGGTGGTCCGCCACACGGTCGAGGGTCAGCGCACCCGGCGGGATCGGGGCGTCGGCGAGTCGCGCCACCTCACGGCCCAGCGCATCGACGAGGGGCTCGGTGAGCGGCTCGACGCGATCGAGGATGGCTCGGGTGGTGTCGGGGATCGGGACGAGGTTGCGCCGCAACGCCTTCGGGAGCGACTTGATCAACGCGCCGACCAGCTCGACCCGGAGTCCCGGGACCTGCCAGTCGAACCCGGCCGAGGAGATCTGGTTGAGGATGGTGAGCGGCACGTGCACGATCACGCCGTCGTCCTCGCCCCCCTGCTCGAACGCGTAGCTGAGGTCGAGCCGGTGCGGACCCTGGATCCACTGGTCGGGGAAGTCGTCCTCGTCGAGCTCGTGGACCTCGTCGGTGACGAAGTCCTCCTCGGTGAAGGTGAGCAGGTCGGGATCGGCGCGGCGGGCCTTGCTCCACCACGAGTCGAAGCTGCGTCCCGACGTGACCCGGGCGGGGACGTGCTCGTCGTAGAGCCGGTGGAGGATGTCCTCGCCGTCGCCGAGACCCGCCAGCCGGAACCGCTCGCCCATGGCTTCGGCGGCGGCGAGGACCTCGCGGTTGTGGGCGAGGAACGGGTGGTGGGCCTGCCACTGACCCTCCACCAGCGCATGGCGGATGAACAGCTCGCGGGCGTGGTCCCGGTCGACCTGCGCGTAGCCGATGGGCCGGCGGGTGACGATCGGCAACCCGTACAGGCTCACCGACTCGTCGACCATGGCCTGGCCCCGCCGCTCGGACCACGTGGGCTCGGCGTGGGACCGGGTGACGAGATGGGGTGCGAGGTGCTCGGCCCACTCGGGTTCGATGCGCGCGGCCGTGCGCGCCCACAGACGTGAGGTCTCCACCAGCTCGGCGGCCATGACCCAGCGCGGCGGCTTCTTCGCCAGCGCGGAACCGGGGAACACCACGAACCGCGCGCTGCGGGCGCCCCGGAAGTCGCGGGTGTCACGATCGCGGTAGCCGATGTGCGACAGCAGCCCGGCCAGCAGGGACCGGTGGATGGCATCGGGGTGGGCCTCGCCGGCGTCCTGACCCATCTTCATCTCGCCCACGACCCGGCGGAGCTGGGCGTGGACGTCCTGCCACTCGCGGATCCGCAGGTGGTTGAGGAACTCACGCCGGCACAACCGGCGGAACTGGCCCGACGAGAGCGCCCGCTGCTGCTCGCGGGTGTAGCGCCACAGCTCGAGGTAGGCGAGGAAGTCCGAGGTCGGGTCGACGAACCGGGCATGGTGCTCGTCGGCGGCCTGGGCCTTCTCCCGTGGGCGTTCCCGCGGGTCCTCGATCGAGAGGGCGGCGGCGATGATGAGCACCTCGCGCAGGCAGCCGTTGGCGTCGGCCTCGACGACCATCCGGGCGAAGCGCGGGTCGATCGGCAGGCGCGACATCGTACGGCCGACGGTGGTGAGGCGGCGGGGGGCGGACGCGACCGGCCGGTCGCCGTCGTCGAGTTCCAGCGCCCCGAGCTCCTGCAGGAGACGGATGGCGTCGGTGACCGCGCGCCGGTCCGGCGGTTCGACGAACGGGAACGCAGCCAGGTCGCCGAGGCCGAGCGAGGTCATCTGGAGCACGACCGAGGCCAGGTTGGTGCGCAGGATCTCCGGTTCGGTGAACGCCGGCCGGTTGGCGTAGTCGTCCTCGCTGTAGAGCC
>JBBSTY010000123.1:0-12881 GCA_038235385.1 Acidimicrobiales bacterium | reverse complement strand
TCGTCGATGATGGACGGGCCGGGGCTCGACCCGGCCCGCGACCGCGCCGCCCGGACCCAGGTGGCGGCACGAGGTCGCTTCGGCCGCAACGCCGTGGTGCAGGGCGCGGCCGCCGAGCTGTTCAAGGCATGGGCGGCGACCGTCCGTGCGCACGGCCGACCGCTCGATGCCCGGATCGTGCTGTGCCTCCACGACGAGCTGCTCGTCCACGTCCCGATCGAGCACGGGGCCGAGGCCGCCGCCATCGTCGATGCCAGCCTCCACGAGGCGGCGCACCGCTGGGCGGGCGCCAACGCCGTCCGGTTCGTGGCCGACACGAGCGTCATCGCCTGCTGGGCCGACGCCAAGGGCTGACGGACGGGAACCGCCGGCGGAGGTCCATCGCCTGGAAGGGGTTCGCGACCCGGTGGCGGACGACCGGTACGATGATCGGCCGCCCCGCCCGCCCCACCCGAACGGTGACCATGCGCCTCTCCCCAGCCTCGTCGGCCTCGCTCGCTCCTCGTCGTGCCCGGGCGGTCGTCGGCAGCCTCGTCGTGGCGACGACCCTCGTCGTCGCGGGCGCCTGCGCCAGCACCGACCAGACGGCCGACACCACCGACACGTCGGCAGCCGTTGCGACCGTGGTGGACACCACCGCCCCGCCTCAGACCGAGGCGCCCACCACCACCGTCGATGTCGGGACCCTCGAGCAGACCGACGAGGAGCCCACCGAGACCGGGGCGCTGTGGGACGAGCACGTGGATCTGCTCTGGGAGGCGATCGTCACCGACGATCCCGAGAAGGCGCTGCCGTTCTTCTTCCCGGAGGGGGCGTACCTCCAGGTGAAGCGCATGACCGAGTCCGAGGCCACCGCCGACTACGCGAACCGCCTGATCGCCTACTACGAGCAGGACATCCACGCCCTGCACCAGCAGCTCGGCTCCGACGCCGCGTCGGCCGAGCTGGTCGAGCTCTCGGTCCCCCCGACGGCGACGTGGATCCAGCCCGGCGTCGAGTACAACAAGGGTTCCTACTGGCGGGTGCTCGACAGCTCGCTGGTCTACGAGGTGGGCGGCGTCCAGCGGACCTTCCCGGTGGCGTCGATGATCTCGTGGCGAGGCGAGTGGTACATCGTGCACCTCAGCTCCATCCGCTGAACGGCAGGTCGCACGAGCGTCGGGTGGCTCGTCGTCAGGGGATCTCGATCACACGGTCGCGGGTGATCACACCGTCGGCATCGATCACGAAGCGGGTCATGGACCCGTCGGGGAGATCGTCGCTCGGTCGCATCTCGTAGAAGTAGTACGAGCGCCGGGGCCGGTCGGGCAGCTCGGTGGCCAGCAGCGAGGTGCGGGTGGGATCGGTGTCGAGGACGGGGAGCCCCGACGACTCGAAGATCGTCGGCATGATGTCGCTGAGCAGCGCCGGGTACGAGGAATGGGCCAGGGGCGCCGACGAGCCGACGCCGGCGGGTTTCACGAGGAGCGCCGGGCGGGATCGCCCGGTGCTCCACCGCTCGGTGTACTGGTCCCCGTCGACGAAGGTGAGCTCGTCGCCGGAGCGCTCCAGCGAGGCGCCGTGATCGCCGTGGATGACGATGGTGGAGCTCTCGAACCGATCGAGCTCCTTCAGCCGCGCCATCATCGCCTCGACCAGGCTGACGGCGCAGGTGGCCTGCTCGACGGCATCGGTCTGACGATCGGGATCCTGGGCGCAGTCCGCGGTCATCGTGTACGGCTTGTGCGGCAGGATCATGTGCACGAGCGTGTAGCGACCCGTCGCTCCGAGCTGCTCCTCGCGGTTCAGGAACGTGTCGAACACCTCCACCGATTGCGGTTGCGCGTCGTTGGGCAGCACGACGCCTCCGGTGAACTGATCGAGGTGACCCTCCGGGAGCAGGACACTCGAGGCACGGAGGGGAAGGTTGGCGTAGAGCCACAGCGAGGTCGCCAGGTCGGAGTCGTCGCGCCCGGGGTCGGTCGCCACCGCCTCGTCGAACAGGTCGAGGTGGTCGAAGGGCGTGCCCTGACCGTAGAGGTCGCGGCTGAACACGTACGCCGAGGTGTCGTACCCGTCTCGACGGAGCTGCTGGATGAACGAGTCCTCCTCGAACATGGCGGTGTGGACGAAGTCCTCGGGCGCCACGTCGAACGTGTACGGCTCCGGGGAGAAGAGATCGGCGATCGACATGACCGTGCGCCCGTAGGTGGCTCGGGCATCGTCGTAGAACGTGAACCCATCGAAGGCAGCCGGGTCGGAACGTCCCAGGGCGAGCTCGAACTGCTCGGTCTGGAGCTCGTCGAGGACGACGTGGTACACGTTCGGGAGACCGCTGCCGTCGGCGCGTCCGGGCACCTCCGGGTCGAGCAGCGGACGGTCCGGCCCGGCGAGCTCGGCCGCCACATCGGGAGGTTCGGTCTGCCGGGCGGAGCTCAGGTCGATGCCGGCGGTGATCACGCCCATCACCACCACGACCGACCCCACGAGCGCGACCGCCGACCACACCTTCGGCGACGCGAGGACGGTGACCGCGACCCCGCCGCCGAGGGTCACCACGAGCAGCACGATGAACGACCAGGAGCTCTTCGAGTTGTTCACCAACGAGTAGATCGCCCAGGCCGGCGCGACCGACACGTAGCACGCCAGCAGGAACCCGCCGCCGGCCGAACGGCGTGCGGCCCAGAGCCCGAACCCCGCTCCTGCGGTCACCACGGCCGCCGCCATGATCACCCGGCCGGCCGCCAGGTCGCCGCGGAAGAAGCTCGGGTTCCGGGTGATGAGGTCGATCATCGGCAGGACGAACACGACCAGCCCCGGAGCGAGGATGGCGACCAGCCAACGGGGCGAGAACGCCTCGGGCACGCGGGCGCGGTTCGCCGTGGGTGGCGCGCTCGAGGTCTCGGACATGTCCGGCAGGGCTCCATCGGCACACGGCGTGGGAATCGGGCGAGGCGGAACGCTCGCGACGGCCGATTCCGGGCGGTGCTCGCCGCTCAGGTGAACCTGAAACGGTATCGGCCGAGCGACCGAACGCGAGCGCGGGTCAGGCCGATGGGCCTGGTCGCGGCGAGCGCAGGAGGCGTCGGCCGACCCGAACGGCGCTCGATGCCATCAACGCCCACTCGCCGTCGCGGACCAGGTTGACCACGACGCGCTTGTAGCGGATCCACGCCGACTCGCGCGAGTGGTCGTGCGAGACGAAGCCGCCGGCGTCGATGTAGCCGGACGCGAGATCAGGCGAGCGAACCGGCCGACGGCAGAACTCGACGATGGGTCGCAGCGCCGTGGACCAGGCGAACTGCGCCCGGACCTCGGCCACGTTGGTCCGGCAGTCGTCGGCGAAGGTGTGGTCGTCGAGCAGCCGGAAGAGGGCGTCGTCGAGCGCATCGACGTCGCCCGGGGCCACGGTGAGCCCGAGCTGCTCGTGCTCGATCAGATCGGCGAGCGAGTCGCCGCTCGTGGCCACCGTGGGCAACCCGGCCCAGAGGTAGTCGAGCACCCGGGTCCGGAACGAGAACTCGGTCTCGATGTGGTGGAGGTGGGTGGTGACGGCGACGTCGGCATCGAGGAGGTAGTTCTGGCGGTCGTCGTAGGCCACCCACTCCTCGTTGAAGATCACGGTGGACCCCACGAGGTCGAGGTCCTCGGCGAGCCGACGAGCCTCAACGGCCATGCGCATCTCGGGGACCTCGGCGTTCGGGTGGCGCATGCCGAGGAACACCAGGCGCACGTTCGGGATCCGCTCGCGCAACTGGTGCACGGCCCGGATGAGCGTGAGCGGATCGAACCAGTTGTAGACCCCTCCCCCCCACAGGATGACCGGGTCGTCCGGCCCGACGCCGTCCATCACGCCCTTGATCGCCGGCCGGGTGCGCTCCGGCGGGTGATCGGGGATGCCGAAGGGGACCACCGCGATCTGGCGGCGCAGGCTCGGGTCGTGGTCGTAGGTGACCGGGTTGATGCGGCCGAGCGAGGCGAGGTGGCCGAGCCAGAAGTCCCGTTGCTTCTCGCTCGCGCAGACGAAGAAGTCGCCCCGCCGGAGCTGGTCGTTGAGCACACCGGTGGCACCGATGACGGCGACCCGCCGGTTGTGCGGACCGTCGTCCTTGGCCGCCTCGAGCTGCTCGAGGTGCATCGGGTCGTACACGTCGGCCACGAAGATGCGATCGTCGCGGGCGAAGGCGGCCTGGCCCCCCATGACCCAGCCCTGGAAGACGAAGATGTCGCACCAGTCGACCAGATCCGCGATGTCGGACTCGTCGACCCGCTCGATCGAGAACCCCGGATCATCGAGCTCGGCGTTGGTGAGGCTGACCAGGCGGACCTCGTGCTCCCGGGCGAGCTCGCGGGCGATGTTCCAGGCCCGGATGCCGGGCCCCGCCATGCGCGGCGCCAGGGAGTCGCGCGTGGCCACCACGATGCGGAAGCTGCCACCGAAGCGGCTGCCGCCCGGAAGGGCGCGCACGAGCGACCGGTGGCTGCGGGCGAACTCGGGATCATCGCAGTCGGCGCGGAGCGGATCGCGCATCAGGTGGATGATCTCCGCGTCGGGACGGCGTCGGGTCCCCTGTCGGAGCCCTCGATCCTCTCGGAGCTCCTCGAGCAGACCGACGAAGGCGTCGACCCCGCCCTGGCGATCGGCGGCCGGGTCTGCGGCGGCGAGGCGCAGCGGGCTGAGCACGAGCGCCCCGGGGAGCGCGGCGCCGAGGCTGACGTCGTCGTAGTTGCGGTAGATGGTGATCAGCGCGTCGCGCTCGCGCCGGGTGGCCGACACCGCAGCACGGTCGGTGAGACCGGTTCCCTCCACGGCGAGCGACGGCTCGGCGAGGACGCCGGCCGAGCTGGTCCACAGACGCCAGCCGAGGTCGACCGTCAGGGACGGATCAGCGAGTCGTTCGTCGAAGCCGCCGATCCGCCGGAGCTCCTCGACCCAACCCGCCCAGACCGGCCCGAGGAGGAGCGAGGCGGACTCGTCCGTCGCCGACGACGGTGCATCGGGCAGCAGGTGGCCGACGTGGGAGAGGCCCGACGGCTGCATCGCCGGGCGCCCGGTCCGGGGATCCACCACCGGACAGCTCAGCGCGGCGTGGTGGCGACGAGCGAGGCCCGACGCAACCGCCGTGGGCCAACCCGCTCGCGGCTCGACGCCGGCCGACATGACGATCGCGATCGGCGAGGTCACCGCGTCGAGGGCGAGGTTCATCGCCTCACCCGGTCGGTCCGGATCCGCGACCAAGGTCATGACATCGAGGTCGATGGCTCCCACGCCGTCGTGCACGACGATCAGCTGCGCGATCTCCGCGGCCACGTCCCGCATCGCGGCCTGGCTGCGCGCCAGAGCGTCGGGACCGGCGCGGCGGGCATCGAGGACCAGCGTGACGTCGGGTTGGTCGCTCATGGTTCGGTGTTCCCGGATCGAGCCGGCGATCGGTCGGCGGCGGTGACCGCCCAGCGGCCGTCGAGGGACACGACGCCGCCGAAGGTCTCGTGCGGGGTGCCGGCCTCGACGTCGAAGCGCAGGACCTTCTGGCGGAAGTCGTAGGGGTGGGTGATGGCGTGGTCGTACAGCGACACCGAGATGTCGTAGGTGCCGGGCAGCAGCAGCATCCGATCGATGGTGAGCTCGACGACCCCCCGGCCGTCGATCCGAGCGCACTCGACGCCGGCCTCCCGGGTGTTGGGGCCGGTCACGAGCAGGCCCTCGAGCGTGAACACGGCGAAGCCGAACACCGGTCGTTCGACGGTCTCGCGGGCATCGAAGTGGATGCGCACGGTGACCGCGTCGCCCGTCTGGAGCCGAGTGGTGGGCCGATTATCGCGATCGACGATCTCCACGTGGTCGATCACCGCCTCGCCCGAGCCCCAGCGGGCCCCGGTCTCGTCCTCGGCCACCTCCTGGCGGTCGGTCTGCACCTGGGCGATGTACTCGTCGATGACCTCGCCGGCGTCGCCGACCTTCTGGAGCACCCCGTGCTCGAGCCAGGCGACCTGGTCGCAGATCGTGCGCATCGCCGACATGCCGTGGGAGACCACCACGATGGTCTTGCCCTTGTCGCGCATCTCGCTGAACTTCTCGTTGCAGCGTCGTTGGAACTGCTCGTCGCCGACGGCGAGCACCTCGTCGACGAGCAGCACGTCGGGATCGACGTTGATCGCGACCGAGAAGCCGAGGCGCACGTACATCCCCGAGGAGTAGTTCTTCACCGGCGAGTCGATGAACTGCTCGAGACCGGCGAACTCCACGATCTCGTCGAAGCGGCGCGTGACCTCCTTGCCGCTCAACCCGAGGATCGCCGCGTTCAGGAAGACGTTCTCGCGCCCCGACAGCTCGGGATGGAACCCGGCACCCAGCTCGAGCAGCGCCGAGACCTTGCCCACCACCTCGATCGACCCCTGCTCGGGCCGCAGGATCCTCGCCATGCACTTGAGCAGCGTGCTCTTGCCCGATCCGTTCTCGCCGATGAGTCCGTAGGTGGTGCCCTGCTCGATGTCGAGCGAGACGTCCTGCAGGGCCTGGAAGTCCTCGTACCGGGCGCGACGGCCGCGGGAGAGGGTGGCCTTGAGGCTCTGGTTGCGGTCGTTGTACAACCGGAACTTCTTGGAGACGTTGCGCACGGTGATGGCGTTGGTGGCCGTCCGGGCGGCACGGGGCGCGGGCGCGTTGGGCCCCGATCCCCCGCTCGAGCCATCGCTGCGGTGCTGATCCATCAGAGCTCCTCGGCCAGTCGGCCCTCGAAGCGCCGGAAGATCCAGAGGCCGGCCACGAAGATGCCCACCGACCAGACCAGCACGTAGAGCGTCGACGACAGGCCGGGTGCCGTCCAGTCGTAGAGGAGGCTGCGGAAGATGCCGACGTACTCCACCATCGGGTTGGCCTTGTAGACGGTGAGCAGCCACGGCGCGTTGTGCGAGTTGGCGAAGTTCTCGACCAGGCTGATCGGGTAGACGACCGGGGTCGAGTAGAACCACAGGTTCAACAAGATCCCGAACAGGTACTGCACGTCGCGGAAGTAGACGTTCGCCACGGCGAGGATCAGGCCGAGGCCGGCGGCGTACGCGGTGAGCGCGACGACGAGCAGCAACGCCGGGACGAGCCACGGCAGCACGCCGACCACCGAGCTGCCGAGCACGGCGATGAAGGCCAGGAGGACGGCCATCTCGATCAGGAACGAGACGTCGAGCGACAGCACCAGCGAGAAGGGCAGGAGCTCGCGGGGGAAGTACACCTTCTTGATGAGGCCGGCGTTGCCGATGACCGTGGCCATGGCGCCGCTCAGGGACTGGGAGACGAAGTTCCACGGCAGCAGGCCGCACATGAGCCAGATCGGGAAGCTGTCGAGCCCGCTGTTCTGACCGGGGTCGATCTGCGCGCCGAACAGCAGCCCGAACACGACGGTGTAGATCACCATCAGCGAGATCGGGTTGAGCAGCGACCAGGTCCACCCGAGGATCGATCGCTTGTACTTTCCTCGGAGCTCTCGCAGCGTGAGGTTCGTGAGCAGCTCGCGCGACTGCACGAGCTCGGTGAGGACGTTCATCGAACGGGGGGTTCTCCCAGGGGACGCGGGGTCTGCCAGTTTGGTGGAAGCACGCGCCACCGACCCAATCTCGCCACGCCGGCGAGGCTACTGCCGACCGGTAGCGTACGGCCCGATGCGCATCGTCACGGTCTCGGCCCACTACCCACCGAACTTCGTCAGCGGTGGCACCCTGCAGCCGCAACGGCTCGCCCACGGCCTGCGGGATCGGGGCCACGACGTCTCGGTCTTCGCCGGGTGGCTCGGCGATCGGGAGCCCCTCGACTCGTGGACCGACGTCGACGACACGGGGATGGCGGTGCGGTGGGTCGTCACCACGCCCTGGACTGGGTGGTCCGACGAGCTGAACTGGCACAACCCGTCGGTGACCGAGCTGTTCCGCCAGCACCTCGACGACGTCCGTCCCGATCTGGTCCACATCCACTCGCTGCAGTCGCTCGGCGCGGGCTTCGTCCCGATCGCCCGGGCGTCGGGCGCCAAGGTCGTGATCACCATGCACGACTTCTGGTGGTTGTGCGCCCGCCAGTTCTTGGTCGACACCGGCCTCCGACCCTGCAGCCTGGTCGTCGACGCCGGCGAGTGCGCCTGTGAGATCGGCGTCGCCGAACGGGACCGCCGCATCGGCGCCCTCCGCACGCTCCTGGGCCCGGCCGACCTCGTCCTCGCCCCGTCCGCGAGCGCCGCCGAGGTGCTGGCGGCCAACGGCGTGGCGCCGGGACGGCTCGAGGTCGACGAGAACGGCCTGCCGGACCTCGAAACCGCTGATCCCGCCCCGTCGGCACCCACGCACCGGTCGAGCGCCGGAGCCGGCGCGCCCGTGCGGTTCGTCTACACCGGCGGGCCGAACCCCATGAAGGGCGCGGCCCACCTGGTGGCGGCGCTCGGCGAGCTGGCGGGGACCCCCGGGTGGACGCTCACCGCCTACGGGCTCGGCCCCTACCTCGACGACACCGGCACCGACCTCGGTGGTCTTCCCGTCGAGATCCGCGAGCCGTTCGTGCCCTCCGAGCTCGCCGCCATCCTGGCCGACCACGACATCTTCGTCCTGCCGTCGGTCATGCGCGAGACCCACTCGTTGGCCACCCGCGAGGCGCTCGCCGCCGGCCTCCCGGTGCTGTGCACCGACACCCTCGGACCCGAGGAGGTCGTCACCCACGCCACCAACGGTCTCGTCGTTCCCGCCGGCGACGCCGACGCGCTCGCGGCGGCGATGGCACGGCTCGCCGACGACCGCACCCTGCTCGACCACCTGCGCACCGGTGCCACCCAGCCGTTCCCGCTGCGCCACATCGACGAGCAGATCGATGCCCTGTCGGAGCGGTTCGAACAACTCGTCGGCCTCGCCGATGCGGCCGGGGCACCCGACGGCGCCGTCCGGTCCGACGCCGACCGATCGTCTGCCGTCCGGTCGTCTGCCATGCGGTCGTCTGCCGTGCGGGCCCACCCCGTCCGATCCGTGCTGTTCGTCGTCGGCATCGACGGCGCGCCGCTGCGCTACCGCGCCCGCCTGCCGGCCGAGGCACTCGGGCTCGACGGCATCCACACCGAGGTGCGCCACTACCGCGACCCCGACCTCCTCGCGCTCGGCGGCCAGGCCGACGTCGTGGTGCTCTACCGCGTCCCCGCCACCGTCCAGATCCTCGAGCTCATCGCGACCCTGCGCAGCACCGGGGTGCCGTGCGCCTTCGACGTCGACGACCTCATCTTCGATCCCGACCTGCGCGACGACATCCCCGCCCTGCGGCTGCTCCCCCCGGACGAGGCTCGCCTGTGGCTCGAGGGGGTCAACCGCTACCGCACCACCCTCGAGGCGTGCGACGCCTACATCGGCAGCACCCAGGCCCTGGTCGATCACGCGGCGACGGTCACCGGTCTCCCCACGTACCGGTTCACCAACGGTGTCGGTCAGGTGCTGGCCCGCCGGTCCGATCGCGAGCTGCGCCGGCCCCGCCGGCCGGGTCCGCCCCGGATCGGGTACTTCAGCGGCACCACCACCCACGACGAGGACTGGTTCTACGTCGAGCCCTCGGTCATCGAGGTGCTCGACGCGCATCCCGAGGCCGAGCTCTGGCTCGGCGGGCACCTGCCCGAGAGCGCCGCGCTCGACGCCCTGGGCGAGCGACTGGTGCGAATCCCATTCCTGCCGTGGCTCGACCTGCCCGGCGCGCTGCGCGACCTCGACGTCAACCTGGCACCGTTGGCCCCTGGGAGCAGCTTCAACGAGGCCAAGAGCGCCATCAAGTGGCTCGAGGCGGCCCTCGTCGAGGTCCCCACCGTGGCGACGCCCACCGAACCGTTCCGTGAGGCGATCGTCCACGGCGATTCCGGTCTGTTGGCCGCCACCCCCGGCGAGTGGATCGACGCGCTCGACCTGCTCCTCGGCAGCCCCTCCGAGCGGGCACGCATCGGCGCCCGCTCCCGCCGGCGAGCCCTGCTGACCTGGTCACCCGAGCTCCAGGCCGAGCGGTACGAAGCGATCCTCGGCGAGATCGTGCGCAACGGCCCCCGCACCGACCGTTCATCGAGCACGTGGTCGCCCGTGGCGCTCGACGAGCCCCCGGTGCCCACGACGCTCGAGCCCTACCCCGACGACGGCGGCACCCCCGTCCACCCCTCCCACCCGCCCGCCACCCACCCGCGCGACGTCACACCCCCGGCGTCGCTGCACCCCCTCGTCGACCGTGCGCTCCCCCGCGCCCAGCGCGCCGAGTCCCTGGTGCGCCGGCTCATGGCCAAGACCCGCCGGGACGGTGTCGTCGCCACGACCCGGGCGGCCGTCGCCAAGGTGGTCTGGCGCGTCCAGGGGCGTCGCTGATCCGGTCGGTCAGCGGAGGATCGACCGCACCCGATCACGCAGCTTCACGAGCCCACCCTTGACCCGGAGCACCGGGGCGTTCACCCGCACCTGGTACACGAACAGCTCCTCGAGGCGCTCACGGGTGTCGCGCTGGGCAGCTTCGATGCGGTCGTTCTGCGCGGAGAGGCCGTCCATCGCGAACGTCAGCCGGTCGACGCGTCCCGCCACATCGATCAGCAGTTCGGTCATCCCGCCGATGCGCTCGTGGAGCGCGATGACACCGGCATCGACCACCGCGATCGGTGGTAGCACGCGGTGGTCCACGACGCCGTTGAGGTCCTGACGGACCGCCTCGCTGGTGTCGGCGGCGACGAGCACCGACGCCAACGCGACGAGGTCGACCGGGGGGACCACCGCGTCGTCGGGTTCGACGAGCTCGGGCGCCCGATCGATCCACGACACGAGCAGGTGCCGGTAGAACGGCGGAGCGTCGGGCATCGACGCCAGTGCGGTGTTGTGGAAGATGTCGAAGCCCTGGCTCAGCGGATCGAGGGCGGGACGAGCTTCTAGCTGGAAGCGCAGCAGCATCGCGACCAGCCAGTCCCACAGGTTGCCGTTGCCGATGACCACTCCGTCGCCGCCTGCCGCCAGCAGTCCGGCCAAGGAGTCCCCGAGCTTCGGCAGGCCACGTTCGAGGTGCTCCTCGAGCTGCGGCTGCGGCGCGCCGAGCGCGAGCGCGGCGTACCGCCGCACGAGGTCCTCGGCACCCGCCACGCCCATCGTGTCGAACGGCGCGGCCACCACGACGAGCTCGCGGCTCACCCGGCGCAGCTCGGCCAGGAACGCGTCGCGACGGTCCGGGAGGACGTGTTCGAGCACGTCGCTCGACACGACGGCGTCGAAGGCATCGTCGGCGAACGGGAGGCGGCTGCCATCGCCGAGCAGCGGGCGGGCTCCGTCGAGCCGCTCGCCCTCGAGCGCCAGGTCGATCCCCAGCACCCACAGGTCGGGTTCGAGGAGGGCCAGGTACCCGGCGGTGTCGCCCACATCGAGCACGCGGTGGGGGCCGGGACCGAGCGACGAACGCACCAGTCGAGCGATCTCGCCGTAGCGGTCGTACCGGTCGAAGGACGTCCAGGTCGCCTGGGGGTAGGCGACCGCGCCCGGCTCGAGCGGCCTGGTGCGGCGGCGTGGCGGTGTGGAGGAACCCGGCGATGGCACCCGGTCAACCTAGTGGAGCGCGGCCCGGGTGCAGCAGTGGGTCGTGTGGCCGACGGTAGGATCGGCGCGTGACCAGCACGACCGCGGACGCGGCTGACGTCCGGGCAGCTGAGCCCGATCCCGATCGTGGCGCGTCCCCCGCCCCCCCGGAGGACCGATCGGGCTTCCTCCCGCTGCCGGGTCGGCTCGATGCCGCCGTGCGACGACGGCACCGTTTGGTGTTGGGTCTGTTGATGCTGTTCGGGCTGGTGCAGGGGGCCTACTGGGCCGTCACCACCG
Source organism: Acidimicrobiales bacterium (assembly GCA_038235385.1). GTDB lineage: Bacteria > Actinomycetota > Acidimicrobiia > Acidimicrobiales > Acidimicrobilacustridaceae > JBBSTY01. Next base: position 1,064 of record JBBSTY010000123.1, on the reverse strand, counting down.
TCACGTGGAACCCGGTCGACGAGGTGGCCCACTTCGGCTACGTCGAATCGCTCGCCACCGGCAACGGCGTGCCCACCGTCGGGGTGGACCTGCTCGACGACGCAACCCTCGCGTCGCTCAAGGAGACGCCGACCCTGCTCTTCCGGAGCTACCCGTACCAGCCGTCGAACGACGACGAGAATTGGGGTGGAACGGGCCACCAGTACGAGGCCGTGCACGGACCGACCTACTACGTGGCCATGATCCCCGCGTACTGGATCGGTCGGCCGCTCGGCGTGACCGGCAGCCTGTACGCCATCCGGTTCGCGACGGTCGGCCTCGTCCTGCTCTCGATCCCGCTCACCTGGATGCTGGCACGACGGCTCTTCCCCGACCGCCCGGTCGTGTGGTTGCTCGCGCCCGGGCTGCTGATCGCTGTCAACAGCCTCAGCCCCGGCGCGGTGAGCAACGACGCCATGGTGCTCGTGCTCTCGATCGCCACCACGCTCGTCTTCCTGCGGGCTCTCGATCGGCCGCAGTCGTGGCTCACGGCCGTCGGGGCGGGCGCGCTGTTCGGCCTCACCATCGTCACCAAGATGACCTCGCTGGTGCTCATCCCGTTCCTCGCGCTGGCCTTCCTCGCCTGGGTCATCACCCGACGTCCGAAGGTGCTCGCCGTCGGCCGCTTCGTGGGCTCGTTCGTGGGCGGCGCGGTCGTCGCCTTCGGCCCGTGGTTGGCGTGGAACCTGCGGATGTACCACTCGACCAGTGCCGCCACGGTGGTGGACGGGATCACCGGCGCCTCGCTCCCCGAGTCCCAACTCGGCCTCGACGCCGTCGTCCAGCACGCGACGGTCGCTCGACCCGGCGTGTGGTTGAGCCAGCTCCTGGTGGGCGGCTCGTACCAGGCGCTGTGGGAGATCTCCCTGGTGGTGGCGCTCGTGGCCGGGGCCATCGCGGTCGGGGCGCGCCGTCGGTGGCGGGATCTCGCCGTGCTGCTCTGGTGCGGCTCGGCCCTGCCGCTGGCCTTCCTGTCGATGGAGGTCATCGTCTTCGTCCTCTTCGACGGCACCGGCGGACCGATG
>JBBSTY010000122.1:0-13050 GCA_038235385.1 Acidimicrobiales bacterium | reverse complement strand
GACGATCGGTGGCGAGCCCGGCCAGGAGCGGTTCGAGCTCGTCGGCGATCACGCCGTCGGCGGTGTGGACGACGAACGTGAACCCGATGGCGTCGTACGGGCCGAGGGTGCCCTCGGCCGGCGGCGCACCCGCTGTGGGAGCTTCGTCGTCGGCGCGGACCGCCGCCGGCGCGGTGGGCGACGGGGCAGGATCGTCGCCGTCGAGCAGCCCGGCGTCGGTGAACTCGTCGACGGCGGCGACGACGTCGGCGCGGATGGTGTCGTCCTCGACGGCGAGCTCGCTCGCGATGACGGCGACGATGTCGTCGACCGATCGGGTGCCGTCGAGCAGGTCGAACACCCACAGGGCGCTGGCGTTGAGCAGGTGGGCGCGCTCGCCGGCGCGATCGAGGATCAGCGCCTTGTCGGTGACGGTGCTCACCAGGAGATCGCCGCGCGGTGCCCGCACCGGGGTGGGGGTGGCGAGGCTCATCGGCCCGCGGAGATCCACGGCGTCAGCCGCGCCGGCACCCGCCGAGCTGTGGTGTTCTCGTCCATCGTCGCCGCCCTCGTCGGTCGAACTCGCCCTGGCGAGGGTACGGCACGTGCTGAGCCACTGATGGTCAACGCCGACGGGCTCGTCGTCGTGGGCGACACCGCGTCGATCGCCGCCGAGCTCACCACCAACGAACGCGTCGCCGTGCGCTTCGCCGCCCGCTGAGCGGCGGCGGCGCCCGTGATCGCCATCGAGCAAGCGACAGCGCCACCCGGAGTTGGTAGTATCTCGCCGGCCACGGCGGTTCTCGCCCGGCGGCACGAGCGGAAGTGCGAGGAGCCAGACCCGTGAGCAACGACGTGGGAGCCCAGGGAGGTCGTCGAGACCTCATCAAGAAGGGTGCCGTGATCGGCGCCATCGCGTGGGTGGCACCGACGATCGTCAGCGTGCCGGCCGCGTCCGCCGCCACCCAGCCCGGCACCATCACCCTCGGCCAGAGCGGCGCCGAGGGCATCCACGACGGCTGGTTGGCCGTCATGGTCATCGACCTCAACACGGCCTACACCAACGCCACCGCCAGCAACCAGACCATCACCCCCGATCTCTTCAGCTTCACCGCCGGCACCGGCGACCCGATCACCGGCGGCGAGGTGCAGCCGTTCGTGATCCTCGACCCCACCGGCGTCGTCACCTCCATCGGGTCCACCCGGGTCGGCCCCTTCGTGCAGGGCGCCACCATCTCGGGCGCCTTCGGCGGCGCCGCCTTCACCCTCGCCCCGGGCGAGACCTTCCGCCTCGCGGCCCGCACGGTCGGCGTCACCGGCGGCAGCCCCATCGCCTTCACGCCCGCCGGGTCGGCGTCGCTCACCGGCGGGCCGCTCACCGCCGATTCGGGTTCGCTCAACGGCATCGGCGCCACCCCCACCGAGGGCACCAACCCGTTCACCTCGATGTACGACCCGCGCTCCTACCAGATGAGCGCCACCTTCGACATCGTCTGACCCCCCGTCCCACGTCGCGCCCTCGCCGGCCCGACCGTGGCGCGTGCGTGTCGACACCGCGGGTCGAGCCATCGTCGCCCACCCGGCGACCCTGATCGATCACCCTGCTTGGGTCGCCCGCGCGTCGGGGACGGTGACGTTCACCATCGAGCACGCGCTGGCCGGAGCCGGGGTCGGCGACGACATCACCGTCGGTTCGATCACCTGCGCCTCGCCCTGAGCGCCGGCGCCCATCGTTCGCCCCACGCGGCCGGCACCGTTCTGGTTGACTGACGGTCGGTGGGCACCGGCCCTCCGGGGAGGGCGAGACGATGAAGGTCACCGAGACCCACACGTACGCGGCGGCGATCGACGTGGTGCAGGACATGTTCGCCGACGAGTCGTTCGTGCGGGCGAAGTACGAGGGCATGGGTCACCGCGACGTCGTGATCGACGAGTGCACCCGCACCGACGACGGCCTGGTGATCCGATCGACCCGGGAGGTCGAGATCGACCTGCCCGGCTTCGCCAAGCGGTTCATCCAACCGGTGAACACCATGGTGCAGACCGACACGTGGACCGCCGCCGACGGCGGGTGGACGGGCACGTTCGACGTCGAGGTGCAGGGCGCTCCCGTGCGCATCTCGGGCACCATGGGCCTGACCCCCGGCGACGGCGACTCGTGCACCCAGGAGGTGGCCATGACCATGGACGTCAAGGTGCCCCTCGCCGGCGGCAAGATCGCCGACTGGGCCGGCAAGAACGACGTCCCCAAGACGTTGGCCGCCGAGTTCGCCGCCGGCGACGCCTGGCTCGCCGACCACGCCAGTTGATCGTCTGACGGCTGACGGCTGACGGCTGACGGCTGACGGCTGACGGCTGACGGCTGACGGCTGACGGCTGACGGCGACGAGACGTCGGAGCCTTCGCGTGCACCATGGGTCGCCGCCGGGTGGACGAGCCGGGCGTCGCCGCCCGCGCAGGGGCGTTGCGCTCCTAGGTGAGAAACCGTAACTTGTCGAGAGCCGCTCCGTGGGGAGCGCCCGAGGCTGTCGAGTGCAGCCGGGCGTGGGAGCGGTTCCCGGGGATGCTGACAACGAGGGGACCACGCCATGACCTACGCCCATCGGACCGCGATCTACGACGCCGACAGCCACCTGATGGAGGGGCTCGACTGGCTGCACGACAACGCCGACGCCGCCACCCGCGCCGCGTTGCCCGATCTCACGGCCGCGCTCGACAAGGGTGGCGCCGGGGCGGGCAAGGCGATCCAGATGGGCCAGGCCCGCATCGCCGACCCGGTGAGGACGGCGGCGCTCGAGGACGATGTGATCGCGTCGGCAAAGGGATGGCTGGCCCTCGGCGCCATGGACACCGCCGAGCGCACGCGGGCCATGGACCTGCTCGGCTTCACGTCCCAGCTCGTGTTCTCCACCTTCTCGCTCGCCCTGTTCGCGTTCTCCGACGACCTCGACATCGTCTACGGCGGCGCCACCGCCCACAACCGCATGATGACCTCGTTCTGCGGTGCGGACGACCGCCTGGTCAGCGTGGGCTTCCTGCCCCTGCACGACCCCGACCGGTCGCTGCTCGCCCTCGAGGAGGCGCTCGACCTCGGGTGCGGCGCGTTCTGGTTGGCGCACGCACCGTCGAACGGGCGGTCGCCCGCCCACAAGGACAACGACCCGGTGTGGGCTGCGATCCAGGACGCCGGCGTGCCCGTCGTGCTGCACATCGGTGGCGGTCGCAACTCGCTGTCCACGAGCTGGCACCGCAACGGCCACCCCCGCCCGGTCGACCTCCACGGCGGCGGCGAGAACCTGCGGGCCAAGGACCTGCCGTCGGTGCACCACGCCGCCGAGTCCTTCCTCACCACGATGGTCCTCGACGGCGTCTTCGAACGCTTCGCCGACCTGCGCTGCGGCGTGATCGAGATGGGGGCGTCGTGGGCGCCGTCGCTGATGAGCCGGCTCGACTACGCGGCCAAGAACTTCGCCCGCACCGAGCCGATGCTCGGCGATCTCACCATGAAGCCCTCGGACTACATCCGCCGCCAGGTCCGCTTCACCCCGTTCCCGGGCGAGGACGTCGCCGAGATGGTCGCCATCTCGTCGCCCGAGCTCTACCTGTTCTCGAGCGACTACCCCCATCCCGAGGGCACCAGGGATCCCATCGGCAGGTTCGAGCGATCCTTCGACGAGCGCGGCACCGACGAGGCCGCCCGCCAGCTCTTCTACGAGGACAACTACCGCGCCCTGCTGGGCGTCTGAGTCCGGTGGCCACCGATCCCGCGGGGGTGACCGGTTCGTCGGCGTCGGGGACGGCGTCGGCGTCGGCGTCGGGGATGGGGGTCCGGCCGCGACTGCGCGGCGACGAGCGGCGGCGCCAGTTGCTCGACGCCGCCGCCCAGCTCGTGGTCGAGCACGGCGCCAGCGCCATGAGCATGGAGCGGCTGGCGGCCGAGGCGGGGGTGTCCAAGGCGCTGCCCTACAAGCACTTCGACAACAGCGAGGATGTGCTCGCCGCGCTCTACCGCCGCGAGACGTCGGCGCTCGGCCGGTCGGTGTGGAAGGCGCTCACCGACGCGGAACCAGGGTCCGACCTCATCCGGCTGAGCATCGGCGTCTACTTCGACGAGGTGGCCCGGCGCGGCCCCGTCCTCGCCGCGCTCTCCGCCCCGGGGTCGTCCGTGCCGGCCACCGCCGATCCCGGACAGATGGGCGTGACGTTCGAGGTCGAGGTGTTCAACCGGTTCCACGGAGTCGACCGCGACCGCGCCAAGGTGGTGGCGGGCATGATCCAGGGCGCCATCGTCGGCGCCACCGGCACCTGGCTCGCCGGTCGGGGCACCCGCGAGGAGCTCGAGGACGCGCTCGTCGCCATGATCACCGCCGTCGTCCAGCGCTGACCGCGTCGCCGTCCGCGACGCAGGGCGGCGCGCCGGAGGGACGGCGAGCAGTTCGATGCGCACGTGCCCGGTGGCACCTACAACGTCGAGATCTGCGGCGCCGACATCGAAGCGCCGAACCCGCTCCCCGAGACCGGGTGCGTGTTCAGCGCCAACTTCCCCAACGGTGGCGTCGACATCACCGTGGCGGGAAGCACGACCCGCCGCCCGCCATCGAGCGCGCCGGTGGCGCCGTCGACATCGACATGGTCGTGGAGACCGCCGCGGACGGCGATGAGCTGCTCAACTTCACCATCAGAAACCTCCCGGTCCGCAACAGCGCCGCCCACGGGAACGATCAGGTGGCGTCGGGGTGGCGCTGGGTGATGGCGACGATGACGGCCTGGCGCTCGTTGTCGGTGACGTCGCCGCGGGCGTAGGCCTGGTCGACGCCGTCGACGAGCTCGGCCACGGTGGTGCGCCGCACGGCGAGCGTGGTGGCGATGGTGGCGGCGATCGGCACCGGGAGGAAGGCGAGGCGGACCCACGGCGGGGGGAGCTCGCCGTCGGTCAGCACCAGCACGCCCCGGGTGACCGAGGTGCCGGACTCGCGCTCGGCGTGGAGTTGGCGCCGGAAGCGGTCGTGGTCGAAGGGTTCGCGGGCTACGACGGTGCCCACGCCGTCGCGCAGCTCGGCGACGAGCGGACCGTCGAGCAGGGCCGGATCGAAGTCGGCGCGGTCGGTGTCGAGGAGGATCTGCACGACGGTCTGGGCCTCGCCGTCGAGCACCCGACCGGTGACGTCGACACCGAGCACCCCGCTCGACGCGCTCGACGAGCCGTCCTCGATCATGACCTGGGTGGGTCGGCCGGACAGGTCGATCGTGGCGAGTGTCACGACCGAGACGCTACCGCTGCGGTCCGTCCCTGCCCGCCCGGTGCCACCGCGTGCCCTCGATCAGCGCCCGTCGGGTGCGGTCGCCGCGCCGCTCCCAGGTCAGCGGCGGGCGGGTCAGCGGTGGGCGGCCGCGAGATCGTGGTTCATCGCATCGAGGGCGGCGCGGGCCGCGTCGGCCCACGCTCGGCCTTCCGCGTCGCCGGGGGTGTCGCGCCAGGCGGCGATGATCGCCCGACTGGAGCTCACCAGCACGCCGCGACCCTCGGGGCGGGCGCCGGCGACGGCGTCGGCGGCCGAACCGCCCTGCGCGCCGTAGCCGGGGACGAGGAACACGGTGTCGGGCATGAGCGCCCGCAGCGCCCGGGCGTCGTCGGGGTAGGTGGCGCCCACCACCGCACCGACGTCGGTGAGGCCCGAGGCGCCGGCGCGGCCGGTGCCCCAGCGGTGGATGAGCCGGGCGACGGCCTCGGCGACGCTCGACGGGCCGGCGCCGGCGACTCCGTCGGCCCCGTCGGGTCCGGCATCGGCATCGGCATCGGCGGCAGCGTCGGCAGCGACTTCGGGGGCGGGGGCGACATCGACATCGGCGGCGGCGAGGCGCCGGTCCTGGAGCTCGCCGCTCGACGGGTTGGAGGTCTTGGCCAGCACGAACACGCCGGTGCCCCCCGGTACGGGGTCGAGGAACTGGCCCACGTTGTCCCACCCGAGGTAGGGGTTCACGGTGAGCCAGTCGGTGCGCATGGGCGCCGGCGCGGGACCGTCGCCGAGTCCCGGTGCGCCGCCGAAGAAGGCCTGGCGGTACTGCGCCGAGGTGGATCCGATGTCGCCGCGCTTGGCGTCGACGATCACGGCGATGCCCGCCTCGCGCGCCGCCGCCACCGTCTCGACGAGCGCCTGCCACCCCGCCGCCCCGTACGCCTCGTAGCACGCCGCCTGCGGCTTCACCGCGGCGCAGCGGCCGGCCACCGCATCGATGATCTGCTGGTTGAACTCGACGAAGGCGGCGGCGACGGCGTCGTTGGTGTCGCCGTAGCGGTGGAGCATCTCGCGGCGCAGCCCGGGCGGGAGCAGGTCGGGGCGGGGGTCGAGTCCGACACAGGCGATCGAACCGGTGCGGTCCATGTCGGCGAGGAGGCGATCGGCGACGTGGGTCACGAGCGACGACCGACGTGCATCGGGCGGGGGGCGACGGCCATGGCCGGAGGGTAACCGGCGAGGACGAGGGCGGGGCGACGTGCGAGGACGGGGTGCCCCCGGGCCGGTCGGTGACGAGAATCGTCCGCGGTCAACCCAACCGAGCCCACCCCACCATCGCGTCTGATCTGTCGCCGCCCGTCGGCTCGGCCGTGTGTCGGCCCGTCCGGTCGGTCGGGTCAGCGCGGTGCCGGGGTGGGTTCGAGCGACGGCGGCGTGATGGGCGCGCCGGTGTCGTACCCGTCGCGGTCGAGGGTGCGGACGGCGAAGGCCAGGCAGACGACCGCAGCGAGGGTGACCAGACGGCTGACGCCGCTCGCGCCCCCGAGGAGGAACCCGACGGCGCCGACGGCCACGGCCGCCTGCACCAGGCGGCGCCGCCGCCGACGCACGCCGAACGCCACCAGGACGAGGGCCGCCACGACGAAGATCCGCAGGGTGTGGTCGAGCCCGACCGTGCGCACCGCCGTCGGGGTCAGCGAGACGTAGCCCGGCCCGCAGACCACCGACGCCCAGCCGTCGATGTCGTAGCTCACCCCGCAGAGGCCGGGCATGTAGCTCGAGGTCGTCGACAGCAGCGACCCGGCCGGAGCGGCCAGGCTGAGCACGAACAGGGCGACGGCCAGCGCCACCAGCCGCCGCACGGCCGTCGTCACCAGCGGTTCCCGGGCGAGAACCAGCACCCGGCGCCCGCGCACGCGGTCGCGGCGGTGAGGAAGAAGCCCTGGTTGCTGCTGACGCCGGGCGCCACGACCAGCACCCAGAAGGCGACGGTGGACGCCGTGGCGGCGGCGCCGACGGTCCAGCTCCGCTCCTCGGTCCAACCGAACGACGATCCCAGCATCGGGGCCAGCTGCACGATCACCGCCAGCATGGCGAACACCGCCCAGGCGGTGTTGTTGGCCCACGCGGTGTTGTCGAGCGGCAGCGACAGCCCGACGATCATCAGCACGACGGCGGCGACCTGGGCCAGTCGGGCGACGGTGACCGCCGTGGACGTGGTGCCGGCCGGAGCCGGGACCTGGGGTGGCACCGACCACGACGCCGCGGGCGGCGCGCCGGGCACGGGTTGGTGGGCGGCGGGCGGGTACGCGTCGACGGGGCGGTACCCGGCGGCCGGCTGCTGGTCGGGTTGGGGCGGGTAGGCCTGCGGGTAGGCGGGTTGACCGTAGGGTTGCGCCGGCGCCTCTCCGGTGGGGGTGTAGCCGGGCGCCGGTTCGGCCGTGGCGTAGCCCGGCGCCGGCGGGGCCGGGTACACGGGCGCCGGTTGCGCGGGTTGCGGGGCGGGTGCGGGCTGTCCGGGCGGCGGCGCGGCGGGACTCGTCGGGTCGTTCGTCATGGGTTCCACGCCCCCCACCATCGCCCGAACCGGGCGTCGTTGCCATCGCGTGCTCGCGAGGTGGCGCGCCATCGGGTGGGAGGCGGTGGATCCCAGGGCGATCCAGCGGCCCCGTCGGCCGCGGTGGGAGGCGCAGGAGCGGGTCGGTCCCCGCACGATCGGGGGCCGACGGGACGCTGGGGGCGAGGTGGCCGACGGTAGGGTGACGCCGCCGTCACGAAGGGGGACAACCGATGGGGATGCTCGAGGTCGAGGTCGATCCGGCCGAGGTGGGACTCGATGCGGGGCGCTTGTCGCGCCTCGATCGCCACTTCGAGCGGTACGTCGACGACGGGCGCCTGCCCGGTTGGTTGGCCGTGGTCAGCCGGCGGGGCAAGGTGGCCCACCTCGCGTCCTACGGCCATCGCGATCGCGAAGCCGAGCTGCCCATCGAGCGCGACACCCTCTTCCGCATCTTCTCGATGACCAAGCCGATCACCTCGGTGGCGGCGATGATGCTGTACGAGGAGGGCGCCTTCGAGCTCAAGGACCCGGTCCACCGGTTCATCCCCTCGTTCCGCAACCTCTCGGTGTACCGGAGCGGCTCCACCAACGCGCCCGTGCTCGAACCGACCACCGAGCCCATGCGCATCTGGCACCTGCTCACCCACACCTCCGGGCTGAGCTACGGGTTCCACCACATCCACCCCGTCGATGCGCTCTACCGCAAGGCCGGCTACGAGTGGGGTACGCCCAAGGGGCTCGACCTCGAGGCGATCGTCGACCAGTGGGCGGAGCTGCCGTTGGTGTTCCAGCCGGGGTCGCGGTGGAACTACTCGGTGTCCACCGACGTCCTCGGGCGGGTCGTCGAGGTCGTGTCGGGCCAGACCCTCGACCAGTTCTTCCGGGAGCGGATCTTCGAGCCGCTCGGCATGACCGACACCCGGTTCCACGTCCCCGAGGACGACCTCGGCCGACTCGCCGCGCTCTACGTGCCCGACGGCGACCGCAAGGCGGTTCGCTTCGACGCGCTCGGCCGGGTGCCCACCGCCACCCCCGAGTACCTCTCCGGCGGTGGCGGGTTGGTGTCCACCGCCGCCGACTACCACCGGTTCACCCAGCTGCTCCTCGGGCGCGGCGAGCTCGACGGCGTTCGCCTGCTCGGCGATCGCACGGTGCGCTACATGGTCCGCAACCAGCTCCCCGGCAACCTCGACCTCGAGGCCTTCGGCCAATCCGGCTTCGCCGAGACCGCCTTCGAGGGAGTCGGCTTCGGCCTCGGGTTCTCGGTGGTGATCGACGGCGCCGCGGCCAAGGTGCCCGTCGCCGAGGGCTCCTTCGCGTGGGGCGGCGCGGCGAGCACGGCGTTCTGGGTCGATCCCGCCGAGGAGATCACCGTGGTGTTCCTCACCCAGCTGCTGCCGTCGAGCACCCACGCCATCCGTCCCCAGCTCCAGCAGCTGGTGTCCCAGGCCATCGTGGCCTGAGCCTCGCCGGCGAGCGCGACGTGTCCCCGCTCGCAGGCGGGGACACCGGGATCCGGCATCCGGGATCGGGGATCCGGGATCGGGTTCAGTCCTCGGTCTCGAAGGTGATGCTCGTGGACCCGAACGCCGTGTCGATCCCGGGCTCGAGGCCGATGGGCTCGTCGTCGACGCCGAGCTCGAAGCGGAACTGGGCGACGAGGAAGTGGCCGATGGGCACCCACGCCTCGGGCGCGGGGATCACGTTGTCCTCACAGCCGTCGAGGAACAGCCGCTCGAGGCTGTCGGGCGTCGGGATGCCCACCTTGGCGGCGATCTCGAGCAGGCCGCCCTGGTCGGCGCCGATGACGCAGAGGTCGTTGAACGAGTTGTGCCCGGCGTCGTCGATGATCACCAGGCGCTTGGGCGACGACAGCGACCGGTAGAAGCCCTCGACGTTGTCGAGCGAGGCGATCTGGTCGAGGCCGCCGGTCATCACCATGCCGGGCACGTCGGGTGTCGGCAGCGACGCGCCGGCGCCGGGGGCACGACCGCCGGACATGGCGACGAAGGTCTTGACGTTCGGGTCGGTGGCGGCCGCAGCCACCGCCGAGGTGACCCCGGCGGAGTGCCCGGCGACGCCCACGTCGGTGGCGTCCACCGCGCCCTCGAGGAGCCCACCCGGCTCGGTGTTCTGGGCGGCGAGGAGCTCCCGGGTACCGGTCATGATCGCCGCTTCGCTGTCGATCCTCGCCTGGGCGGCCTGTTCGGCCGACGCCGGATCGGTGGTGGTGGTGGAGGCATCGCCGCCCCCACCCGCGAAGGCGGCGAGCAGGCCGCGCTCGTTGAAGTCGGGGCCGGCCACCACGAAGCCCCAGCTGGCCAGGTGGGTGAGGATCGTCTGGTACTCGGTGGGGTAGGCGCCGAAGCCGTGGGCGAAGATCACGAGCGGGAACGGGCCCGCGTCGCTGGCGGGGATCTTCACGTAGGCGTTGGTCTCGTACTTCGGGTTGAGATCGTCGGGCACCAGCGTCTTGAGCGCCTCGGGCAGCAGGTCGCGGATCTCGAAGACCGCCTTGGACGCCCCCTGTTCGGACCCGGGATCGGAGGGGTACCAGACCTCGACGGCGCGCCCGGCGAGGTCGAGGGTCGTGGTGCCGACGACGTAGGGGCCGGGACCCGCGAAGGCGGCCTCGTCGGCCACGTCGGTGCCGGGCGGGGTCGAGCCGCCCGATGGCGCGGTGGTGTCGCCTGTCCCGCTTCCGGTCCCGCTTCCCGTGCCGGCCCCGTTGTCGGTGCCGGTCGATGTGCTGGAGCACGCGGCCAGCAGGGTCAGTGCGGCGACGAGGACGAGGGCGATGCCGCGCGCCCGTGTGGTGGTTCCCCCAAGAGTCATCTGCGTACCGTACGCGTCCGGTCGCCGGTCGGAGAAGCCGGGCGGAGGAGCCGGGCCGGACGTCGATGGGCGATCGGGCCCGTCAGTCGGTGGCGGTGTCGGTCTGCTCGTCGGCCGGTGCTTCGGGGGAAGGGTCGGTCGGTGTCTCGTCGAGTGCGTCGAGTGCGTCGAGTGCCGCCAGGATCGACGGGTCGGCGCAGGCGGCGGCGAACGCGTCGAGTCGCTTGCGGATGTCGCGGCCGAGCAGCCACCGTCCGATCGGGTCGGCGACGGGTCGGATCCACCCGGGGCGGCAGGTGAAGTTGTAGCGCCACGTTGCTTCGGTGCGGTCGCCGTCGTGCTCACGGAAGTTCCAGCCGCCCGAGAACGACGAGAAGAACCACGGCCCGTCGACCATGCGCATCCCCACGTGCCCTGGCGGTCGGTAGGTGACGTACTCCGACACCATGGTCAGGCCGTGGCGCGAGGTCGTGGCCGTGCGCACGCCCTTGCCGGCCCCGGTGGCGCCGTCGAGGAGGTGCTGCTCCTTGACGAAGGGGTCCCAGCGGTAGCGGATCTCGCCGTAGGTCTGGGAGAGCGCGAAGGCGACGTGGCGCGGCACGTCGACGACGGTGGTGGCTTCGATGCGGGGCACGGCTCGGGTTCAGCCGGTGAAACGGGGTGCCGCCGCGACCGCCTGCGCCTGACCGGCACCGGCGACCTCGCCGCCCGGCGCGAGTGGCGGCGGGGCCGGGGTGGTGGTGGCGGTGGTCGGGGTGCTGGTGGGCCCGGCGGTGGTCGTCGTGGTGGTCGGTTCGGGATCGGGGTCCTGGGCGAGCGTCCAGCGGAACGGGACGTGCAGGGGGGTGTGGTCCGAGAGGGGCTCACCGTCGCCGGGGCGCACGAAGGTGGCGCTCTCGAAGGTGTGGCCGAGCGGTTCGAGAGTGATGCCGGCGCCGCTGCGGAACACGAACTTGTCGATGCGGTCCTTGTCGGTGCCGCAGTCGAGGACCCCGCACACGTCGGTGAGGCCGGTGGTGGCGAGGAAATCGGCGAAGACCTGACCGTGGAAGGGACGGTCGGTGTGCAGGTTGAAGTCGCCGCCGACGATGACCGGACGTCCGGCCGAGTAGGTGGCCATGAACTCGGCGAGCACCACGAAGTCCTCCTCGTGGGCCGCCATGTCGGCGGGGGTGTTGCCGGCTTCGGCGTGCAGGTTGTAGACGTCGACCTCCACGCCCGGGGCGAACTCGGTGCGGGCCACCGAGAAGCCCTTCTCGGCCAGGCAGTCGCCGGCGCCGCCGTCGCTGGTGTCGATGCCGCCGAAGCAGTTGGGCCACATCACGCGCGTGATCTCACCGAACGGGAACCGCGACATGCGGTTGAGACCGTCGGAGAGCAGCGCGGTGGGCCGCAGCGGGTTGGTGCCCAACGGGACCGGTGCGGGGGTCGACAGGTAGGGGTGGGTCACGTCGGCCACCAGCAGCTCGTGGAAGACCCGGATGTCGAGCGGCGGATCGGGGTTGGCCCAGTCCTCCTGCACCAGCACCAGGTCGTAGTCGTTCAGCAGCGGGCTGATGAAGGGGGTGTTGATGTCGGGCTGGGAGCTGGACAGCCCCACCGGCAGGCCGGCGACGTTGTAGGTGAGTGCGTCGAAGGTGCCTTCGGTCGGCGTCATGTCGTTGCCCGTCTGTCGGTTGTCGGTGCTCGGGCCGTCCGAGGCGCCCGCGACCGAGGTGGCGGCGCCCAGCCCCAGCATCGCGAGGCACGCGGCCGTCGCCACGGCCAAGATCGATCTCGTTCGTGTGGATCCGACCCTCATGTGGTTACCCCCGTTGCCGAAGCGCTCACGATAGTCCGCCGGACCGTCGTGATTTCGGGGGTGGGTAGGCTCGCCGGGCGGTCCGACGAGAGGAAGCACGATGGTCTCCGAGCTGTTCGACGCGGCGGTGTGGCACGAGGTCGAGGGCCTCGCCTTCACCGACATCACCTACCACCGGGCCAACGACCACGGCACGGTGCGGATCGCCTTCGACCGCCCCGAGGTGCGCAACGCCTTCCGACCCCACACGGTCGACGAGCTCGCCGTCGCGCTCGACCACGCCCGCCAGACCAGCGACGTGGGCTGTGTGCTGCTCACCGGCAACGGCCCGTCGCCCCGCGACGGCGGCTGGGCGTTCTGCTCGGGCGGTGATCAGCGCATCCGCGGACGCGCCGGCTACCAGTACGCCGAGGGCGAGACGGCCGACACCGTCGATCCCGCCCGCACCGGTCGGCTCCACATCCTCGAGGTGCAGCGCCTCATCCGCATGATGCCCAAGGTGGTGATCTGCGTGGTGCCCGGTTGGGCGGCCGGCGGCGGTCACAGCCTGCACGTGGTCTGCGACCTGTCGATCGCCAGCCGTGAGCACGCCCGGTTCAAGCAGACCGACGCCGACGTCGGCAGCTTCGACGGCGGGT
>JBBSTY010000121.1:0-13284 GCA_038235385.1 Acidimicrobiales bacterium | reverse complement strand
TCGGCCACCTCGTCAGGGGTGGCCGATCTCGCGCTCACAGCCCGCGTACCGAGGTGCGCCGTACCACCCGTCCACCGCCACAGGTTCGACGCTCGTGCTCGAACTCATGGCCTCGCCCGGAACCTCGAGCGGGTCCTCGGCCCACCTCGCGTCGGCCGAACCTTCGCCGTCAGGCGTCGTCGGAGGCGACGTCTGCCGTGACCGGGTCGTCCCGGTCATCCGGGCGGGCCGGGTGGTCCGGGTCGTGGTCGGCCCAGTCGATCCGCGGAACGTCGGCCCAGAGGCGCTCGAGCTCGTAGTAGGCACGGGTCTCGTCGAGGAACACGTGCACCACGAAGTCGCCGTAGTCGAGCAGCACCCACGTGAGGCCGTCGAGCCCCTCGACCATGCGTGGTCGGGGGCCGCCGGCCTCCACGACCTTGGCCTCGATCTCCTCGGCGATGGCCCGGACCTGGCGACCGTTGCGACCGCCGGTGATGACGAAGAACTCGACGATGGCGAGCACCGACCCGACGTCGAGCACGACGGTCTCCTCGTCGGTCTTCGACGCGGCCGCGCGTGCCGCAACCAGGGCCCATGGCGTGTCAGTCATCGCATCCGTTCGGGATCGTGCGTCTCGCTCGACGGCGGCAGCGGTGCCCCCGGGCACCGATCGACGGCCGAAGGCCGGAGCGGAACGAGGGAGCGTTGCGCCACCGTCAGCGAACCGCGGTGGTCACCGGCGCCAGCGAAGGCGGCGGTTGAGCGGCATAGTCTGCCCCGAGGGTGATGGTGACGTCGATCGCGGTCTGACCCTGCGGCACCTTGACGAGCTCGCCGATGCCGATGGCGGCCCGCAGTCGATCCACATCTTCCAGCTGCGCATCGTCGCTGTAGACGAGCTCGGTGGTGGCGTGGCCGAACTCGTCGGCGTTGCCGATCTGGTCCACCTGACCGCCGGCCGCGACCACCGATCCCACCGCGCCGAGCCCGTGATCGAGGGTTCCGGCGCCGTCGAGCACCCGCACCCGAGGCCGTGCCCCCGGAGGAGCACCCACCGGGAACGGGATGAGGCGAGCCACCAGCACCCCGACCTGTTCGGGGACCGGGAGGTAGACGGCGAGGTCGCTGCCGGGGATCGACGCGCTCGTGACCGGCAACGGCGCCATCTCCACGCGGTCGGCGGCCAGCGCTCGGACGAACGATCCGAGCCCCGAGGTGGTCTCGCCGGGCACGACGGCAGGATCGGGCGAGGCCGCGACGGCTCGCAACCACGCCTCCCAGAACGCCTGTTGCCGCACGAGTTGGTTGACGCCGTTCTCGCCCGGACTGACCGTCGCCAGGTACGGCGCCACATCGTCGGGCCCGATGGCGATCGCGCCCTTGGCGAAACGCACCACCCGCGCCCCGCCCGCACCGATCACCTTCACGTCGTCGGGGTTCGTGACCTCGACCGACCCCAGCGGGGTGACGAGGTCGGCCCAGCCGTCGGGGTCGACGACAGCCACCTGGTCCATGCCGACCGCGAGCAGCCCTTCGACCGCCTTCTGGAGCCCGTCGATCCCGGCCCGTTCGAACGCCGCATCGAGCGGGACGTTCCCCACCCCCGGAACGGCGAGCACCGTCGTCGTCGGGATGAAGATCATCCCACCCGAGTCCTCACCGGTGAGGCTGAGCACCGTGAGCGCGCTGGGCGTGCCGTCGATGTCGGTCTGCACCAGCAGGAGGGTCGGGGTCGGTTCGGTGATCCGCTGCCACCCGGGTTGGGTCGGATCGGTGATCTCCCCGAGGAGCCGGCCGTCGGTGCTCGACAAGATGGTGTTCTTGCCCACGGTGAACAGCACGGGCAGCAACAGCGCGCACACGGCGATCAGCGCCGGGAACCCGACGGCCCAGAACCGGCCGAGCGATCGCGAGGGCACGCCGATCGGCGGTGTCGACCCGTCGTCGTCGGCATCGAGCGCGGACGCCGCTGCCCGGCCTGGCACGGGGACCGAGTCGGAGCCGCGCGGAGTCCGCTCCGACGCCGGCTCTGGCATGCCTTCAGGCGCACGCTCGGACGCGGGATCGGCGCCCCTGGATGCGGGGTCCTCGTCCGCGACATCCGCGACCTCGGTGGACTCGACCGTGCCCGCCACCTCGGCGAGTGAGAGCACGGCGAACGACTCGACGTGCGGGCGGGTGGTGGGCGGTGCCGGCGTCGGTTCCGAGCCACGGTCCTCATCGCCATCGCCATCGCCATCGCCATCGCGGTTGGCCGTCGGCGGTGGTGGACGGGCCGGGGACCGGTCCGACGCGAGGTCGCGCTCGCTCGATCCGAGCTCCTGTGCCCGCGTCCACGCCGCGAGCGCCGCCGACACGCTCGGTACCGGGGTCGCCGGGTGGGCCGAGCCCTCGCCCGACCGTTCCGGAGTCGGAGGACCGTCGTCGCCGGCCGACGGGGCCGCTGGCGGGTCCGTGGAATCGAAATCGGTCACGGCGCCGGCATCGGCGGCGTCGGGATCATCGGGCGCACCGTTCAACGATAGAGCCCCAGCGACTCGATCACGGATCGGACCTGCGGGGGGACCAGCCCGTCGAC
This sequence comes from Acidimicrobiales bacterium, assembly GCA_038235385.1. Classification (GTDB taxonomy): domain Bacteria; phylum Actinomycetota; class Acidimicrobiia; order Acidimicrobiales; family Acidimicrobilacustridaceae; genus JBBSTY01. The sequence goes on along the minus strand of JBBSTY010000121.1, from coordinate 10,724 downwards.
CGGCTCGCCGGCGGCCACGCGCCGCCGGATGTCGGTGGAGGAGACGTCGAGTCGCGGGATGGCGATCCGCTCGAAGGTCCAGCCGGCGGGCACAGCCGGGCTCGCCACGCCGGGCCGATCGACCACGACGAGGGTGGCGGTGCAACGCACCTCGTCGGCACGCCCCCAGGATTCGACCCCCGCGGCGGCGTCCGACCCGACGATGACATGGACCTCCCGGGCACCCCCGCGGCGGACCGTGGCGATGGTGTCCGCCGTGTACGAGTCGCCGCCGCGTTCGATCTCGATCGCCGAGGCGGTGAGGCCGTCGATGCCGTCGACCAACGCCTCGACCAGGGCCAGCCGATCCGAGGCCGGCGAGATGGCGCGGGCACCGACCTTCTGCCAGGGTCGGTTGGCCACGGTGAGCAGCACCTCGTCGAGTCCGAGCTGGTGACGGGCGGCGACGGCCGCGACCACGTGGCCGACATGGGGCGGATCGAAGGTTCCACCGAAGATCCCGATCCCCTCCTCGTTCCGCACGCGGTCGAGTCTAGGAGTCCCCCGGCCAACCCTCCGGACGCTGGCGGCCCCTCGCCGTGGGCTCGCGCCGCCTCGTCGCCGGCCGGCTCGAACGGCACGCCCGTCCGCGCCGGGAGCGGAAACCGGCGGGCGAGGGACCCCTTCCGCAGCCGCCATGTCGGTGGTGACCAAGGTCACCACCGGATTTGGAACATTTGCCGGTAACAGGACGCTTACACGTTTGTCATTCCCGGGTCGTCCGGACGAGCATGGCTCGACCGGATGCCCCACGAAATCGCCGCGACTGGGTCTCAGGAGCCAGCTGGCGGGTAGGAGAACGTGATCATGAGCGACTCGGTCGGCCAATACCTCAACGAGATCGGCCTTGTGCCGTTGCTCACCGCGCTCGAGGAGCGTGAGCTGTCCCAGATCATCGAGAAGGGACGCGATGCCCAGGCGGCGCTCGACGCCGGCGAGCGCGGCCGGGAACTGCATCGCGCCGTTCGTGCGGCCGCCAACGCCAAGGACCGCTTCATCCGGGCGAACCTGCGCCTGGTGGTCAGCGTCGCCCGCCGCTACCCCCTGCCCCCGGGCATGGAGCTGCTGGACCTGATCCAGGAGGGCAACCTCGGCCTGGAGCACGCCGTCGACAAGTTCGATTGGCGCAAGGGCTTCAAGTTCTCCACCTACGCCACGTTCTGGATCCGCCAGGCCATCGGCCGTGCACTCGACCAGAAGGCCAGCCTGGTCCGTCTCCCCGGCGATCGTTCGGCCAGCCTCCGGGCCGCGCTCCGCCAGGTGTCGGGCGACGGCGACGAGCTCGACGACGAGCACGCCCGGCTCCATCGCCTGACCACCCCCACCTCGCTCGATCGCACCATCGGCGACGACGACTCGAACGAGCTCATCGACCTGCTCGCCGACTCGAACCCCGGGCCCGAGGCCCAGGTGATGAGCCGGGAGGACGACCGCATGATCACCGACCTCCTGTCGGTGCTCGACAACCGGGCCCGCCAGGCGGTCGAGCAGCGCTTCGGCCTCAACGACGGCCGCAAGCGCAGCTACCGCGAGGTCGGCGAGGAGCTCGGCGTCACCGCCGAAGCAGCTCGCCGCCTGGTGAAGCGAGCGGTCACCGCCGTGCGCGAGCAGGCGGGCGAACGCATCGACGCCGCCTGATCCGCCCGACCCCTTGATCAACGGTTTCCTGTCAACGACGCCCCCGGCTCTCCCCCGGGGGCGTCGCGCGTCCGGCGAGCGTTCCATGCGTCCGGCGCGCGGCGGCTCGTCCCGGTCTCGCTGTTCGTGCCGGTTCGACCGGGACGTCTGCGCCGTATCCTTGAACGGCACCGAGACGGTGCCCGGTTACCGCTTTGCGTCGACCGATCCCGAAAGGCCACCCTTTTCCCCGTGACATCGACCTGGACCCCAACCACGTGGCGAGACCGTCCGGCTGCCCAGCAGCCCGACTGGCCCGATCTCGACGAGCTCGATCGCACCACCAAGGTCCTCTCCACCTATCCCCCCCTGGTCTTCGCCGGCGAGGTACGCGAGCTCACGGCGTCGCTGGGTCGGGTGGCCGACGGCGAGGCGTTCCTGCTGCAGGCCGGCGACTGCGCCGAGTCCTTCGACGCGTTCTCCGCCGATTCGATCCGCAACAAGTTGCAGGTGATCCTGCAGATGGCCGTGGTGCTCACCTACTCGTCGGGTGTCCCGGTCGTGAAGGTCGGTCGCATGGCCGGCCAGTACGCCAAGCCTCGATCGGCGGGCACCGAGACCATCGACGGCGTCGAGCTGCCGTCGTTCCGCGGCCACATCGTCAACGACAGCTCGTTCACCGACGCAGCCCGCGTCCCCGACCCCGGTCGCCTCCTCACGGCGTACAACCAGTCGGCCGCCACCCTCAACCTCGTGCGGGCGTTCACCAAGGGCGGGTTCGCCGATCTCAGCCGGGTGCACAGCTGGACCCAGGAGTTCGTGGCCAGCAGCAAGGAGGGGCGCCGGTACGAGCAGGTCGCCCACGAGATCGACCGAGCGCTGCGGTTCATGAACGCCTGCGGGATGCAGACCGCCGAGCATCCCCAGCTCCACACCGTCGACTTCTTCACCAGCCACGAAGCGCTGCTCCTCGGGTACGAGGAGGCGCTCACCCGCCGCGACTCGATCAGCGGTGACTGGTACGACTGCTCGGCCCACATGCTCTGGATCGGCGAGCGGACCCGCCAGGTCGACGGTGCCCACGTGCAGTTCCTCGCGGGCGTGCAGAACCCGATCGGGTGCAAGGTCGGTCCCACGGTCACCGCCGACGAGGTCGTGGCGCTGTGCGACGCGCTCGATCCCCACCACACCCCGGGTCGGCTCACCCTCATCACCCGCATGGGCGCCGACACGATCGCCGACACGCTCCCCCCGCTGCTCGAGGCGGTCCGCGACAGCGGCCATCCGGTCGTGTGGGCGTGCGATCCGATGCACGCCAACACCTTCACCGATCCCGGTGGGCGCAAGACGCGCCACTTCGACGCCGTCCTGGCCGAGATCGTGGGGTTCTTCGCGGCGCACGCCCAGGTGGGCACCTGGCCGGGAGGCGTCCATGTCGAGCTCACCGGCGACAACGTCACCGAGTGCCTCGGTGGCGCCGAGGAGATCCTCAGCGAGGACCTCGACACGCGCTACGAGACCATGTGCGACCCCCGGCTCAACGCCCGCCAATCGCTCGACCTCGCGTTCCGGGTCGCGGAGCTGCTGCGCTGATCCTCGGTTCGGTCGCCCGTCGGGCGCGAGCGGTCCGGCATCGCACGTCATTGCTCGTCACCCGTCGTCATAGCCGATCGTCATTGCCGATCCTCATTGCCGATCGTCGTCACCGCTCGTCACCGAGCCGACGACGGACGAGCGCACGGTGTCCACGCGGTGGATGGGGGCGGCCGAACGCACGACCGCTGACGTCGAATCGGGGAACGCGGAGGTGCAGAGGCTCGACTCCCGGCTCCCAGGTGTGACGACATTGACATCCTCGAATGTTGACCTTCCAGGTCGGGATTGCTAGACCTGTATTCCTGAGTGGTTTGGTCGGGTTTCCGGCTGTCGCCACCGGTGCACGACCGCCGCGTGATGCAGCGGTCGGAGCATCCCTGCCGCCGACCCGAGGTCCCCACCTGATGCCGCCAGCCGAGTTCGACCTCGAAGCCGCGACCGCCGACATCGCCAAGTTCGACGAGCAGCTGCGTCGCTACCTCGACGGCGACCTCGAGGACGACGTCTTTCGCATCTTCCGGCTCAACAACGGGGTGTACGGACAGCGCCAGGGCGGGCACAACCAGATGCTGCGGGTGAAGCTCCCGTACGGGACGGTCTCACCCGACCAACTCGACATGTTCGCCCTGGTCGCCGACACCTACTCCCGGGGTTGGGGCCACATCACCACCCGGCAGAACATCCAGTTCCACTACGTGCAGCTCGAGCAGATCCCCACCGCCCTGCGCGATCTGGCGTCGGTCGGCCTCACCTCTCGCGAGGCCTGCGGCGACACCGTCCGCAACGTGATGGGCTGCCACCTCGCCGGAGCCTGCCCGTTCGAGGCCTTCGACATCAGCCCGTGGGCGCAAGCGGCGTTCGATCACTTCCTGCGCCACCCGTTCGCCCAGCGCCTCCCCCGCAAGTTCAAGATCAACTTCTCGGGCTGCGAGACCGACTGCGGTCAGGCGATGTTCAACGACGCCGGCGTGATCGCCAGCACCCGCACGCTCGACGACGGCACCGTCGAGCAGGGGTTCCGGGTCTTCGTCGCCGGCGGGCTCGGCGCCAACCCCCACGCCGCCCAGGCGCTCGAGGACTTCACCACCAAGGAGAACCTCCTCCCCACCATCGAGTCGATCCTCCGGGTGTTCGAGCAGACGGGCAACCGCGACAACAAGCTGCGCGCCCGGATGAAGTGGGTCGTCGACCAACTGGGGTTCGAGGAGGTCCAGCGGCGGGTGTTCAAGACCCGTCGGTTCCTGCTGGCGTCGTCGAGCTGGCCAGGAGGCATCCCGGAGATCGTGCAGAAGCACGGCGACGAGCCCGCCGGCCGTGCGCGAGGGGTGACCCCGACCCCGATGGGTCAGGGGACGCCCGTCGTGATCAGCGCCAGCAAGCCCTACGACCGGTGGGTCCAGGCCAACGTGGTGCGCGGCGTGGCCAAGGGAACCGTCTCCGCGTACGCCTGGGCCAGGCTCGGCGACATCACCAGCGCGCAGTTCCGCGGCCTGGCGTCCATCGCTCGCGAGCTCCACCTCGAGGTGCGGGCCACCAACCGCCAGAACCTCGTGTTCCGCGACCTCGCCGAGGACCAGCTGCCCACGATCTTCGCCCGCCTGACCGCGATCGGCATGGCCGAACCCGGCGCCGAGCTCGCCCGCGATGTCGTCGCCTGCCCGGGCGCCGACACCTGCAACCTCGCCGTGACCCAGTCGCGCGGGCTCGCCGACGCCATCGGAACCGCGCTCGAAGATGCCGGGCTCGCCGATGTCGGTGGTGTCCGAACCAACATCTCCGGGTGCACCAACTCGTGCGGTCAGCACCACGCCGTCGACATCGGGTTCTTCGGCGCGCAGCGACGGGCGAACGGCCAATCGGCGCCCGGCTACCAGATGCTGCTCGGCGGCTACGTCGGTCAGACCGAGATGCACTTCGGCGAGAAGGCGTTGCGCCTGCCTGCGAAGAACGCGCCCGAGGCGGCGGTGCGGGTCATCGGCCGCTTCGCCGGCGAGCGCGAAGCCGGTGAGTCGTTCCGCCAGTGGATCGAGCGATCGGGCGGGACCAAGGCCATCGGTGCCACCCTCGCCGACCTCGACCACTTCCCCACCCCGGACGAGGACCCGAGCTACTACGTCGATTACGGCGAGACCGGTCCCTACGTCGCCGAGACCGGCGAATCGGAGTGCGCAGCAGGATGACCGACACCCTCCCGGGGTCGCAGGCCACGGCCACGCCCCAGACCGCCGACGACTTCACCGATGCCGAACTGGCCGCGCTGAGCGTGGAGTTCGAGCGGCTGCCCACCACCAGGATCATCCAGTGGGCCGTCGACAACTTCGCACCCCATCTCGCCCTCACGGCCTCGATGACCGACGCCGTGCTGATCGATCTCGCCGTGAAGGTGCACCCCGAGATCGAGGTTGTGTTCATCGACACCGGCTACCACTTCCCCGAGACGCTCGAGACCGTCGACGAGGTACGTCGCCGCTACGGCCTCAACATGAAGATCATGACCGTGGCCCGTCAGGACGAGGAGCTCTGGAAGGTCGACCCCGAGAACTGCTGCTCGGCGGTCAAGGTGGGCCAGCTCGACCGGGCCATGCTCGGCAAGGCCGCATGGATGAGCGGGCTGCGTCGCAGCGAGGCCGACACGCGGGTGAAGGCGCCGCTCGTCGCCCGGGACCTCCGAGGCCTCGTCAAGATCAACCCGATCGCCATGTGGAGCGACGACGACGTGGCCGGCTACATCGCCGACAACGACATCGTGGTGAACCCGCTCATCGGTCGGGGCTACCTGTCGATCGGCTGTATGCCGTGCACCCAGCCGGCGCTCGACCCCGACGACCCCCGCTCGGGTCGCTGGGCAGGACGCGACAAGACCGAGTGCGGCCTCCACCTGATGTAGCCACCACCCCGAACCACCCCGAAATTGCGGCGGGCGTGGAACTCGTTCGCTCACGCTTCCGGGTGCGTGAAGACTCGGCCGCATGCGCGCGGGCGTCATCCGGGAGGCCCTGAAGGGATCCTGGACCCTGGTCGGTCTCGGTGCGTGCTTCATGGTCGTCTCGACCGTGGGCGCCGCCGTGGCGGTGCGCGTCTCCGGTTCGGTGGTCGACCAGCTCCTCGCCGGAACCGACGCACGTTCGGCTTCGATCCTGGCGCTGATCGTCGGCGTCGGCGCGACGATGGCGTGGTCGGCGTCGGACTTCGTCATCGCCCGCGCCGGCACCGACCTCGCCGTGCGCCTCCGGGGTCGCATGGTGCGCCACACGCTGTCGCTCCCGGCGTCGTTCTTCACCGACCGCAGCGTCGGCGAGGTGACCGATCGCATCTCCACCGACGTCGACACCGTGAGCATCGGTCTGGTCAACCAGCTCAAGCCGCTCGCCATGGGCGTGCTCGGCGCCGCGATCGCCATGGCGTTCTCGGTGACGGTCGACCTGCGGCTGACCGCGGTGTTCGTGCCGGCCACGGTCGTCATCACCTGGTCGGGCATCGCCGCCGGTCGGCGCGTGGCCGCACGCTCGCGCACGGTCCAGGCCGAGTGGGCCGAAGCAGCGGGCACCGCCGAAGAGGCGTTCGGCGCGCGCGAGGACCTCCGCCAGGTGCTCGGGCGCGGGCTCGTCATGCGGCGATGGTCGCAACACGCGGTCAAGCTCCTCGACGCCAAGAACGGCCTGGCGCGGGCCCGCAACCTGCTGACGCTGTCCACCGTCGGCCTGCTCCGCCTGTTCCAGCTGCTCGTCCTCTCGGCCGGGGCCACCCTCGCCGTGCGCGGCGACCTCGGGGCGGGAGGCGTGTGGGCAGGGTTCGGGCTCGTCACCCTCTTCTCCCGCCGGGTCGAGGAGGTGCTGGCCAACCTGCCGAAGCTCTCCGATCTCGTCGCCGCCACGGTGCGCATCGAGGAGCTGCTCGGTGAGGAGCCCGAGCGGTCGGTGCAGGAGCCTCTGTCGGTGGAACGCGTCGCCACCGCGCCGGCGGGACGCGGTGCACCCGAGCCGGCCATCTCCTGGGACCAACCGGTCGGTCTGAGCTTCCGTCACGTCAGCTACGCCTACGGCGATGGCCCCCTGGTGCTCGACGACATCAGCGTCGACGTGCGCCCGGGCCGAAGCCTCGCCGTCGTCGGTCGCACCGGTTCGGGCAAGTCGACGCTGGCCCGTCTCGTCAACCGCAGTCTGATCGCGTCGCCGGGTTCGGTGCTCATCGGCGGCGTCGACGTCGGGACCATCGAGCTCGTCGAGCTGCGCCGCAACGTCGGTGTCGTGTCCCAGCGGGTCGAGCTCCTGCGCGGGTCCCTGCGCGACAACATCACGCTGTTCGACCACGGCATCAGCGACGCCACCATCCTCGGCGCGCTGGGCCACCTCGGACTCACGCACTGGCTCGACGACCTGCCCGATGGGCTCGACACCGTGCTGGGTGAGCGCGGCGCGCAGCTGTCGTCGGGCGAGCAGCAGCTGGTGGCGTTCGCCCGTCTGCTCGTGCGCAACCCGGCGCTGGTGATCCTCGACGAAGCCACCGCGCGCCTCGATCCCGGCACCGAAGCCCTCCTGCAGGCCGCGACCGAACGTCTCCTGGCCGGACGGACGGCGATCATCATCGCCCACCGCCTCGCCACGGTCGCCTCGGTCGACGACGTCGTGGTGCTCGAACACGGGCGAGTCGTCGAGCACGACACGCGCCGAGCCCTGCTCGATCGACCCGAGTCGGCGTTCGCGCAGCTCGCCGGCGCCGCCGGGGGCATCCCTGTCCGATCGGTCGTCGAGGCCCCCGACCACCGCGGAGGCCGCCGCCGGGTGGGTGGTGGCCGCAGCGGCATCCACCAGACCCCCACCACCGAGGCAACCACCACCGGCACCGGCACCCACCAGACAGCCACCGACGGAACCGCCAGCGATGACCCCCGGACCGCGGTGCCCGGGCTCGCCCGGCTGACGGCGCGGATCCTGCGCCGCCACCCCCGGTGGGGCGTCCCCGGCCTGCTCGGCTGGATGGTGTTCTTCGCCGCCCCCGCGGTGATGGCGTGGGTCTGGGCCGGGCTGCTGCCGGATCTCACCCCCGGCGGGGACGCGTCGACACCCATCGTCGTGTTCGCGGTGGCGGCCGCTGCGGGCCTCGTGGGCCGCATGGTCGGCGAGCACTTCTTCTCCGAGTGGTGGATGCGCTCCAACCTCACGCTGCGATCGAACCTGCTCGCGGCGCAGCTCCATCCCCACGACCGCGGCACCGGAGGACGGCCGCCGAGCCCGGGCGACGCGGTGAGCAGGATGTGGGACACCAACGACCTCGTCAACTACGCCGACCACTGGGTCGACCTGATCTGCGTCAGCGGCTTCCTGGTGCTCGCCACCGCACTGTCGGGACGCTGGTTGGTGGCGGTGTGGTTGCTGGTGCCGGTCGTCGTCCCCATGGTGTTGAGCGTCGCCAGCCGCCGACGCATGGGGGTGATCGCCACCGAGCACGCTCGTCTGCGCGGGGTGTGGAGCGGCCGGGCGGCCGAGGTGTGCGCCGCGGCCACCACCATCAAGGGCTTCGCCGCCGAGCCGCACGTCGTGGCCCACCTCGACGAGCTGACCGAGCAGCGCCAGCGCGTCGCGCTCGCCCAGCGCCAGCTCGAGCTCGGCGTGTTCGGATCGGTGTTCCTCACCGCCGAGGTGGGCCAGCGACTCGTCCTCGTGGTCGTCGCCATCGGCGCCGCCTCGGGCACCCCTGCCACCGTCGGCACCGTGGGGGCGGCAGTCGCCATCACCGAGGCCATCGCCCAGATGCCGATCGCCGGGATCATCGCCGCGATGGTGGTCCAGGAGGTGCCGATGCTCCACGCCAAGCTGGCGCGGATGGCACGCCTGCTCCCGGCGCGGGCCGAGTTCGATCTCAGCCGACCCCCGGCCGATCTCCGCCTCCCGCCCGAATCACCCCGGCCGGTCCCCACGTCCCGACCGTCGCGGACGCAGCTGCAGCACCTCCAGGTCGACGCGCTTTCGGTCGTGTACGAGGACGGCACCGTGGCCATCGAGGACATCAGCTTCGAGGTCAACCGCGGCGAGCTGGTGATCGTCAGCGGTCCCATCGCCTCGGGCAAGTCGACCCTCCTGCGGGTGCTCGCCGGGTTGGTGCCCTCCACCGACGGGTCGATCCGGTGGGACGGGCACCTCGTCGATGACCCCTCGGGCTTCCTGCGCCCACCGAACTGCGCGTTCGTCGGCCAGTCCCCCCTGCTCGTCTCCGGCTCGTTCTCCGAGAACATCTCCCTCGATCACGACGTCGACGTGCGCTCCGCCATCGCCCTCGCCGAGCTCACCGACGAGGTGGAGCGCGCCGGTGGCGCGTCGACGCTCGTCGGTCACCGAGGACTTCGCCTGTCCGGAGGCCAGACCCAGCGCCTCGCCACGGCCCGGGCCACCGCTGCGACCAGCGAGCTCCTGGTGCTCGACGACCTGTCGAGCGCGCTCGACGTCGTCACCGAGCGTCAGCTCTGGCAGAACCTCAGGGCCGGCGGCCACACGGTGGTGGCGACGTCGTACAAGCGCTCGGCGCTCGAGCTGGCCGACCGCATCGTCGTCCTCCGCCACGGTCGCGTCGACGCCATCGGTCCCCTCGACGACCTCGACCGCACCTACGGCCACCTGTTCGCCTGACCGACCCACACCCCACGCCCCGCACCCCCACACCCCACACCGAAGTTGCGGCTCTCGGCGCCGAACAGGCGCCGGAGAGCCGCGATTTCGGGAGGTCGGGTGAGTTGACCGGCCGGGGCGGGTCGAGTTGGATGGCGGTCGTGACAGAAACGGCCGGTGACGATGCAACCGGGTCCGAGTCGGGACTCGAGCTCGACCTCGATGTGCCCACCCGGGTCCTGGTGCTCGGCATGGCCCATCGCGACGGGACCATCCTGGCCGAGGAGCTGTACCCGGTCGCCGAGGCGTGCGGACAGACCCCCGACCAGGTGCGGTCGTGCCTGCGGCGGCTGGTGTCCGAGGGCCTGTTCACCCGGGCCGGCGAGGGGCGCGAGGCCGTCTTCGCCGCCACCGACGACGGCATGCGGGCGCTCGGGTCGTCGCTCGAGCGGACCCGCCTGGCGCACACCCAGGACGCAGCCGGCAAGGGCTGGGACCGCCGCTGGCGGTTGGTGGCGTTCGCCATCCCGGAGGCCAAGCGAGCCGCTCGCGACGCGTTCCGCGATCACCTGACGAGCCTCGGCGGTGCGGCGATCCAGAACGGCACCTACGTGTCGCCGCACGCGTGGGAAGCCGACGTCACCGCGGCCGGCGAGCGCCTCGGCGTCAGCGCCCACATCACCACCGCCACCACCGACGACCTCGTGGTCGGCGGCGAGCGCGACCCCCGCGCCCTGGCGGCATCGCTGTGGCCGCTCGACTCGCTGGCCGACCGCTACCAGCGCTTCGTCGACCTCTACGCCGGGATCCCCGACCAGCTCGAGGCCATGCGCCGCAAGAAGCAGCGCCTGGCCGAGACCGAGTTCATCC
>JBBSTY010000120.1:0-13633 GCA_038235385.1 Acidimicrobiales bacterium | reverse complement strand
TGGTCGCTTCCTGGTCGGTTCGTGGTTCTGCTGTCCACTGGGTCTGTCCACAGCCGCTCGGCGAGCGGCCGCCCGATCGCACACTACGCGGTGGTTCCCCGCCCGCCGTTCGGGGTCAGCGCGCCTGGACGCGGAACACGTGTCCCGGCTGGACGTCGGGGTGGAGCTCGACGTAGTTGCGAGGTCCCTGCCACGTGTAGGTCAGGTCGGTCATGAGGTCGTGCACGTCGAACGGTCGGTCCGCCGCCAGCCCGAGCGCGCCGAGGTCGAGGTCGACGGTTCCCCGCTCCACCGCCGTGCCCCCGACGTTCGCCACCACGAGGACGGTCGCGTCCCCGGCGGCGTCCGGATCGACGAGCGGGCCACCGTGAGCCGTCTTGGAGAAGCACAGCAGCTCGTCGTTGTCGCACCCGTGGAAGTGCAGGGTACGCAGCGTGTGCAGGGCCCGGTTCTCGACGCGGATGCGGTTGAGATCGGCGAGCAGACCCCGCAGCGATTCGGGATCGGATCGGTCCCAGGACCGGATCTCGTACTTCTCCGATCGGGCGAACTCCTCCTTCCCATTGCCGGCCGGGGTGTTCTCGCCGAGCTCGAAGGCGGGGCCGTAGATGCCGTACGACGGCGAGAGGGTGGCGGCGAGGAACGCCCGGGCGGCGAAGCGCTCCCGGGGCGCATCCATGAGGTGCCGCGGCAAGATGTCGGGCGTCGTCGGCCAGGCCGACGGGCGGAAGCGGTCGACGGACGGGCGCGTCGAGAGCTCGGTGAAGTACTCGCGCAGCTCGTGGGAGCTGACGCGCCAGGGGAAGTACGAGTACGACAACGTGAAGCCCACCTCGGCCAGCCGGTGCATCACGGCCGGTCGGGTGAACGCCTCGCTCAGGAAGATCACGTCGGGGTGGCGCTGGCGGACCCGCTCGATGGCCCACTCCCAGAAGGCGAACGGCTTGGTGTGGGGGTTGTCGACGCGGAACACGGTGACGCCCTGGGCCGCCCAGAGGAGCAGGAGGTCGCCGCACGCCTCCCAGAGCGCCTCCCAGTCGGCGCAGCCGAAATCGAGCGGGTAGATGTCCTGGTACTTCTTCGGCGGGTTCTCGGCGTACTGGATCGATCCGTCGGGCCGGTGACGGAACCACTCGGGATGCTCGGTGACCCACGGGTGGTCCGGCGAGCACTGCAGCGCGAAGTCCAGGGCCACCTCGATGCCGTTGGCTGCGGCCGTGGCGACGAGGGAGCGCAGATCGTCCATCGAGCCGAGCTCGGGGTGGATGGCGTCGTGGCCTCCGGCGTCCGAACCGATCGCCCAGGGGCTCCCGGGGTCGTCCGGGCCGGCCACCTCGCTGTTGTCGGGCCCCTTGCGGAACGAGCGGCCGATCGGGTGCACCGGCGGCAGGTAGACGATGTCGAAGCCCATGTCAGCGACGTAGCCGAGCTGCTCCTCGACCTCTCGAAGGGTGCCGTGCGCGCCGGGCGAGGTCGACCACGAACGGGGGAAGAGCTCGTACCACGCGTTGAACAGTGCCCGCTCACGCTCGACGAGCACCTCGACGGTCATCGAGCTGGTCGCCGCAGCACCATCGAGCGATCGGTGGAAGAGCTCGGTCGTCGACGGTCGCTCCGGGCTTCCGATGTCGGTGATCGGCGTCGTGTCGCCCCGCCGGAGGCTTGCCGCGGCCTCCGTCAGCTGCGGCCGGAGCTTCTTCGCCAGGCGCGCCGCCGCGTCGTCGAGGATCGCCGCGCCCTCGAGCAGCTCCGAGTCGATCGCGACGTCCGCATCGAGCTTGCGTCGGGTCCCCTCGCACCAGCTCCCCCACGGATCGATCCAGCTCAGCACCCGGTAGCGATGCACACCCTCGGCGAGCGGGGTGAAGCTCGCCGCCCAACGATCCAAACCGGGCTCGGTGGCGACCGCGACCTCCTGGACCCATGTGCGCGTTCCGGGCGCCTTGTGCGCGACCACGCACCGGATGACGTCATGGCCGTCGGCGAACACGGTCGCCTCCACGGTCACCGGTTCGCCCACGACGCGCTTCACCCGATGACGGCCGCCGTCGACCACCGGTCCCAGGTCGGCGATGACGAGGCGCGACGGTGCCGGAGCGGAGGAGGCCATGGCCCCTTTCTACCGTGTGGCCGGAGATCGAGAACCAGCCGGCCGGCCCTGGACGCCTCAGACGAGGGCGAGGGCGAGGCCGATCTGGCCGAGGTGGTAGGTCACCATGATCGCGACGTTGGCCCACCACAGCGGCTTCACGAAGCCGTTCCAGGCGATCAGCGTGTCGGATCCGTAGAACAGGACCGCGCCCACCACGGCGATGACCTTCCCCGACGAGATGGCGGTGGCGACCATCAGCGAGATGACCCCCATGTAGACGATCACGGGAACCACGAGCCGCGGCTCGTTGCGGTGGACCCCTCGGACGACCCGTCGCCCGACGGTCACGAGTGCGACGACCACCAGGAGCACGCCGACCAGGAACGCGCCGGCGGAGAACCCCAGGAGGAACAACCCCGGGATGTAGGCGAGGTGGCCGATCAGGAACGAGCCGAGGCCGAAGACGAAGAAGCGGTCGCGGTCGGGCAGCATCAAGAAGATGTCGCCGAGCAGCGAGAACAGCAGGCCGACCACGAAGAACGAGCGCGCGCCCGCGTCGGTCGGGTCGATGGCGAACACCGCGGCGATGAGCAGGACCATGGTGGCCGGCTTGGCGACGTACTCGAGCCGCTTGTTCGAGACGCCGACCGCCACCCAGTCGAGGACGGCGACCGACAGGGTCAGGACCAGCAGCAGGACCACACTCGCGCTCATCGTCGACGACCTCCCGAGGCCCATGGGGTGCAGCGGGACGAGACGCTACCGGGCAACGGCGGCCGGTCCGACCGGACGTTCAGAGCACGCTCGCACGGGCGAGGCCTTCGTCCCACGATGCACCTTCGGCGACGAGCGGTCGGAGCTGCATCACCTGCCGCGGACGGTTCATGCCGAGCACACCGACGACCGTGCCGTGACGGCCGTAGAGGGCGACGAAGCGACGATCCTCGACCGAACCGTGCACCACGCGGACCTCGTCGTCGGGACTGGCGTGCCCGGCGAGCTGGATCTTGCGGTCGTACTGATCAGACCAGAACCAGGGCACCGGGTCATAGACCGGGGCGTCGGAGCCGTCCTCCACCAGGAGACGTCGCGCCGCCGCCTCCCCCATCTGGATGGCGTTCTCCCAGTGCTCGATGCGCAGCATCTGACCGAATCGCCGACTCGGGAACCGGGCGATGTCGCCGGCGGCCACCACGCCCGGAGCTGCCTGGAGGGTCTCGTCCACCACGACCCCGTCGTCGATCGTCAGGCCGGAACCGTCGATCCACGCCGTCGACGGGACGACGCCGATGCCCACCACCACCACGTCGGCGTCGATGATCTCACCGCCGGCGAGCCGGACCCCTTCCACGTGGTCGGTGCCGATCAGTCCGTCGACGGTCGCACCGAGGCGGAGGTCGACGCCGTTGTCGGTGTGCAGCCCCGCGCACACCCGGCCCATCGCCGCGCCCAGCGCCCGCTCCAGCGGGACCTCGGCCATCTCGAGGATGGTGACGTCGAGACCGCGCTCCCGACAGGTGGCGGCGACCTCGCTCCCGATGAAGCCCGCGCCGATGACGACGACCCGAGACGGGCCCCGATCGAGCTCCTCGCGCAGACCGAGGCAGTCGTCGAGCGTCCGCAGCACGAACACGCCGGGGAGCGGGCCGGTGCCGGGGAGCTGGCGTGGCGCGGCACCGGTGGCGAGGACGAGGCCGTCGAACCCCACGCGCTCGGAGCCGCCGAGGCGAACGAACCGATCCGCGAGGTCGAGCCCGATGGCGTGCTCCCCCAGCCGCCAGTCGAGATCGAGGTCTTCGCGGGCAGCGGGGAGCACGATGCGATCCGGGTCCCATGTTCCCAGCAGCACCTGCTTGGACAGCGGCGGCTTGTCGTAGGGCTCGCGAGGGTCGCCGTCGATCACCGTGATCCGACCGTCGAAGCCTTCGCGCCGCAACGTCTGGGCCGCGTGCACGCCCGCCAACGACGCGCCCACGATCACGACCGACCCGATCACGGTGCGCTCCGGTTCAATCGTCGGACAACGACAGAGCCTGCTTGGGGCAGCGGCGGACGGCCTCTTCGACCCGGTCCCGCAAGGACTCCGGCGGGGTCTCGTCGAGGATGTAGAGGAGGTCGTCGTCGCGCACCTCGAAGACCTCCGGCGCGATGCCCATGCACACCGCGTTGCTCTCACACAGATCGTAATCGACGACGACTCGCATGTTGTTCTCCTCGGCGTGTCCCACGTGGTGCTGACGGTCTAGCAGGCGAGCCCGTCCCACAAGAGGACAGGTGACCGACGAATCGGGCCTCGCCGACCGGGAACGACCGTACCGCCACGGCCTCGCGATGCGCGCCGGAGGGCCAGCAGCGGCACCGGTCCGATCAGAAGATCGTGTATCCGCCGTCGATCACGAGCTGGTCGCCGGTATGGAAGAGGTTGGACGGGTCGGCGAGGAAGACCGCCGCCGGCCCGAGATCGGCGGGCACCCCCCACCGTCGCACCGGCGTGCGCTTGGTGGTGTTCTCGATGAACCTGGCGCTCGATGTCTCGGTGGCGAGCATGCCGGTCTCGGTCCACCCCGGGATGATGGTGTTGCACCGGATCCGATGGCGGGCGAGCTCGACCGCCAGGCTTCGCACCAGCGCGGTCACGCCCGCCTTCGCAGACGCGTAGTGCTCCATCCCGGGCGCGCCGTGGATCGCCGACGTCGACGACACGGCGACCAGCGACCCGCCGGCGCCCCGGGCGACGAGGTGACGGGCCGCCTCACGCAGCGAGAGGAAGACGCCGTCGAGGTTCACCGCCTGCACGCGTCGCCACTCCGCGAGCGACATGTCGACGAACGGCGCCCACCCACCGATACCCGCGTTCGCGAACAGCGAGTCGACCTTGCCCAGGTGCTCGACGGATGCGGCGAACGCGTCGACCACCTGCTGCTCGTCGCTGACGTCGCACTCGAGGGCGAGGACGCGCCGACCCGTCGCGGTCAGCTGGGCCTCGGCTGCTCGGTTCTTGTCGCCGTTGCGCCCCCAGATGGCGATGTCGGCCCCGGCCTCGGCCATCGCGGTGGCCATGCCCAACCCGATCCCGCTGTTGCCGCCGGTCACGACCACCACCAAACCCGTCAGATCAGCCATGTCGGGTGACGGTAGCGCCCAGCGTTTGCGCACGGATCTGATGCCGTGTCAGATAGGTCGATGGACACCACCGCCCTCACCACGCCCGGACCGCTCGCCGGCGTCCGCATCATCGAGGTCTCGCTCCTCGGGCCGGCCGCCATCACCACCAACCTGGCGGATCTGGGCGCCGAGGTGATCAAGATCGAGTCCCCCACCGGCGACTACGTCCGGGAGATGACCTGGCCCATCGTCGAGGGGGTCTCGCTGCTCCACCTCCACGTCAACCGCGGCAAGCACAGCGTGGTCCTGAACCTCAAGAGCCCCGAGGGGATCGCCACGTTCAAGGAGCTCGCCGCCGGCGCCGACGCGATCGTCGAGGCCATGCGCCCCGGACAGCTCGACAAGCTGGGCATCGGCTACGAGGTGCTGCGCGAGATCAACCCGAAGGTCGTCTTCATCACCATCTCGGGCTACGGCATGACCGGGCCGTACAAGAACCTCCCGTCCCACGGCATCGCCTACGACACCTGGGCCGGCGTCGTCCCGCCCGCGTATGACGACGAGGGGTTCGCCTACCTGCCCGAGCACGTGTCGATCGGCATCAACGCCGGGCCGCTCTACGGTGCGCTCGGCATCCTGGCCGGCATCATCTCGGCCCGATCCACCGGCGAGGGATGCTTCATGGAGATCGCCCAGGCCGATGCAGCGGCGGCGTTCGACTGGTACCGCTCCGAGTCCTACCGGGCCTACGACCGCCCCGAGGACGAGGTCACCGGCAACAAGTCCGACGACTACGTCCGCCGGGCGCCCGGGACCGCCGGGATGAAGGAGGGCGTGCGCTACCAGCTCTACGAGGCCACCGACGGCCATGTCCTCTTCATGGCGTCCGAGCAGGCGTTCTGGAAGAACTTCTGCGAGGGCGTCGACCGGATGGACCTGTTCGAGCGGTGGCCGGGCAGCACGTACGCCGACCACGCCCGCAACAACCGCGAGCTCCAGGCCGAGCTCCGCGACATCTTCGCCACCAAGTCGTGCCAGGAGTGGCTCGACTTCGCCGACGCGCACAACACGACCATCGCCCCCATGAACACCCCGAAGACGATCGCCGAGGATCCCCAGTTCCAGGACCGCCTCCCGTGGATCAGCAAGGACATCCTCGGCGCCGATCAGCTCGGCCAACCCGTGAAGTTCGTCGGCACCGAGCTCGCCGCCCCCACCAAGGCGCCGACCCTCGGCGAGCACACCGACGAGGTGCTGCGCTCGGTGCTCGGCAAGTCCGACGGTGAGATCGCCGAGCTCCGAGCGAGCGGCGCCCTCGGCTGATCGGCCAACCCGAGAGCTTCCGCGGCGCGGGTGCCGCCGACCAGACGTCAGGGGGCCCGGCGTCGGGAGCGATCGGAGAAGTGTCGCCCGTCCCTCCCACTCCTGGTTACCGCGCGGTAGCTTCGGTGGTGTGAACGACCTCGAACCGCAGCACCTGACCATCCACGGCCACGAGGTCCGCTACTTCCGGGCCGGCAGCGGTCCCGCCCTCCTCCTCGTCCACGGGATGGCCGGGAGCGCCGGCACCTGGAAGTCGGCCATGCGCCACCTCGCCCGCGACTACACCGTCATCGCCCCCGATCTGCTCGGCCACGGCCGCTCCGACAAGCCCCGCACCGACTACTCCCTGGGTGCGTTCGCCGCCGGGCTCCGTGACCTGCTCATCGCCACCGGTCTCGATCGGGCGACCGTCGTGGGTCAGTCTCTCGGCGGTGGCATCGCCATGCAGCTCTGCTACCAGCACCCCGAGCAGGTGGAGCGGTTGGTGCTGGTCAGCAGCGGCGGGCTGGGCCGCGAGGTCAGCGCGCTGTTGCGGTTCTTCACGTTCCCCGGCTCGGAGTACGTGATGCCGGCGGTGATGAACTCCTACGTGCGCGATGCGGGCAACGTGGTCAGCCAGTTCCTCCGGCGGGCCGGTGTGCGGGCGCCGTCCGCCGAGGAGAAGTGGAAGGCCTACGTCTCGCTCTGCGGCGGCGAGAACCGACAGGCCTTCGTCAAGACCCTCCGCTCGGTGGTCGACATCTCGGGCCAATCGGTCTCCGCCCACGATCGGCTCTACCTCTCCCGCCACCTGCCCACGCTCATCGTCTGGGGCGAGCGCGACAACATCATCCCCGTCGAGCACGCGTACGCGGCACATGACGCCATGCCGGGCAGCCGGCTCGAGATCTTCGAGCACTCGAGCCACTTCCCCCAGTCCGAGGAGCCCGAACGGTTCGCCGAGGTGCTCCGCGACTTCATGGAGACCACCGACGCGGCCCACCTCGACCCCGGCGCGTGGCGCGAGATGCTGATCGGAACCACGAGCTGACCCGGGCGAGCGGCTTGCGAGTGACGCACGCCATAGCCGACACGGGAAGTCGCCACGCCGTGCGCCGGTTGCACCGGGTACGTCGGCGGAACGCGGCGCCGACCTGACCCAGGATGGTTCTCGGCATGTCTCTCTCACCTGTGGACGCTCACCTGCTGGACCTCGCTCGGTCGCTCGGCGAACGGGCGGAGAGCCTGCGCGCCCAGGCCGACGGCCTCCCGGACGTCCTGGCGGCCACCTATCGACGACGGGCGAGCGAACTGGAGCTCGAGGCGTTCATCGCCGAGGTCCAGTCCGGCATCGCCTACGACCAGATCCACCTTCCGGTCGCCTGAGCGTCGGCCCTCGCGCCGCGGGGGCCGGCGGGCCCGCCCCCGGCCGCCGCCCCCCGCGCCGGGGCCGCCGGCCGCCCGCCCCGGGCCCGGCCCCCGCGGCGCCACATCGACGGGCGGCAAAACTAGAACCTGTTCTATAGTCGGTCGACGCGAGCGGACGGCGACCCGCGGCCCGCACCCGACCTGCGAGAAAGGCCCGCCCCGATGACCGACGTGCTCCCCTCTCCGACCGACGACGCGACGAGCCGCAGCGGGGACGCGCCAGCGCGCCGGGCGACATCGCTGCCGGTCGCCACCGAACAGGCCGACCCCAGCCGGTATCCCTTCGAGATGCCGTTCGGCTGGTTCCAGGTGGCGTGGTCGAGCGACCTCGAGCCCGGCGACGTGCTCGCCCGCTACTACTTCGGTCGCCACCTCGTGCTGTGGCGCGACGACGACGGAGCCGCCCACCTCAACGACGCCTTCTGCCCGCACCTCGGCGCGCACCTCGGCCACGGCGGCCACGTCGACGGGTGCGACCTCGTCTGTCCGTTCCACGGCTGGAAGTTCGATGCCGAGGGCACCAACACCGAGATCCCGTACGGCACGCGCACGAACCAGAAGGCCCGGATCGGGTCGTACCCGGTGCGCGAGATCGCCGGGAACTTCATCGTGGCGTGGTACCACCCCGACGACATCGAACCCATCTACGAGATCGACGAGATGGACGAGATGACGAGCGACGACTACACGGACTGGACGACCGTGCACTTCTCGGTCGCTGCCGCCACCCAGGAACTGGCCGAGAACAGCGTCGACGGGCCCCACTTCCGCTACGTCCACAACACCGAGATCGTCCCCGAGATCCAGTCGTACGAGACCGACGGCACCACCGCCCGCATGCGCTCGATCCAGCAGTTCCCCACCCCTCGTGGGGTGGTCGACGGTCGCATCGACGTCGACAACATCGGACCGGGCTTCTCCGCCACCCGCTTCAGCGGGATCGTCGACACGTTCCTGATCGGCGCGGCCATCCCGGTCGACGCCAATCGGTGCGAGGTCCGGTTCAGCTTCAAGACGAAGAACCTGGGCGACGCGGCCACCACCTCGGGTGTGGGCAAGGCCTTCGTGGCCGAGGTGTGCAAGCAGTTCGAGGAGGACCGGCCGATCTGGGAGAACAAGGCCCACATCACCCGCCCCGCACTGGCCGACACCGACCCGCCGTTCATGAAGTTCCGCAAGTGGTACGGCCAGTTCCACGCCGCCGGGGTCGACAAGGACCGGCAGGTCTACGCTCCCCCTCCGCCGGTGCTGCCCGAGGGCCAGTGCCAGCCGGCCAAGTTCGTCAAGAGCGGGCAGACGGCGTCGTCGAAGTACCGCACCGACTGATCGGTCGGTTCAGAGTCCCCCGCTGCGGTGCAGCCAGCGGCTGGCACGCCAGCCGGGGAGCATCGGCACCCAGAGGGTGAGGAGCCGGTAGGTCAGCGCCGCGCACACCGCAGCCGCCGGCTCGGTTCCGACGAAGAACAGACCGAGCACGAGCGCCGTCTCCACGACGCCGACACCGTTGGGGGTCGGCGCCAGCGCGCCCAGGATCACCACGGCCAGGTAGAGCCACAGCACCATCGACAGGTCGACCGAGCCGCCGAAGGCCGCGATCGACGCGACGAGGACCCCGACTCGCGCGCCGGTGAGCGCCAGCGTCGCGACCGCGAGCACGACGAACCGCTCGGGAGAACGCGCCAGCGCGCGGAGCCCCCGCGCGGCCGCTCGGCCGGGCTTCACCGGCGCCGCCCGCCAGCGGAGCGGGAGACGTGCCAACCCGACGAGCAACGTCAGGGCGAGCAGCGAGACGAGGATCCACTCGGCGACGTCGACGGTGACGAACGGACGAGGTGCGCCGACCACCAGGACCGTGGCGATCACGAGGAGCGCGCCGTGGGCGAGCGCGCTGACCGACTCGATCGCCTGCACCCGCTCGACCGCGTCGGCGAGCGGAGCGCCGCGCCGGCGCAGGTGGTGCACGTCGATGCCGAACGTCCCGACGAGCGGACGCAGCGTGCCCGACCACGACGTCGCCACCGTGAGCGCACCGATCTCGACGAGTGGAGCATCCGGCCGGAACACGGCGCGCCGTTGGGCGGTGGCGGCGAGGTAGGCGGCCGAGGACAGCAGCACGCCGAGGAGAACCGGTGCCCACCCGACCTGCGATGCCACCTCGCGGGTCGTCTCGACGGAGCCCACGAACACCAGCCCGAGGGCGACCGCCACGCCGCCGGTCACGAAGCCGACGACCTCGGGCCGCTCGATGGGCGGCAGGGCCGAACCGAGTTCGTCCACGTCCACGTTCGGGACGAGCCCGTGCTGGATGCGGTCGCCGCGGTCGAGCGGACGCAACAACGTCTCGAACCGGGGCGCCCGCCAGTACGCTGCCCGGTCATCGATGAGCCCGACCACCGCACCGACGAGCGCCAACGCGAAGAAGGCGGCGCCCGCCACCCCCGCCTTGCGCATCTCGATCTCGGCGAGGTCCCGGCACGTCGGCTGCTCGGCGAGGGCGACGGCGTCCTCGGGGGCGCCGGGCAGGCCCGGCGAGATCGTCACGTTGTCGCGGTCGGTGACGTAGAAGCCGATCGGCGATCCGCAGTCCTGGACCCCGGGGTTCACGACCGGGCTCCACGAGAGGTAGACGGCTGCGCCCAACGCGACGACCGACGACAGGAGGAGGATCTTGGCCGCCATCCACGCCGTGGTGCGGTCGTTCGACGATCGGCTCCGCGAGCGGCGGCTGACCTGTCGCTGGCGATCTCGGTCGACCGCGGAGGTCATGGCTGCCGGACGCGTCGCCGCACCCTGCGCCGCTCGTTCGTTGATCGTCGCACCATCTCACTTCCGGTTCGGGCCTGCGCCGCCCTGGAACAGGAGGGTTCGCCGCAGGGACCGAAAACGCTACCACCGGCCCGCACCTGTCCCGAGGAGCGACGCGGCGCACCCGGTGCCCGGGCCGGATCCACCGACTACCGTGCCGACACAACGCCAACGGCTGGCACGCGTCACGTGGGGGACGCGCCTCGAAGGGGGACCACGATGACCGAACCCGCACGCACGACGACCACCGACGCGCTCGTCGACCCGACCTCGGTGGGCGTCGATCCGGTCCGGCTCGACGAGCTGCGGGCACGGGCACGCCGCGAGATCGACGCCGGACTGCTCCCGTCGTGTCAGCTGGCTCTGGCCAAGGACGGCCAGCTCGTGCTGTTCGAGACGATGGGCGACGCCGAGCCCGGGAGCCGCTACACGATCTTCTCGATGACCAAGGGGATCGTCGCCGGCGCCATCTGGCTCCTCGTCGGTGACGGGCTCCTGCGGTGGGACGATCACGTCGCCGACCTCATCCCCGAGTTCGCGACCAACGGCAAGGACGTCCTCACCGTCGAGCAGATCATCACCCACACCGGTGGGTTCCCCCACGGTCCGCTCCCACCGCTCGAGGGACTCACCAGCGAAGGCCGATGCGCCCGGTTCGAGCGATGGCGACTCACCTGGGAACCCGGGACCCGGTGCGAGTACCACCCCACCGCGGCGCACTGGGTGCTGGCCGAGCTCATCGAGCGCACTTCCGGAACCGACTACCGCACCTTCATCCACGATCGGATCGTGGCACCGCTCGGCATGGCCACCTTCGGGCTCGGTCACGCCCCGGACACGGAGGCTGCCGGTCCGGCGACGGGAAACCAACTCGTGTCGATCGGCGAGATCCCGACACCTGAGGAGTTCGAAGCCGCCTTCGGCATGAAGGTCGATCTGGCCACCCTCCAGGGTGAGGTCACGACCGACGCCCTGCTCCTGTTCAACCGGCCCGATGTCCAAGCCGTCGGGGTGCCGGGGGCGGGTGGGGTGTGCACCGCCGCGGACATCGTCGGGTACTACCAGGCACTCCTGCACAACACCGGCGACCTCTGGGACGCCGACGTGCTCGCCGCGGCGACCGCGCCGTTCGTCGAGCATCCCGATCCGCTGACCGGCGTCCCTGCACACCGCAGTCAGGGCCTGGTCGTGGCCGGTGACCCGCCCGACAGCATCCGGCGTGGCTACGGCCATGGGCAGGGGCCACGAACGTTCGGCCACAGCGGCGCGGGCGGCCAACTGGCCTGGGCCGACCCGGACTCGGGCATCTCGTTCTGCTACC
Source organism: Acidimicrobiales bacterium (assembly GCA_038235385.1). Classification (GTDB taxonomy): domain Bacteria; phylum Actinomycetota; class Acidimicrobiia; order Acidimicrobiales; family Acidimicrobilacustridaceae; genus JBBSTY01. The sequence continues at coordinate 1,580 of JBBSTY010000120.1, read as the reverse complement.
TCACCAACGGCCTCGACGAGCACGTGATCCGCCAGGCCCGGCGCAGCATCGGCATCAACACCCGCGCCGCGGCGTGCGCACCACCTCCCTGATCGTGTCCCACGGGCGCCACGGCTGATCTGACGTACCATCAGAAACATGACCATGCCCACCGACATCGGCGTCATCGACACCATGGTCGGCTTCCCCAAGCGGGATCGCCGAGAGGTGTACAAGTTCCTCGCTCCCCACCTCAAGGACAAGGAGAGCAAGGAGGAGTTCACCTTCCCCGCGCAGTACATGTTCAAGGACATCCCGGCCGACGTCGACGACAACGTCGACCCGGTGGCGGTGGTGCTCGACAACCTCGACCGCTTCGGTGTGGAGCGGGCGCTGGTCGGCGTTCGCAAGGAGCGCGAGGAGTCGGTTCGGGCGCTCCGGGACCACCCGGATCGCTTCATCGGCTCGGTCCAGGTGGATCCCACCGAGGGGATGGATGGGGTCCGGTACCTGACCGAGATGGTCGAGACCTACGGCGTCAGGGCGGCCACGACGTTCCCGGCCGGCGTGCAGGTGCCGATCAACGACAAGCGCTACTACCCGCTCTACGCCAAGTGCGTGGAGCTCGACATCCCCATCTTCGTGTGCGCCGGTATCCCCGGACCCCGCGTGCCGTTCGACCCGCAGCGCGTCGAGCTCATCGACGAGGTCTGCTACTTCTTCCCCGAGCTCACCTTCGTGATGCGCCACGGTGCGCAGCCGTGGACCGAGCTGGCCGTGAAGCTCATGCTCAAGTGGCCGAACCTCTACTACTCGACCAGCGCGTTCGCCCCGAAGCACTACGACCGCCACATCATCGACTACGCCAACACCCGCGGCGCCGACAAGATCATCTACGCCGGCTACTTCCCCGCCGGCCTCACCTACGACCGGATCTGGGCTGACATGCCCAGTGTCGGCTTCAAGGACGAGGTGTGGCCGAAGTTCCTCCGCGAGAACGCCACGAAGGTGCTCAAGCTGACCTGATCGCCCGCGGGCGGTGCCGGGCCGCGACCAGCGCGCGCGACCGGATCATCGCAAGCGGATCACGCTGCCGCGCAGGCCTCGCCGGCCGATCGCGACACGAGAACGGTTTCGTCGGCATCGAGGATCTCGACGGCGACGCCGCGATCCTCGTAGGTGTCGAGGTACTGGGCCATGGCCTCACAGGCAGATTCGAGGTCGCTCGCAGTCAGCGCCGCAGCATCGGAGCCCGACAGGGTCACGCTCCAGTCCACCGAATCGCTGAAGCCGCTGGAGCTCCACGTCGTGGCCCCATCGAGGGCTGGCCACCAGGTCTCGGTGCCGTACTCCTTCTCGAGGTGCGCTTGGAGGGAGTCGATCGAGGTGGGATCGTCGCCACCTGAGGGTGGGTCGTCGAAGATCGGGTCGTCGAGCGGTGCGGTTCGACGGTCGGAGCCGTAGGGGATGAGGAGGACGAGATCCTCGTCGCACTCGTCGCGGCTGAACTCGTTGAGGTCGGCGGCGGCGTCGGCGAAGTCGGGGTCGTCGACGAGGGGGGCGGCGGGGGCGTGGTTGTGGTGCGCGTCGGGCCCGCGGGG
>JBBSTY010000119.1:0-13666 GCA_038235385.1 Acidimicrobiales bacterium | reverse complement strand
GGTGCGCACCGACAGGACGACGTCGACGTGGGGCGAGCCGGCATCGGCCAGCGCACCGCGGATGAGCGGGAGGTAGCGGGCCTCGATGCGATCGCGCACGACCGATGAGGGCACACCGAGGCTGAGCCGACCGTCGACGAGGGTGAGCGGATCGATGCCGTTGAACGTGGTGAGCCAGACCGCTTCGCTCACCTGCTCGCGCAGCGCCTCGGCGCACGCTTTCCACAGCACGTCTGCGTTGTCCACCTGCCCCAACGCCTCCACAGCCATCGATCCGTCCACAGTGCCGTCCACACCTGTGGACAATCACTGATCACGGGCCGACCCGGCCGGCCGGTCCGTCTGTTCGTGCCCCGCTGGACAGGGGCGCACACGTCGCGGACCAGGTTCCTGAGGCAGGATCAGGCACCGTAGCACCGCACCGGATCGACTGCGCAAGGCGTCGTGGCTCGGACCCCGGGCGATCGGCCACACCACCTCGAGGCCGTGGTCACGCCGTCGGCACACTTCCCGGCAGGTGGGCCGAGCGTCGCCCGGTTGGCGGTCCGATGGCACGTCATCTAGGCTCACCGCCCCGCGCCACCGGGAACGGTGGGTCCGGCCTGGGCATCCCTGGACCGCCCCAGCCCCGGGGCGCTCGCCAGCCCGAGTCGGGCCGGCTCGCGCCGACCGAAACGCAGTCCACCCCCGAGCCGCCGGTTCGTCGGGCCGAGAGGATCTCCGTGAAACGCACGTTCCAACCCAACGTCCGCAGGCGAGCCAAGAAGCACGGCTTCCGCAACCGCATGTCCACCCGAGGTGGGCGTGCGGTGATCCGCGCCCGCCGGGCGAAGGGTCGCCACAAGCTGTCGGCTTGATCTGGCGGATCCAGGACCAGGCCACGTTCGCCGCGCTGCGGCGTTCGGGGATCCGAGGTCGGTCGGGGCCCATCGGGATCACCTTCCTCGCCGCCGGGCCGCTGCCGGATGGACCGGACCCGACGGAGGTCGCCGTGGCATCTAGGATCGGTGACGACCCGCCTCGGCTCGCATTCGCCATCGGACGTCGAGTCGGTCATGCTGTCGTGCGCAACCGCATGCGTCGGCGTCTCCGGGCGATGTTCGCGGAGCTCCACCGCCAGGATGGCGGACCGCTCCGGCCGGGTGCCTACCTCGTCGCCTGTCAGGCGGGGGTCGACGCGTTGAACCATGAGGAACTGAGAGAGCACGTGTTGCGAGCGCTCACCCACATCGATCGAGTCGCAGCCAGGTGATGACCGTGGCGACGCCCGCATCCTCGCCGACGGCACCCCCACGGGGGCCCGGTCTGGCGGCGCGGGGCGCGTTCGCCCTCGTGCGGCTGTACCAGCGCGTCACCGCGAACCGTCCGTCACCGTGCCGCTACGTACCGACGTGTTCGAACTACGCCCTCGATGCCTACGAGCAGCACGGTTTCGTTCGCGGATCGTGGCTCACGGTCCGCCGGATCGGTCGGTGCCACCCGTGGGCGTCCACCAGTGGGTGGGATCCGGTGCCGAACCGGCCGGACCGCCCGCACGATCACGGCGCTGATCCCCGAGGTGGGTGCTGATGGGCGCCTTCAACGTCTTCTTCGACCTGTTGGCGCAGGTCATGGCCTTCTTCTACACCGTGGTGCCGTCCTACGGCTTCACCATCATCGCCCTGACGCTGGTGGTGATGATCATCCTCACGCCGCTGACCCTCAAGGGCACCCGGTCGATGATGATGATGCAGCAGCTCCAACCAGAGATGAAGAAGCTGCAGACCCAGTACAAGGACGACCGCCAGAAGCTCAACGAAGAGCTGATGAAGTTCTACAAGGAGAACAACATCAACCCGGTTGGTGGCTGCTTGCCGCTGCTGGTCCAGATGCCGGTCTTCATCGTCCTCTACAACGTGTTGCGGGGGCTCACCCAGCGGGTCCCGGTGTTCGATCCCGGCTGGATCGCGGGCCAGATCGGCACAGGCGTCGGCACCTCGATCCCGCCTCCGGCTGCGTTCGAGCCCGCCTACCTCAACCCGAACAGCGCGATGTACCAGTCGCTCAGCCAGACCTCGGTGATGGACTTCGCCGGGATGAACCTGGCCGCGAGCTGCTCGGAGGCCCTCTCCCAAGGCGTCGTGCACGCGCTGCCCTACATCGTGCTCATCGTCTTCGTGGGCGCCACCGGCTTCATCCAGCAGAAGCAGATCCAGGGCCGCATGACCGGCGCCCAGTCGAACCCCCAACAGCAGATGATCATGAAGATCATGCCGATCTTCCTGCCGGTGATCTCCTTCGGGCTGCCGGCCGGCCTGGTGCTGTACTTCGCCGTGTCCAACCTCTACCGCATCGGTCAGCAGTGGTTCATCTCCCGCAGCATCTACGGGATCAAGCGCGGCGAGAAGCCGGCTGATGGCGACGACAAGAAGGGCAGCGGTCCCAAGGGTGGCGGCCCCAAGGGCGGCGCCGGGGCCAAGAAGAACGCGATCGAAGCCAAGGCCACCACGTCGGTCCGCAGCGGCGGGTCCGGCTCGGGTGCCAAGAGCAGCTCGAAGAAGCTGGCCCCGGCCGGCACGACCACATCGAACGGCAAGGCACGGGCCGACAAGGCGCCGTCCAAGACCGCTCGATCCGAGAAGAGCCCCTCCAGCACGACGAAGCCGTCAGGCGCGGACACCTCGTCCGCCCCCCGGCCGACGTTGCAGCCGCGGGCTCGCAAGAACAAGAAGAGGTAGTCGCTGTGGAGTGGGTCGAGACCACGGGCCGAACCGTCGAGGAAGCCAAGGACCTCGCGCTCGATCAATTGGGCGTGGATGAGCAGGAGGCCGAGTTCGAGATCGTCGAGGAGCCCTCCAAGGGGCTCTTCGGGCGCACCCGGGGTGAAGCGCGCGTGCGGGCCCGGATCGTGCCGAAGTCGCCGCCTCCCAAGGTCGAGCGGCGCGAGCGCCGCCGGTCCACGAAGAAGTCCGGCTCGCGCCCGGCGTCGACATCGCCGGCGTCGACCGACACGGGGGATGCTGCCGACGCCGAGGCGGCGACCGATGCCAGCAGCGTCGTCCCCGCCACGGAGCCGACGCCGCGGGCACCCAAGGCGGCCACCAGCAAATCGGAACGGAGCAACATGTCCAGCAACGGTGATGTGACCGTGCAGGAGCAGGCCGACATCGTGCGGGGCTTCCTCGAGGGGCTGGTGGACGCCTTCGGGCTCGACGGCCAACTCGAGCAGGAGCAGGTCGACGAGGACACCATCGAGGTCAAGGTGGTGGGTGACGATCTCGGGTTGCTCATCGGCCCGAAGGGCAACACCCTGGTGGCGGTCCAGGAGCTGTCGCGCACGGTGGTGCAGCGGCGGGCCAGCGGGACCCACCACGGTCGGGTGCGCATCGATGTCGGCGGCTACCGACAGCGCCGGCGCGAGGCGCTGGAGCGGTTCACGACCCAGGTGGCCGAGCAGGTCAAGGAATCCGGCCTCCAGAAGGCGCTCGAGCCCATGGTGGCGAGCGACCGCAAGGTGGTCCACGACACCGCGAACGGCATCGACGGCGTCCGCACCATCTCCGAGGGCGAGGATCCCCGCCGCCGAGTGGTCATCGCCCCCGAGTGAGCGCCGGCGACGCGTCCGACGCGGGACTGGTCGAGGTTCTCCGACGGGGCCAGCGCTTGGGCTACATCGGGGGTACCGACCTCACGCCCCACATCGAGCACGCGTTGGGTTTCGTCGGATCGAGCGTGGATCCGCCGAGGCGTGCGCTCGATCTCGGCAGTGGCGGTGGACTGCCCGGCTTGGTGCTCGCACGCCACTGGCCGACCTCGGAGTGGGTTCTGCTCGACGGCAGTCAAACCCGCACGACCTTTCTCGACCACGCCGTGCGTGAGCTCGATCTGCACGATCGCGTCACGGTCGTGCGCGCAAGGGCCGAGGAAGCCGGCCATGACGACGACCATCGGGGTCGATTCGATCTCGTGGTCGCACGGTCGTTCGGACCCCCGGCCGTCGTCGCCGAGTGCGCGGCGCCCTTCCTGGCCGACGGTGGTCTGCTCGTGGTGAGCGAACCGCCCGACGTCGCCGACCGGTGGGCGTACCCCGACGAGCTCGCCGAGCTCGGCCTCGAGGTCGGCGAACGACGGTCGAGTGACACGGGGGCCCAGGGCGGCTACCAGTCCCTCCACCAGGTCGCTCCCTGCCCGGACCGCTACCCACGACGAGTGGGTGTCCCGACCAAGCGCCCGCTGTTCGGTCCCTGATCGACCGAGATCGGTGGTGCTCGGGCCTGTCGGGCGTGTTTCACGTGAAACACACCCGAGCGGCCGGTCTTGCTCGGGTGCGGCCGCGGCGGTGCGTTCCGTGCCGGCGTTGTCGGTGAGGATCGGAACGCCAGTGCGGCGAGGTGGTCGAGCGTGATGGGCGTCGATGCCCGAGGTGCGGCGCGGGTCGGGCTTCTCCCCCGTTTCACGTGAAACACACCAAGACGGCCCGCTTGTGCCCTCGCCACAGGCGTCCCCGGCATCGAGGAGTCGGCGATCAGGAGGATCGGACGCGCGTGTGGCGATGGGGCGAGCGTGAGGCTTCTCCCCTCTGTTCCACGTGAAACACCTCGCCACGACAACCTCGACTCGTCGCTGGCCGTGGGGCGGACGGGCTCCTGCATGGTGCAGAAAAGCAACAGGACTTTCCCACACCCTGTGGATGAACGAACGACGGTCATTGCGCCCCCACCTCCGCAACCCTGGCTGCCGGCGAGTGGTCCGCCGTGGCTGGCACCTCGCTGACCTGCGGGTATGGACACGTTTGACCCATCTGGGGGGAGCGGGAAGGATGGCGCCGTGCACGACGAGACCGATGGCGGACCAGTGCCCGTGCCGCCCCCTTCATCCACAGGCCCCGAGGCATCCACCGAGCCCGAGGCAACCACCGACCGCGAGACCGGGCCCGATCCGACGGCGACGCCACCCACCATGCCTCCATTGGATGTTCCGGCTGACCTGGTCGCGTCGGAGGGGGTGTTGGCGCGGAGCCCCGGCGCCGCCGTCGCCCGACCGCTCCCCCGTCACATCGCCGTCGCCAACCAGAAGGGCGGGGTCGGCAAGACGACGACGACGGTGAACCTCGGAGCCTGCCTGGCCGATCTGGGTTTCCGCACCCTCGTCGTCGATCTGGATCCCCAGGGAAACCTGAGCACCGGGTTGGGCATCGATGTCCGGTCACTCACGTCGTCGATGTACAACGTGCTCCTCGACGGTGCGTCGATCGCCTCGTGCGTGCGTCCCACCGGGGTGGAGAACCTCACCGTGGCGCCGGCCAACCTCGATCTTGCCGGCGCCGAGATCGAGTTGGTCCCTGCGTTCAGCCGTGAGCTCAAGCTGCGGGTGGCGCTCGAGGCCGTGCGCGACGAGTACGACTACGTGCTCATCGATTGCCCCCCATCACTCGGCCTGCTCACCGTCAACGCATTCGCGGCAGCCACCGAGGTCCTGGTCCCGATCCAGTGCGAGTACTACGCGTTGGAAGGGCTCGGGCAGTTGCTCCGCAACGTCGACCTGGTGCAGCGGAACCTCAACCCGGCCCTCGAGGTGAGCACCATGGTGCTCGTCATGTACGACGCTCGTACCAAGTTGTCCGATCAGGTGTCCGCCGAGGTTCGCAAGCACTTCGGCGACAAGGTCGTCCGAACGGTCGTCCCCCGTACCGTGCGCCTCTCGGAGGCCCCCTCGTTCGGCCAGCCGATCATCACCTTCGATCCGAGCTCGCGTGGAGCCATGGCCTATCGCTCGCTCGCCCGGGAGGTCAGTGGTGGAACGCCGTAGCGGTCTGGGTCGGGGACTGAGTGCGCTCATCCCCCCGGCGGACGTCGCCGAACCGACGGGTGACCTGCAGCTCCGTCATCTCCGTCCCGCCGACATCCGCCCCAACAGCCACCAGCCCCGAACCGAGTTCGACGACGAGGCCCAGCAGTCGTTGAACGCCTCGGTGCGAGAGCTCGGGGTGCTCCAACCGGTGCTCGTCCGTCCGGTGGACGACCACTTCGAGCTCATCGCCGGCGAACGACGGTGGCGGGCGGCCCGCGACGCCGACCTGGCCACCATCCCCGCCATCGTCCGCGCGGTCTCCGAGGAGACGTCGTTGGAGCAGGCGCTGGTCGAGAACCTGCAACGCCAGGATCTCACCGCGTTGGAGGAAGCGGTGGCCTTCCAGCAGCTCGTCGAGGAGTTCTCGCTCACCCATGAGACCATCGCCCGGCGAGTCGGCAAGAGCCGCTCGGCGGTGGCCAACACGATCCGCCTGCTGCAGCTCCCGCCGCCGGTGGCTCGTTTGGTCAACGATCGGGCGCTGAGCGCCGGTCACGCCAGGACGCTGCTCGGCCTCGAGGATCCCGACCGCATCATCGCCCTGGCGGATCGGATCGTTGCCGACGGACTCTCGGTGCGGGCCACCGAGGCCGCCGTCAAGCGTCTGCTGGCTGTCCCGGACGAGCAAGCACCGACCCCGACGCCCGAACCGCGCGCGGCGAGCCTGCTCGAGCTCGAGGAGCTCCTCTCGGAGCACCTCGACACCCGGGTCCAGGTCCAGATGGCGTCGTCGGGTCGGGGGCGCATCGTGGTCGACTTCGCCGGGCTCGAGGACCTCGAGCGGGTGTACCGCGTGCTCATCGAGGGGCGTGAGGATCCGGTCTGATCGGTTGCTCCTCCGGCGTCCACGCCGCTGAGGGTCGAGTGCCGCAGCAGGGTGAACGGTCGAGTCCCAACCTCTGATCGAGATGCACACAGGGTGTGGTCAATCCTGTGGATGATCGGGTCAGCGGTGTGGTGCCGGTCACACAACCTGTCCACAGGCCGCGGCCGGGCGTTCGCCGCCCCATTGATCCCCGGAGCAGCCACCACGCTTGTACATCCAACAGTCGACAGCGCCTGTGAGCTGCACATCACGACACCGACGGTGACCCGAGGGCCTGGTGCGCGGGTGCGAGGAGATGTCCGGAGACCTGTGGACGGTGGCGTAAGTCCTGTGGATGGCCTCCGGTGGACCGGGGCACGAGGATGTCCGGACGCAACGGTGCCGACCCGCCGAACGACGAATCGTTCGGGAGCCGGCACGGTAGTCGTCCCTGCACCGTCGACCTCGTGGGGACGGTCAGGGTGTGCGTGTGCGGATGCTCAGAGGTAGGCGCTGAGCTCCTGGAGGAGCTGCCCCTTGCCCTTGGCGCCCACCATGCGCTTGTCGGGCTTGCCGTCCTTGAACACGATCATGGTGGGGATGCTCATCACCTCGAACCGTCGGGCGATGTCGGGGTTGTCGTCGACGTTGAGCTTGGCGATCTTGATCTTGCCGGGGTTCTCGTCGGCGATCTCGTCGAGCACGGGAGCGATCATCTTGCAGGGCCCGCACCACTCGGCCCAGAAGTCGACGAGCACGGGCTCCGCAGAGCCGGCGATCTCCTCGTCGAAGGTGGCATCGGAGAGAGTGGATACGTGCTCGGACATGGGGTTCGCCTCGTGGTCACGGGCCGCTCGTCGCGTACCCTCGCTGGTTTGCAGGTGGCGGGCTGTCCGCCCACCCCCTACAACGTTCTGGGGCACGGGACATTCCGCACGGGAACCGCCCACTCGGATCGATGGTGCCCGCGCGGCGAACGGTAGTGGCCGGCGGAGCCTTGCGGGTGGAGGTGCGCACCGACCGCAGGCTCAGTACTCGCCGTGGACCTCGATCCACTCCTCGGGCGTGAACTCGGCGAGGCCGTGGGCCTCGAGCCAGCGTTCGGCGTCGATGGCGGCCATGCAGCCCGATCCGGCGGCGGTGATCGCCTGGCGGTAGGTGTGGTCCTGGACGTCACCGCAGGCGAAGACGCCCTCCACGTTGGTGTAGGTGCCGGGCCCGGTGATGAGGTAGCCCGTGTCCTCCATGGCCAACTGACCCTTGAACAGGTCGGTGTTGGGCTTGTGCCCGATGGCCACGAACACGCCGCTGACCGGCAGCGAGTCGACTTCGTCGGTGAGGACGTTGCGAACGGTCACCGACTCGACCTTGGTCTCGCCGATGATGTCCTCCACCACGTGGTTCCAGAGGAACTCGATCTTGTCGTTGTCGCGGGCTCGCTCCTGCATGATCTTCGATGCCCGCAACGAGTCGCGACGGTGGATCAGCGTGACCTTGCTCGCGAACTTCGTGAGGAACATGGCCTCCTCGAGCGCCGAATCGCCGCCGCCGACGACCGCGAGCTCCTGATCGCGGAAGAAGAAGCCGTCACAGGTCGCACACGTGGAGACCCCGTGGCCGAGCAGCTTCCACTCGGCGTCGAGGCCGAGCATGAGCGACTGGGCCCCGGTGGACACGATGATGGTCTGGCCGCGATAGGTCGGCTGGGCGGCGTCGGGATCGCCGACCCAGACCCGAAAGGGGCGTGCGGAGAGGTCGACCCTGGTCACCTTCTCGGTCCGGATGTCGGCGCCGAAGCGCAGCGCCTGCTCCCGGAAGCTCATCATCAGCTCGGTACCCATGATCCCGGCGGGGAAGCCGGGGAAGTTCTCGACCTCGGTGGTGAGCATCAGTTGGCCACCGGGCTGATCGCTGGTGGAAGAGGGTTCGCCCTCCAGCACGAGCGGTGCGAGGTTGGCGCGGGCCGTGTAGATGGCGGCGGTGAGCCCGGCCGGCCCGGAGCCGATGATGATGACCTCGTGGACAGAAGCAGGGGTGTCGGACATGACGTCTCCGGATGGGGAAGGGGTTGGCGTGGCTGACCGGGGGTCGGACACGTCGATGACCGCGGTGATCCGCGGGCGCGAGCCCCACCGACGTTAACCGCGTGCATCCCCCGTAGATTCCCACCGGTGGGCGCCCGCGGCCCGCAGATCAGGGTGTGCGAGGGGCCGGCCGGCGCGCCCGCGCCCACAACCGGAGGCCCACGATGCCGAACAGCAGACCGAAGAGCAGGTAGACCAACCACATCGGCTCGAGGAGCGCGCTGATGTTGCGACTCTCACCGATCATGATGAAACCCCGCTCCACCGCTCGCATCGAGCCGATCAGCAGGAGGACGAACAGCGGCAGGGCCAGCACGGCGAGGATGGTGCCGTACACGATGCCCCGCGCCACGGTGACCGCCGGACCCGCGGTGCGATCGCGCACTGAGTCGACGACTCGGACGATCGAGTCGGTGGCCTGCTTGGGCCAGTCGGTCGAGTCCGGCGGGGTCGGGGCGACCGGTACCGACCGCTCGGCGGTCGGCGTCGGTCCAACGTTGCCCGGGATCGCCATGGCGCCATCGTACCCATCGGTTGGCCGGTGAGACCCAGACCGGGTGAGATCGGGGCGTGGACGTGTGCAGACGGGCGCTCAGCGGATGGTCTGGACCGACAGGGGGGCGCAGTCCTGGGCGCCGAGGGCGTAGATGCGAAGGGATCCGTTGGCGGCGGGGTGGGCAGCTCGGTCGATGGCGAACGCGTAGACCACCGCGTCTCGGCCCTCGAAGGTGGCGGTGCCGGCGACCACGGTGGGGCCGACCTCGGGATCGGTTCGTCGGACGGTGGCCTCACAGGCGTCGCCGAACCCAGCGGTGGATCGACTCGGGTCCGGAGCTCCCGGCGCGGTGGGGGGCGCCGTCGTCGGCAACGGATCGCGATCGCCGACGACGTCGAGCACGAGCGTGCGCAGTTGGCCCGGAGAACCGACCTCGCCGAACGTGATCGCCTGCGGCGCAGCGGCGTCCACCGGCGCGCCGGCCGCATCGGTGGCGGGCACCACCGTCGTGGTCGGCGCCGACTCGTCGGCGGCGGCGGGCGGGGACGCCTCCTGGGGTCTCGTCAGGTTGCCGTCGGCGTCGGCCCCACCCGACGTGGCGGCCGTCGGCTCGGTGGACGAGTCGGCCGCGACGGAGCCGGTGGCCAGCTGGTCGGTCGGTCCCGTCGATCGCAGGAGGGCGCCCAGACCGATCATGACCACCACGACCGCGGCCGCCGCTGCGAGGAGGGGTCCGATCCGAGCCGAGCGCCGGGCGCGCTGCGCCGCCAACGCGTCGGGCGGACGCGGGGTGTGGTCCGGTGCGCTTGCTCCGGGCACGAGGTCGGACGCGTCGAGCGCTCGGGCGATCGCTCGCTCTCGCTGCTGCGGATCGACCGGCACCGGCGCGGCGACGCGGCGGGCGACCGCTGCGAACCGAGCGAGGCGTTCGTCGGCCGTGGGATCGGCATCGAACCGGGCGCGCTCGTCGACGGTCGCCTCGCCGTCGAGGACGGCGGAGACGATCTCGTCGTCGGCGGGCAGCGTCGGGTCGGTCATGGTGTGCTCTCTTCGACGTCGGCGACGTCGACCTGGTTCCCGAGCGTGGTGGCGAGGGCCTTGCGTGCCCGAGCGATCCGAGACCGGACGGTGCCGGGTGGGATCTCGAGCACCTCGGCGATCTCGGCGTAGTCCATGCCGAGCTGGTCGCGGAGCACGACCGCGGCGCGGAACTCCTCGGACAGCTCGAGCAGCGCGTCGTCGGTGCGGATCCGATCGGTGACCGTCTCGTCCAGCGCCGGACCTTCGCCGCGGGGACGGGTCTCGTGCTCGGGGAGCCCCGGATCGGGCCGCCGCCCGCGTCGGCGCAGCTCGTCGATGCAGACGTTGTGGGCGATCCGGTGGGCCCAGGTGGAGAACTTGGCCCGTCCGTCGAAGCGCGGGAGGCCGCGGACGATCGCCAGGAGTGCCTCCTGAGCGGCGTCGGCCGCGTCGGCGTCCTGGCCGGTGATGCGCCGACAGACCGCGTAGATGTGGTCGTAGTGGCGCCGCAGGAGGGCGTCGAGCGCGGCACGGTCCCCGGCCTGGGCCGCAGCAACGAGCGAGGGGTCGTCCACCGGTGGCGTGATGCGACCACGCTAGTGCCGCACCCGATGGGGGAGATCCCGCGCCCGAGCGCTCCGGTCCTGCGATCAGGCGCCGATGACCGCGAGCTCTGCGATCTCGACGTAGGTGGGCTCGGGCTTGTCGCCGAGGTCGGTGACCCAGAGCATGACGAAGCGACCCTCGACGCCTCCGAGATCGAAGGTGGCGTTGCCGGGGATGTTCGAGGCCTCGGCGACGGGTTCACCCCAGTCCGACAGCTCCTGACCGGGCGCGTCGGCGACGTACACCTGTGCCGCCCATCCCTTGGTGGGTGACGAGACCTCCAGGGCACCGAGGGCGGCGTCGTCGGCGAGCTCCACGTAGATCCCGACGCCCTGCTTGATGTTGCCGAACCTGCGGCCGGGGGCGTCGTACTGGTCGGTCGACCACAACGTGGCGGGGTTCCCGTCGATGGCGCGCGCCGCGATGTTGTCGTTCTCGGAGCCGTCGCCGCCGCCGCTCAACGGGTCGCGGGTCTTGACGTCGACGATCTCGAGCGGCGTACCCGACGCCGGTGTGGCGGCGTCGGGGTTGGCGACGTCCTCGACGAGACCCTTGCCTCCGTCGGTCCGACTGATGAGGAACCCGGCGACACCCAACGCCGCCGCGATGACGACGACGGCTACCACGGCGAGTCCCCACCGCCGCCGGTGCCGACGCGGGACCGGTTCTGGGGTCGGGGTCGGGGTCGGTGGCTGGTCCGGCCCGGGACCCGTGGCCGATTGTGCCGAGGGGCGTGGGATGTGGCCGACCTGGGTGATGTCGGGATCGACCTGGAGCGGCGTCGACCGGGTGGCGAGCAGCGCGACGCGCAGCTCCGCGGCCGACGAGTAGCGCTCGTCGGCCTCGCGGGCCATCGCCTTCATGACCACCGCGTCGATCGCCACGGGGATCGACGGCTCGATCTGCTTCGGGTGGGGTGGGGTGAGGTGGAGCCGGGCCAACGCGGTGGCGGCCGGCGTGTCGGCCTGGAAGGGGACCGAGCCGCACAGCGCCTCGTAGAGCACCACGCCCAGGGCGTAGACGTCGGTGCGGGCATCGACGGGCTTGCTCTCGACCTGTTCGGGAGCGAGGTACTTGACCGACCCGAGCATGATGCCGGTCTGGGTGTGGTCGGCGTCGTCGCTGATCTTGGCGATGCCGAAGTCGGTGATCATGACCCGTTGGTCGTCGCAGAGCAGGATGTTCGCCGGCTTGATGTCGCGGTGGACGAGGCCGGCGTGGTGCGCGGCGTGGAGCGCGTCGGCGACGTCGGCGCCGAGGTTGACGGCCACCATGGGAGCCATGGCACCGTGGGTGTCGAGCTCGTGGCGAAGGGTGTGGCCCTGCACGAGCTCCATGACGATCGCCTCGATCCCGGGTCGACCATCGACGGGCGGCTCGCTGCACGTGTCGAAGATGGCCACGATCGAGGGATGGTGGAGGCGCGCGGCGGCGAGCGCCTCGACACGGAACCGGTCGACGAACGTCGTGTCCGAGGCCAGGTGGGCGTGGAGGATCTTGACGGCGACCTGGCGGTCGAGGACGTTGTCGGTGGCCTGCCACACGTCGGCCATGCCGCCGCGCGCGAGGAGGTGCCCGAGGCGGTAGCGGCGACCCAGGACGAGACCGGGTGGGACGGACCCGGTGACGGGGGGCGGAGGGACAGGGGTCTCGGGCACGGCAGCCCAACCGTACTGGTCCGTGCCTCGCGGTTGGGGCCACGCGCCGAGCGGCGCTTCCCCGCCCGCGTCGGTGGACGTCAGCGCGGGGCGATCCAGGTGACGCCCATGATCTCCGGACCCCCGTGGGTGCCGATCACGGCACCGATCTTGCCGATGCGGACCGACTCGCGCGGGAAGGTGGGTGCGATGATCTCGAGGAACTCGTCGAGGTCGGGCGCATCGCCGTGGTACACCGCCACCCGCTCGATGGCACCTGCGGCTCGCATCGTGTCGTACAGCCACGCCAGGGACTTCTTGCGGGTGCGCTGCTTGGCGGCCTCTTCGACCACGCCGGTGCTGATGTCGACGATCGGCTTGATCGACAGCATCGAACCCAACATGGCCTGGGCACCACCGATGCGGCCACCCTTCTTGAGGTTGGCGAGGGTGTTGAGGGCGCCGAAGACGTGCGTTCGGGGGATGAGGTCGTCGAGCAGCGCGACGATCTCGTCGGCGCTGCCGCCGGCCTCGGCCGCCTCTGCCGCGGCGAGGACGAGGGTGCCGAGCCCGCTGGTGATCGAACGCGAATCGATGACCCGGACATCGAGGTCGTCGCCGGTCGCCGTTGCGGCGGCGAGCGCCGACTGCATGGTGGCGGACAGCTCGCTCGAGATGTTGATGCAGATCACCGATTCGGCGCCGGCCGCCGCGCCGGCGCGGAACGCCGCCTCGAAGGCCCCGGGCGACGGTGCGGCGGTTTCGGGGAGGTCGTCGGCGGCCGCCATGCGCTCGTAGAACTCCTCGACCGAGAGATCGACGCGATCGGTGAACTCCGCCGAGCCGAATCGGATCGACAGGGGCACGATCTCGATGCCGTGTCGTTCCGCTTCGTCCTGGCTCAGATCACACGAGCTGTCGGTGACGATCCGTACTCGCTGCATGGGCCCCCTCGATCCATCGGTGGCACGGATCCTACATCGGGCCTCCTGACCGGTCGTTCAGGTCTGTCGGGGATCCGGCGATGTCCGGGAGGGTTCCTCGGGCCGGTCACCCGCGCCGGGGGCACCGGTGCTCCCGGCGATGAGCTCGGCGAGCGAACCCCCGGTGAAGCTCGCGTGGGGAGCGGCGCCCCCGTCCACCGGCTGCGCGGGGGGCGGGGGGGTGGCGTCGATGCGCCGGGGGGACT
>JBBSTY010000118.1:0-13698 GCA_038235385.1 Acidimicrobiales bacterium | reverse complement strand
CCCGCCCCGACGACGAGCTCATCGGGCTCTCCGACTTCGCCGCGTCCGGACCCACGTTCCCGTTCGGCGCCCACTGCGCCGTCGTCGAGGTCGACACCGAGACCGGCGCCGTCGAGTTGCTCCGCCTCGTCGCGGTCGACGACGCCGGCACCATCCTCAGCCCCTTGCTGGCCGAAGGTCAGGTGCACGGCGGGCTGGCGCAGGGCGCCGCGCAGGCGCTGCTGGAGGAGGTCCGCTTCGACGACGACGGCAACCCGACCACGGCGAACTTCATCGACTACGCCGTCATCAGCGCCACCGAGCTCCCGGCGTTCGAGCGGATCCCCATGGAGACACCCACCCCGCTCAACGAGCTCGGGGCCAAGGGCATCGGCGAGTCGGGCACCATCGGCGCCACCCCCGCCGTGCAGAACGCCGTGATCGATGCCCTGACCCCCTACGGGGTCCGCCACCTCGACATGCCGGCGTCGCCCGAGTGCGTGTGGCGGGCCATCCACGACCTCGGCGAGTCGCATCGCTGACCGTGGCGCCCGACGAGCGGCGAGCGATCAGCCCGGGGCCGGGACCTTCCAGATGAGGTAGTTCGCGCCGTCGGAGTCGGGGCTGTAGAACGTCTCCACGATCGTGTCGGTCACCGGGTACTGGAACGGCACCCAGCCGTTGATGCAGGCACCGGGTTCGAGCGCCTTGGACACCGGGAACGCCGGGATGACCGGGGGCGTGGGCACCTCCCAGTAGGGCCGGATCTCGTTGGCGTCGGTCTGGATCCCGAACGAGGCGGCCCGCACGGTGACCGGATCGGCGTTGGCGCAGGCGCTCACGTAGACCGCCGCCAGCTGGTTCCCCTCGTCGAGCGGGATGGCCAACGGTTCGACCTTGGCCGGTGGTGCCTGCACCTCGCTGATCGTCACCGTCACCCCGTTGACGTGGGTCAACGAGTCGCCGAGCTCGACGGTGGGGACGGTGGTGGTCGGGCCGGTCGTGCCCGGTGCGGCCGTGCCGTCGGGCGCGGGCTGGTCTCCCATGTTGTTGCAGTCGTCGAGGACGTGCTCACCGGTCGGCAGCTCCGCACTGGCGCCGAACTGCCAGATGAGGGTGGCGATCCGCGGGAGGTCGGTCAGGGCGACGGCGTAGGTGAGCACCTCACCCTCCACCGACACGACGGTGGGGACCGGCTTCGGTGCCGCCTCGACCAGGCCGCCGCCGCTCTTGGTCCAGGTGATCAGGCCGACGGTCCACGGTCCGCCCGGGACGGTCGGCTTGGCCCGCAGCTCGAAGCTCGGTTCCTGACCCGACACACCCTGGCTGAGGAGGAACTCGGGCTTGGCCACCGCAGCGATCGGCCCGGCGGTCGTGTACGTGACGGTGAGGGTGGTCTCGCTGACCTCGGCCTCGGCCGAGACGAGGTCGATCCCCGACGGTTCGGCCAACATCCCCGTCACCTGCGACGCCAGGTCGCTGATGTCACCCGTCGGGTCGGTGCAGCGCGCGCCGGCGGTCGTGGGCGGGAGCGTCCCCAGGCTCACGTCGTCGGGCATCGGCGCGTCGGCGTCGGCGCCGCACGCAGCCACGCCCACGGCGATGGCGCACAGCACGACGATCGACGACCAACGACTCCACCGGGGCTTCGACATGGTCGACCATCATCGCGCAGGACCGGCACCGCTCCGGGGCGCGACCGCGTGGACGGTGGGTTGCCGCGTGGGGCGGCCGACGGGGACCCCGGAAACGGCTGCGCGGGACCGCGGGCGGCAGGTCGGCGGACGTCAGGCGGAGCCGGAGCTGCCCGCGAGGCGGCGACGCGCGACCTCGAAGCAGGCGAGCGCTCCCGCGGCGGCGACGTTGAGCGACGCGAGCCGACCGGCGAGCGGGATCGACACCACGACGTCGCAGCGCTGGGCCACCAGTCGCGACAGACCCTTGCCCTCGGCGCCGAGCACTAGCATGACCGGCTCGTCCGACAGGGGCAGCTCGAACAACGAGCCCTCGCCGGCCATGTCGAGACCGACCACCCAGACGCCGAGGCCCTGCAGCCGGCTGATCGCCGCCGGCAACCCGCCGACGACGGTCATGGGGACGTGTTCGATGGCACCGGCGGCCGCCTTGGCCACGGTCGGCGTGATGTGAACCGCCCGATGACGAGGGAGGACGACGCCGCTCACGCCGGCGCCCTCGGCGGAGCGCAGGAGCGCGCCGAGGTTCCCGGGGTCGGTGACCCCGTCGACGGCGAGGAGGAAGGGCGCCGGACCCTTCTTCGATGCCCGGGCGAGTTGGTCGAGCTCGGTCTCGGGCAGTCCGTGCGCCTTGGCCAGCACGCCCTGGGGTGCCTCGGTGCGGGCTTCGGCGAGGAGCTTCGACCGGCTCACCTCACGCACCGGGATGTTGAGGCTCATGGCGAGCTCGGCGAGGTCGTCGATCAGCTCGGAGTCGTCGTGGTCGGAGATGGCGATCCACACCTCGCGCACCTTGCGCCGGTCGGCGAGCAGGAGCTCGCGCACGGCCTGTCGACCCTCGACCTGCTCGCCGCCGAGACCCTTGTCGCGGGAGGTCCGGCTGGCACCGCCACCCGATCCGGCGCGGACCCGACCACGGCCACCCGTCCGTGCGGCGGTCGGCTCGTCGGCGCCGAGACGCATCTGCGCCCCACGACCGGATCCGCCCTTGGTCCGTGCGACCGACTTGCCCCGGGCGATCGCCTGGGCCTTCTTCGCCGCACGCTTGGCCCGCTGCTCACGAGGGGTCAGCGGGCCGCGGTCGGGCGCGGAGTTGGCCTTCGTGCGGTTCGACGACGCGTTCGAGCGACCCCGCCCGGAACCCTTGGCTCCCGACCCACCGGTCGACGCAGACGCGTCCGGGCCGGGTTTGCGCCCCTTGCCGCCGCCCCGCGGCGCACCACCGGCCGGGCTCATCGTCGCGATCCGGTCTCGTCGCCACGGACCGTGGGGGCCTCGGACGGGATCTCGACCACGGCCACGGCGAAGCACGCGATGCCTTCGGCCCGACCGATCGCGCCGAGCCCCTCCGCCCGGTTGCCCTTGACGGTCACGGGCGCGCCGGCGGCCTCGGAGAGCCGTCGTTGCATCTGATCTCGCATGGGAGCCAGCTTGGGCCGCTCGCACACGACGGCGCAATCCACGTTCCCGACGACGGCTCCGGCCGAGCGCACCATCCGGGCCACCTCGGTGAGCAGCTCGATGCTGTCGGCCCCACGCCAGCGGGCATCGGTGTCGGGGAAGTGCTGGCCGATGTCGCCCAACCCGGCGGCGCCGAGCAGGGCATCCGCGCACGCGTGCGCCACCACGTCGGCGTCGCTGTGGCCGACGAGCCCCGGCGCGTCGACGAAGCGCACGCCTCCGAGGACGAGGTCCCGGTCCGGGTCCTCGCTGAAGGCGTGCACATCGAATCCCTGACCGACCCGCACCGACATGGCCGCAACCTAACCGGTGTCGGCCGGACCGGCCCCACCATCAGGTCGACGAGTCACCACGGCTCGGTCGGAACTGCGGTCAGCTGTCGGTTGCCTCGTGCGCTGGTGCGGCGCCAGCGGTTCGACCCTGCAGGATCGCCTCGACGATGGCGAGATCGCTCGGGCGGGTGATCTTGGTGTTGTCGGGATCGCCCGGGACCACCACGACGGTGCCGCCGGCGGCCTCGATCAACGCCGCGTCGTCGGTGGCGTCGGTGGCGTCGGCATGGGCCCGTCGGAGGGCGTCGAGGCGGAACACCTGGGGGGTCTGCACCGCCACCAGCGACGAACGATCGAGGGTCTCGACGACGACGGTGGCGTCGACCCGCTTGATCGTGTCGGTGACGCCGACCGCGGGGATCGCCCCGTCCGCACCGGATCGCACGGCGGCGACGGCCGCGACGTACAACTCGGTGGTGGCCAACGGTCGTGCGCCGTCGTGCACGGCCACCACGTCGCAGTCGTCGGGGAGCACGGCCAGGCCGGCGCGCACCGACGCGGACCGGGTCGCCCCACCGGCCACCACGGCATCCACCGAGGGCTCGACCTCGTCCACCGAGTCGGGTGCCACCACGAGCACGACGCCGTCGGTGGCGCGGCGCGCTGCGGCGATGGACCAGTCGACCACCCGTCGACCGCCGAGCGCCCGGTACTGCTTGGGCACCTCGCCGCCGAAGCGGCTCCCCGATCCCGCCGCCAGGACGATCGTCCAGACGCTCATGCGCAGCTCAGGCCAGGGCCTCGTCGAGCTGCGCGGCGGCTTCTTCCTCGGACGCGTCGATGGCGAACACGAGCTCGGACAACAGGATCTGGCGGGCCTGCCCGAGCATCTTCTTCTCCCCCGCCGACAGGCCCTTCTCACGGTCGCGCAACGACAGGTTGCGCACCACCTCGGCGACCTCGTAGATGTCGCCGGACTTGAGCTTCTCGACGTGGTTCTTGAACCGCCGCGACCAGTTGGTGGGCATCCGCACGTCCTTGGACCGCAGGACCTCGTACACCTCCTCGACCTCGTCGAGATCGATGACCTCGCGGAGGCCGACACCCTCGATGTTGTCGGCGGGGACGTTCAACGTGAGGTCGCCGTACGCCAGGCGCAGCACCAGGTACTCACGTTCCTCGCCGAAGACGGTCTTGGTCTCACGCCGCTCGACGGTCGCCGCGCCGTGGTGGGGGTAGACCACCTTGTCCCCGACGTCGAAGGTCACTCCGGATCTCCCAGCGCAGCGCCTGCTCGAGACGGATCGTCCCGATCTGAACGGCGTCATCCACGTTAGTGCTCGCTGGCGACGGCCTCCGCACCCCGGCCGACGGCGACCGGGTGGGCGGAGCGGTAGGCTCCCCGGCGTGGTCGACCGAGTGCTCCTCACCGAAGTCGAGTTGTTCGACGTGCTCGAACCCGACGAGATCGACACCATCGCGTCCGTCGCCGTGGCGCGCGAGCTGCAGCGGGGTGACCTGCTCTTCTCCGAAGGGGAGGACGCCGCCGAGCTCTTCGTCGTCTCGAGCGGCCGCGTGGCCATCTCGAACAAGTCCATCGACGGCCGAGAGTCGATGATGGCGCTGATGGAACGGGGCGACCTCTTCGGCGAGATGCCGCTGTTCGACCAGCTCCAACGGTCGGCCGAGGCCCGGGCACTCGAGCCGTCGGGCGTCATCGCCATCCCGTACGCACCGATCCGCGAGCTCTACGAGCAGCGTCCCGTCCTGCTCTGGAAGGCGGTGGCCATGCTCGCCAACCGCCTCCGCAACGTCGATGCCGCGCTGGCCGACTCGGTCTTCCTCGACGTCACCGGCCGCACGGCCAAGCGCCTGCTCGAGCTCGCCGGCGAGGCCGACGAGTTCGCCCTGCCGATCACCCAGGAAGAGCTCGCCGGCATGGTCGGCGCCTCGCGTGAACGGGTCAACAAGGCGATCGCCTCGTTCATCCGCCTCGGCTGGATCGAACAGATCGACCGCCGCTACCGCATCACCAACCGCGAGCAGCTCACCCGTCGAGCCCGCTGATCGTCCCGCCCGACGCCGGGCGCACGTCCCCGGCGGGTCGATCAGGCCGGGAGCGGCTGCCCGTTGAGGAAGGCGACGGTCCGTCGCCACGCGTCGGCGGCGTCGTCGGCTCGGTGGGTGGGGCGCGAAGGATCGTGCACGAACCCGTGCTCGGCACCCTCGTAGACCACCACGGTGCCACCGGCCGACTCGAGTGCCGCACGGTCCGCCGGAGGGGTCCAGTGGTCCTCGCTGCCGGCGATCAGCAGCACCGGGCACGCGTCCGGCGCCGAGACCGCGTCGAGCGGCTCGATGCTCGTGTCGTTGCGCCAGTCGTCCGGCACCCGGATCATCCCGTAGAAGCCGACCGAGCGAGCGAAACGACCGGTTCCGGCGGCCTTGAGCGCGTACATGCCACCCATGCAGAACCCGATGATCCCGACATCGGCCATGCCGGTGGCGTCGGCAGCGGCGACGAGATCACCGAGACGGCGCTCGTCGCTGACCTCACCCAGGTTGGCCAGGCGCCAGTCCAACGGTCGCTCCTCGAAACCGGGGAAGGGTTCGACGGCGACGACCACCCACCCGTACTCCTCGGCCAGCCGGAGCGTGAGGTCGTCGAACAGCGGCCGCATCCCTCCGATGTCGGGGATCATCACGAGCCCCTGGACGGGGGCGCCGCTGGTGGGGGTGGCCATCTCGGCCGCGGTTCCCGATGGGAGCGTGATGCGCATGACCCGATCAGCTCTGTCGCTGGTAGTTCGGGGCCTCTTGGGTGATCCAGATGTCGTGGGGGTGGCTCTCGCGCAGGCCGGCGGCCGTCATGCGGACGAAGCGGGACCGCGTCTGCATGTCGGCGATGGTGGCCGCACCGCAGTAGCCCATCGCCTGGCGCAGCCCGCCGACGAGTTGGAAGACCGAGTGCTTGACCGGGCCGGTGTAGGCCACCCGCCCCTCGATCCCTTCGGCGACGATCTTCTCCTCCTCGGTGACGTGGTCCTGGAAGTAGCGGTCCTTGGAGAACGACCGGGACTTCATCGCGCCGACCGACCCCATCCCGCGGTACTCCTTGTAGCGCTCGCCCTGCACCACGACGACCTCACCCGGGCTCTCGTCGGTGCCGGCGAGCAGGCTGCCGAACATCACGGTGTCGGCCCCGGCGGCGATGGCCTTGGCCAGGTCGCCGGCGTACTGGAGACCACCGTCGGCGATGACGTTGACCCCGCGCGCCCGGGCGACACGGGCGCAGTCGAACACCGCCGTGATCTGCGGTACCCCGATGCCGGTGACGATCCGGGTGGTGCAGATCGAGCCGGGTCCGATTCCCACCTTGATGGCGTCGACACCGGCCTCGATCAGTGCCTCGGCGGCCTCACCGGTGGCGATGTTGCCGCCGATGAGCGGCCCGTCCCACATGCGGCGCAGCTCGCGGATGGTGGCCCGCACGCTGTCGGCGTGACCGTGGGCGGTATCCACGACGATGGCGTCGACCTCGGCCTCGATGAGCGCCTTGGCGCGATCGGCGACGTCGGGCCCGGTGCCCACCGCGGCAGCGACTCGCAGACGTCCCGACGCGTCCTTGGTGGCATCGGGGAAGTCGATCTTCTTCTGGATGTCCTTGACCGTGATGAGGCCGCGCAACACGCCGTCGCGATCGACCACCGGGAGCTTCTCGATGCGGTTCTCGCGGAAGATGTCCTGGGCCTGCTCGAGCGTGGTGCCGACCGGGACGGTCACCAGGCTGTCCTTGGTCATCACCGAATCGATGGCGACGTCGACCTGGTCGTCGTTGAACCAGCGCAGATCCCGGTTGGTGAGGATCCCGACGAGGCGGTTCGTGTCGTCGGTGATGGGGATGCCCGAGATGTGGAAGTGGGCCATCAACTCGAGCGCCTCGGCCACCCGGTTGTGGGGGCGCAGCGTGACGGGGTCGGTGATCATGCCCGACTCCGAGCGCTTCACCCGATCGACCTGCGCGGCCTGGTCGTCGGCGGACAGGTTGCGGTGGATGACCCCGATGCCCCCGAGACGGGCGAGCGCGATCGCCATGCGGGACTCGGTGACGGTGTCCATGGCTGCCGACATCACCGGCAGGTT
Source organism: Acidimicrobiales bacterium (assembly GCA_038235385.1). GTDB lineage: Bacteria > Actinomycetota > Acidimicrobiia > Acidimicrobiales > Acidimicrobilacustridaceae > JBBSTY01. The sequence continues at coordinate 6,149 of JBBSTY010000118.1, read as the reverse complement.
GAGACGGATGTCGCGGGTGAGCTGGGTGGAGGTGTCGACGTCCTTGGGGAGGACGGACGACTCGGCCGGCAACAACATGACGTCGTCGAAGGTCAGGCCCAACTTGGCGAACTTCTCGTCGTACCCCGCGTCCCCGGTCGCCAGTTCGAACGGATCTACGGGTCCCATCACGACGCTCCTGAGCTCGACCTGATCGGCCGGACCGCCGGCGCGTGGGGCCCGATACGCCGATGACACCCCGTGAGGAGGTGTTGCACGATCATAGGCAGGACCACGGCGAACGAGAACCTCCCGAGGCGCGGTTTCTCGTCACCTGGGCCGACCACGCGAGCACTTTCGTCGACGAGCGCTCCGCGCCGACAATGGGGACCATGGACACCACCCAGCCGAGGGGCGAGCGCCGAGGCGTCGAGACCCGCGGCTCGACCACCCATCGGCGTGCGGATCGCGCCGGCCCGAGACGCCGGGCGGCGCGGTGGGCGGCGGCGGTGGTCGCCCTCGTCACCGTGACGGCCGCGCTGACGGGCTGCGTCGGTCGCAGCGGCCGCAACGACGACCCGGTGGCGCCGGGCTCGGACGGCAAGGCGCGCGCCGACGTGATCGTGCGACCCCTCGACCCCCGCGTGGTCGCGGCGCCGCCACGCGCGACCCTCGAGGTGCGTCAGGCCGAGCTGTAGCGATCGAGGATGCTCGACTCGGCGAGGCGTGAGAGGCCCTCCTTGATGGCCTTGGCCCGCATCTCGCCGACGCCTTCGACGTCGTCGAGGTCTCGAATGGTGGCCCGCATGATCTTGGAGAGGTCGCCGAAGCGCTCGACGATGTGCTCGATGATCGTCTCGGGCAGGCGGGGGATCTTGGCCAGCAGGCGGTAGCCCTTGGGCTGGATCGCATCGTCGAGGTCCTCGACCCCGTCGGGCAGGTTGAGCGTCTCCGCCACGGTCTTGAGGTCGAGCAGGTCGTCGGTGTCGATCTCGCCGAGCCCGGCGAGGGATTCGTCGAGATCCCAGGCGGAGTCCTGGTGGAAGTAGTCCTGCAGGACCCGTCGGCGCTCGTCCTCGACGCCGCCCATGAGCTCCTCGAGCTGGAGGCGCACGAGGCGTCCGTCGACCCCGAGCTCGACGATGTCGGCGGCCAGCTCCTCGGCGATGCGCATCACCATCTCGACCCGCTGCAGCACCACCACGACGTCACGGATGGTGACGGCGTCCTCGACCTCGAGGGTCGAGAGGGAGGACGAGACCTCGTCGAGGCGGTTCTTGTACCGCTCGAGGGTCTGCAGCGCGGTGTTGGCCCGGTTCAGGATGCGCGGGATGGAATCGAGCGGGAGCTTCTCGTCGCCCATGTAGACCGCGATGATGGCCATGTCCTCGGACACCGAGATGACGGGCACGTTGATCGAGCGGGCGACGCGCTCGGCGGTGCGGTGGCGGGTCCCCGTCTCGGTGGTGGGGGTGTTGGGGTTCGGGACCAGATGGACGTTGGCCCGGGCGATCCGCGAGGCATCGGAGGCCAGGATGATCGCGCCGTCCATCTTGGCGAGCTCGGAGAGGCGCTGGGGGCTGAACGCGGCGTCGAGCAGGAAGCCGCCCGAGCACACGTTGAGCACCTCCGGGCCGTCGCCGACCACGATGAGCGCTCCCATGTTGGCCTGGAGGATGCGATCGAGACCTTCCCGCAAGGGCTTGCCCGGTGCCACTTGCGCGAGTGCGCTGAGCATGCCCTCGCCCCGCTTGCGGTTGGTCGTGGCGGTGGCATGGCTGACCCGCTGACGGACCTTGCGGTGCTCGTGTCCTCCGGGCTTGGTCACTTCGCGTCCGATCGTCGTTGGTCCGGGCCATCCGCGCCCGCCGTTCGGGCGTGCCCGTCACCCCGACTTTTCCACAAATGGCGTGCCCATGCCGGAAGTGCGGGCCGGCATCATGCCATGGCGAGCCGGCGGACGGCCTCGGCCAACGTCGCCACGCGGATCGCCTCGATCCCGGCCGGGGGTTCCGGCGCCAGGAGCGGCACCAGCGCCTGGGTGAACCCCAGGCGGGCCGCTTCGTTGAGCCGGCGTTCGAGGTGGCCGACCTGACGGATCTCGCCACCCAGACCGACCTCGCCGCACGCGACGAGCGTCGGGGGCAGCGCGACGTCGGTGAGCGACGAGGAGATGGCCAGGCAGATGGCCAGATCGGCGGCGGGCTCGACGACTCGGACGCCGCCGACGGCCAGCGCGTAGACATCGTGACCCGTGACCGAGACCCCGACGCGCCGATCGAGCACGGCGGTGAGCAACGACAGCCGACCCCCATCGACGCCCTGTGCGGACCGTCGTGGCGTCGGGATGGAGGTCGGGTTCACCAAGGCCTGGAGCTCGACCAGCAGCGGCCGGTGACCCTCGATCGTGGCGACGATCGCCGACCCCGGGACACCTCGGCGCCGATCGGCCAGGAAGAGCGCGCTCGGATCCGGGACGGCCACGAGACCGGCCTCGGACATCTCGAACAGACCGAGCTCGTCGGTGGAGCCGAAGCGGTGCTTGACGGCCCGCAGGAGGCGGAGACCGTGGTGGCGGTCGCCCTCGAACGACAAGACGGTGTCGACGACGTGCTCGAGCACCCGAGGGCCCGCCAGGTTGCCGTCCTTGGTGACGTGGCCGACGAGGATCACCGCGATGCCACGCGCCTTGGCCTCGTGCACCAGTCGGGCGGCGGACTCGCGCACCTGGGTGACCGACCCCGGCGCGCTCGTGATCTGCGGTTCGAACACCGTCTGGATGGAATCGACCACCACCACGTCGGGAGCGACGGTATCGATGTGGGCCACGATGTGCGGGATGGCGTTCTCGGCCGCGAGGTAGACGTGGGGCCGCAGGGTGCCCAGCCGATCGGCGCGGAGTCGCACCTGCTGCTTGGATTCCTCGGCCGAGATGTACAGCGCCCGCGCCCCACGGGCGGCGAGCGCGTCGACCACCTGCAACAGGAGCGTGGACTTGCCGATGCCCGGCTCACCGCCGACGAGCGTGACCGATCCGGGCACCAGGCCGCCCCCCAGCACGCGATCGACCTCGTCGATGCCCGTGGCCATGGTGGCGCTGGCGGTGGTGTCGACGTCGGCGATGGGGACCGGGGCGTCGCGCGGGCCGACCCTCGAGGCGGCCGCTCGCACCGGTGAGACATCCGGGGCGTCGACCTCCTCGGTGAGGGTGTTCCACTCGCCGCACGTCGGGCACCGGCCGGCCCACTGGGGACTCGAGCCCCCGCACTCGCCGCAACGGAACACCGACCGGATCTTCACCATGGCGCGACCCTACCGACGGGGTCGGACACCCGGCGCTGACCGCACCGCAACGGTGGATCGGGAGTCAGCGCGCGTTGACGCGTCGGCGGACCCCTGCCAGGGCCACCACGGCGATCACCAGTGCGAGCACGATCGCGGCGCCGATGGCGATGCGCACCAGCGGCGACGCCGGCTTCACCTCCACGGTGGACGCGGCGATCGCCTGCGGGGCGGCATCGGCCAAGGTCGGTCGGACCGTCGCGACCGCACCCCCCGCGACCTGCGTGTTGATCTCGAAGGTCACCATGTCCTCGATCGGACGCCCCTCCTCGGCTTCGATCGCCGCCAGGTTCCCGCCGAAGGGATCCCCGCCGAGTTGGGCGGCGAGCTCGGGGTCGCTGAAGGTCGCCACCCCGTTGCTGAGATCGACCTGGCCGGTGACGGTGTAGGTGATGTCGTCATCGGTCTCGGTCCGCTGGAACGCCATCTGCGAGAAAAACGTCTCGGGGCCGGCGATCTCGGCCAACACGGCCGACATGGCGGCGGGCGTACCGAACGGCTTGGATGCCCGGATCCAGGTGATGCCGTCCGCGCCGGTGGACGAATCGGTCACCTCCCACCCCGCGACCCGCAGATCCTGGATCTGCAGTTGCGTGCCCGGATCGCCGACCCGTGCCAGGGCAGCCTCGTCGAAGCCGACCGACACGGTCACCGTCCCCGCACCCGACGTCTCGACGACGGTGTCGACGACGACCTGCACCTGACAGCCGACCGTGGTCAGGGCGACGAGCGCGATCAGCGCCGCCAGCCAACGGCGACCGGGTCGTCCGGAACGAGCGGGCGCCCACGGACGCGTGCGGGATGGAGAGGGCACGGCGGTCGAACCTAGCGCGCTCGCGAGGGCGCACCCGACCACCGGCCGGGCCCAGCCGGCCGGGAGGGCGACGACGACCGGGACGGACGGCCGAGGCCAGAACCATCAGCACCCCCGCCGAGAACGACGGGGGTGCTGACGGACAGGATGGGTGCCACGGTAGACGAACCGTCCGGCGCTGTCTCTGGAGCGAACGGACCATTAGCTGCCCTACGTGATCACCTCACCACGCAATGCACTGACCGGTCATCTCACTCGTTGGACGGACCGGTCTCGGCGAACTCGATGGGCGGCGGCTGGAACCCTTCGGTCGACCGGAACACGATCTCCATCTCGCCGGACTCGGGATCGGGTTCGGCGTCGACGATGATGATCTCGCCGGCGCGGTACTCCTTCCAGAGCAGCCGTTCGGAGATCGGGTCCTCGACCAACCGCTGGATGGCACGGCGCAGGGGGCGAGCGCCGAGCGTGGGGTCGTACCCGCGCTTGGCCAGCACCTCCTTGGATGCCTCGGTGAGCTCCAGACCGATGCCCTGGCTCTCGAGCTGGGACGTGACCCGCTTGATCATGAGGTTCACGATGGTCGTGACCTCGGCCTGGCTCAGCTCGTGGAAGACGATGGTGTCGTCGATGCGGTTCAGGAACTCCGGTCGGAAGTGAGCCTTCAGCGCGTCGTTGACCTTCTCCTTCATCTTCTCGTAGGTGACCGCTTCGTCGGTCTTCGAGAACCCGACGCTGGCCTTGCGCAGCTCGGCCGTGCCCAGGTTGGAGGTCATGATGAGCACGGTGTTGCGGAAGTCCACCGAGCGGCCCTGCGAATCGGTGAGGCGACCCTCTTCCAGGATCTGCAGGAGGGTGTTGAAGACGTCCGGGTGGGCCTTCTCGATCTCGTCGAACAGGACCACCGAGAACGGCTTGCGCCGCACGGCCTCGGTGAGCTGGCCGCCCTCCTCGTAGCCGACGTAGCCCGGAGGCGAGCCGACGAGCCGAGAGACCGTGTGCTTCTCCATGTACTCGGACATGTCGAGCTGGATCAGCGCCTGCTCGTCGCCGAACAGGAACTCGGCGAGGGTCTTGGCGAGCTCGGTCTTGCCCACGCCCGACGGGCCCAGGAAGATGAACGACCCGCTGGGACGCTTCGGGTCCTTGAGGCCGGCACGCGTGCGCCGGATGGCCTGGCTCACCGCCCGGATGGCGTCCTCCTGGCCGATGACCCGCTTGTGGAGCTCGTCCTCCATGCGCAGGAGCTTGGCCGTCTCCTCCTCGGTGAGCTTGTACACCGGGATGCCGGTCCAGATGGAGAGGACCTCGGCGATGGCTTCCTCATCGACCTCGTCGAACAGGTCGATGCCGGACTCCTTGATCTCGAGCTCCTTCGCCTCCTTCTCGGCGAGCAGCTCCTTCTCGCGGTCGCGCAGACGGCCGGCCTCCTCGAACTGCTGGCTCTCGACCGCCTCCTTCTTCTGCTGGACGACCTCGGCGATCTGGTCCTCGAGCTCCTTGTAGTCCGGCGGGGTCTCCATGCGCTTGATGCGCAGACGTGAGCCGGCCTCGTCGATGAGGTCGATGGCCTTGTCGGGGAGGTGGCGATCGGAGATGTAGCGGTCGGCGAGGTTGGCCGCCGCGACGAGCGCCTGATCGGTGATCGTGACCCGGTGGTGGGCCTCGTAGCGGTCGCGCAGGCCCTTGAGGATCTCGATGGTGTGAGCCACCGTCGGCTCCTCCACCTTGATGGGCTGGAAGCGACGCTCCAGGGCGGCGTCCTTCTCGAGGTGCTTGCGGTACTCGTCGAGCGTGGTGGCGCCGATGGTCTGCAGCTCACCTCGGGCGAGCATCGGCTTGAGGATCGACGCAGCATCGATGGCGCCCTCTGCCGCACCGGCGCCGACGAGGGTGTGGAGCTCGTCGATGAACAAGATGATGTCGCCGCGGCTGCGGATCTCCTTGAGCACCTTCTTCAGGCGCTCCTCGAAGTCGCCGCGGTAACGGCTGCCGGCCACCAGCGCGCCGAGGT
>JBBSTY010000117.1:0-13796 GCA_038235385.1 Acidimicrobiales bacterium | reverse complement strand
GCGCGGCGGCCGCGGCGGCGCCCGCGGGGCGGGGCGCCGCCTCCGAAGCCGCGGTCGTCGAGGGGGGGGCGGTGGGGGCCTCGGTCGTCGCGGTGCCCCCGCCGACGGCACCGCACGTGAGCGCGGCAGCGGCGGCGAATCGGAGGATCGGACGAGGGTTGCGGTTCACGGGTCTCCCAGGTTCGGTCGGCGGTCCCTCCCGTCCGGGCGGGGAGCGCTCCGGGCGCAGGATGCTGGACCGCCGAGGTGGTTGGTCAAGCGAACGTCGGACCATAGCCGGGTAGCGTCGCGGTCGTCGGCCGATCGGTGGCCGCGAACGATGGGGGAACCGTGCCACTCGATCCACAGGTGACGTCGCTGCTCGAGCTGCTCGACCAGGTCGGCTTCGCGCTGTCCGGGGCCGACGTCGCCAGCGTGCGCCAGATGATGTCGTCGGTCCGGCCGCCCACGGTCGACGTACCGATCGCCCGCGTCGAGGACCACACGGTCCCGACGCCCGAGGGCGGGGTGCCGGTGCGCGTCTACGTTCCGGCCGCCGCGCCGGACAGCGACGCTCCGGCGTTGCTGTGGATCCACGGGGGTGGCTTCGTCATCGGATCCCTGGACGATTCCGACAACACCGCCCGGCTGCTGGCCGATCGATCCTCGGCCGTCGTCGTCTCGGTCGAGTACCGCCTCGCCCCCGAGGCGCCGTGCCCGGCCGCGATCGATGACTGCGTCGCGTCGCTGGATTGGGTCGTCGCCCACGCGGCCGAGCTCGGCATCGATGCCACCCGCCTGGCGGTCGGTGGCGACTCCGCCGGTGGCAACCTGGCCGCCCTGCTCGCCATCCACGCTCGCGATCACGGCACGCCCCTGCGTCAGCAGCTGCTCGTGTACCCGGTCACCGATCTCACCGCATCGCATCCCTCGATCGAGGAGAACGGCGAGGGCTACCTCCTGACCAAGGAGGCCATGGAGTGGTTCATGGGTCACTACCTGGGTGATCAGGACCCGAAGGATCCCCAAGTCTCACCGTTCTTCGTCGACGACCTCGGCGGCCTCGCTCCTGCGGTCGTGTACACCGCCGAGTTCGATCCCCTGCGCGACGAAGGTGAGGCCTACGCGGATCGACTGGCCGAGGCCGGCGTGAAGGTCGAGCTCCAGCGCTGGGAGGGCCAGATCCACGGCTTCTTCAGCTTCAACGGGGTGTTGGCCGCCGCCGATGACGCCATCGACCGCGCCGGTGACGGCCTTCGAGCCGCGTTGGCCTGATCTCAGGCCCGGGCGCCGACGGTGGCGTCGATCCACTGCGTGAGCGCCGGTGCGGGGAGCGCGCCCGTCTGACGGCCGATGAGCTCACCGTCGGCGAACAGGAGCATGGTCGGGATGCCCTGCACGCCGAAGCGCGCGGACACCGACGGTTCCTCGTCCACGTTGACCTTCACCACCTTGAGCTCGCCAGCTCGTTCAGCGGCGAGTTGCTCGAGCACGGGGGCCACCATCCGGCACGGGCCGCACCAGGGGGCCCACAGGTCCACGAGGACCGGCCCCTTGCCGGCGACCGCTGCGTCGAAGGTGGAGGTGCTTGCGTCGGCGACCCAGGGGAGGGGTGTGCCGCACGCGCCGCACGCCGGTGTCCCGGACGCGACCGCCGGCACCCGGTTCTTCTTCCCGCACGATGGACAGGGGGTCGTGGCTGGCATGGGGATGCTCCTCGATCGCGACGGCTGGACGTCTGCACCTGAGGAGCAGTGTACCTGGGGGGGTATGGTTCCAGGCCCGACACCAACTCGGTCGAGGTCGGTCGGAACCACCGACCGCCGGTCGGTACGATGTCGACCTCGGGGTGGCAGACGACAGGGGAGGACCACGTGCGGGTGCTCTTCATCGACATCGACCCGCTGCGCCCCGACCACCTGAGCGGTCACGGGCACCTGCCGGCGTACCTCGAGCGGCTGCGCGCCACCGGACGGGCCCACTGGGCCGACCGGATCCTGGACCGGCATCCGCTCCCACCGACACCGAACCCGACACCGAACCCGACACCGAACCCGAGGAACCACAGATGAGCGACGACCTGATCGAGTACGCCCCCGGCGAGCCCTTCCCGGGGACGATCGGGCGCACGCGGCAGACCTCCACCGAGGCGTGGCCGGGCCGGCCGACCCCGCCCGAGGGCGCGCCCAACGTGATGGTGATCGTCCTCGACGACGTCGGCTACGGGCAACTCTCCGTGTTCGGGGGGCTGTGCGAGACGCCGAACCTGGATCGCCTCGCCGAACGTGGCCTCCGGTACGCCAACTTCCAGACCACGGCGCTGTGCTCGCCCACCCGGGGGTGCCTGCTCACCGGCCGCAACCACCACACCCTCGGGCTGTCGGCCATCACCGAGCTCGCGCTCGGGTACCCGGCGCACAACTCCACCATGGCCTTCGAGCACGGGTTCATCTCGGAGATGCTCGTGAACCACGGGTACAACACCTTCGCGGTCGGCAAGTGGCACCTCACCCCGGCGGCCGAGACCACACCGGCCGGCCCGTACGACCGATGGCCGCTCGGACGCGGGTTCGAGCGCTACTACGGGTTCCTCGGTGGCGACACCGACCAGTGGCACCCCGATCTCACCTACGACAACCACTCGATCCGCCAGCCGTACCAACCGGCCGACGGGTACCACCTCAACGCCGACCTCGCGGATCGCGCCATCGACTTCGTGAAGGACGCGAGCACCAACGCGCCCGACAAGCCGTTCTTCCTCTGGTTCGCCACCGGCGCGGGGCATGCTCCGCACCAGGTCGAGCCGGAGTGGATCGAGCGCTACGCAGGCGCCTTCGACGGCGGGTGGGACGAGTACCGGCGAGTCGTGTTCGAACGGCAGCAGGCCCTCGGCTTGCTGCCGCCGGGAACCGAGCTGTCCGATCGCGACCCCGACGTCGAGGCCTGGGACACGCTCTCCGACGACGCCAAGCGCATGTACGCCCGCCAGATGGAGGTGTACGCCGGCTTCCTGAGCCAGACCGATCACCACATCGGCCGGGTGCTCGACTTCCTCGAGGCCATCGGCGAGCTCGACAACACCATCGTCGTCGCCGTGTCCGACAACGGCGCCAGCGCGGAGGGCGGCGAGCACGGCACCCGCAACGAGGGTCTGTTCTTCAACCTCGCACCCGAGACCCTCGAGGACAACCTCGAGGTGTTCGACGAATGGGGCGGCGAGGACACCTTCGCCCACTACTCCTGGGGGTGGACGTGGGCGGGCGACACGCCGTTCCGTCGCTGGAAGCGCGAGACCTACCGCGGCGGCATCACCGACCCGTGCATCGTGTCGTGGCCATCGGGCATCGCCGCCCGCGGCGAGGTCCGCCACCAGTACGCCCATGCCATCGACATCGTTCCCACGTTGCTCGAGGCGATCGGTCTCGATGCGCCCACGCACATCCGGGGGGTGGAGCAGTCCGAGCTGCACGGAACCAGCCTGTTCGCCACCTTCGCCGACGCGGACGCAGCGAGCTCGCACACCACCCAGTACTTCGAGATGTTCGGACACCGGTCGATCTACCACGAGGGTTGGAAGGCGGTGTGCCCGTACCCGGGCCCGAGCCTGGCCGAGGGCGCGGAGCGCGGTCACCCGTTCGGGACGTTCCTCAGCGAGGACATCCTCGACCAGCTCGAGGCCGAGGACTGGGAGCTCTACGACCTGGTCGCGGATCCGTCGGAGTGCCACGACGTCGCCGCCGCCGAACCCGGGAAGCTCGACGAGATGGTGGCGCTGTGGTGGGCCGAGGCCGAGCGCTACGGGGTGCTGCCGATCGCCACCGGCGACATCACCCGGTTGATGGCTCGCCGTCCCTCGGTGGGCCGCCACCGCAAGGTGTTCGAGATCCATCCCGGCGGTTCGCCCATCCCGTTCGCCGTGGCGCCGCGCGTGTACAACCGACCCCACCGCATCAGCGCCCACCTGCACGTCCCCGACGGTGGCGCCGAAGGCATCGTGCTGACCCATGGCAGCCGCCACGGCGGCTACGCGTTCTACGTCGCCGATGATCGCCTGCACTACGTGCACAACCACCTCGGCCTCGATCGCTTCACCGTGTCGGCCGACTCCCCGCTGCCCACCGGCGACATCGACGTGGCCATGGAGCTGATCACCACCGGAGGGCCCGACTTCTCGAAGGGGCACGGCAGCCCCGCGGAGGTCCGGCTGTTCGTCGGCGACGAGGTGGTCGGGTTCGGCGTGCTGCCCCACACGGTGCCCAACCTGTTCGGGATCGTCGGGCTCAGCTGCGGCTATGCGGCCTACGACTCCGTCGATCCGTCGGCCTACGCCGCACCGTTCACCTTCACGGGAACGATCGACACGGTCGTGCTCGACGTCACCGGCGAGTCGCTCGTGCACCCCGGCGCGGAGATGACCCGTCTCCTGGCCCAGCAGTAGGCGGCGCCTGCGCCACACTGGATCGGTGCATCGCGACATCGCCATCGACGGGTTCTGCGATCCGCGCTTCGTGGCGGTGCGCGACGCCTTCGCCGACAACTTCGCCGAACGGGACGAGCACGGCGCCGCGGTCTGCATCGCGATCGACACCACCGTGGTCGTCGACCTCTGGGGAGGCTTCGCGGACGACGACCGGACCCGCCCCTGGGAACCGGACACGCTCGTCAACGCGTTCTCCGTCGGGAAGGCCATGGTCGCCCTGCTCGCCGCCCGTCTGGTCGGCGAGGGACACCTCGACCCGGACGCCACCGTGGTCGAGTACTGGCCCGAGTTCGGTGCGGCGGGGAAGGACGCGGTCACCGTGCGCCACCTCCTCACCCACCAGGCCGGCCTCCCCGCCCTCCACGACCCGCAGCCCGACGACCTGATCTTCGACTGGCAGGCGATGGTGGCCACGCTCGCCGCCGAGCGCCCCTGGTGGGAACCGGGCACCGCGCACGGCTACCACGTCAACACGTTCGGGTTCCTGGTGGGCGAGGTGCTGCGCCGGGTGAGCGGCCGCACCCCGGGAGACCTGCTCCGTCGCACCGTGGCGGGGCCGCTGGGCGCCGATGTCCACCTCGGTGTCCCGCTGGTCGACCAGGCGCGGATCGCCGAGTTCCGGTGGCCACCCGGCGGCCTGGCCAACGAGGTCCCCGCCGAGCTCGGCGCCCGTCTGCAGCACAACGCCTACTTCAACCCGACCACCATCTCGGGAGACGGGGTGGTCAACACCGAGCGGTGGCGCACGGCGGAGCTTCCGTCCACCAACACCCACGCGTCCGCTCGTGGCGTCGCCCGCGTCTACGCGGCGCTGGCCGCCGGAGGGGCGCTCGACGGCGAGCGGGTGGTCGACGAGGGATCGCTCCGCGACGCCACCCGGCAGGAGGTCGACGGACCCGATGTCGTCTTGGGCCGACCGAGCCGGTTCGGCCTCGGGTTCCAGCTCACCCAGCCCGATCGGCCGCTCGGCCCGAACGCCGCATCGTTCGGCCACTTCGGTGCCGGCGGATCGCTGGGGTTCTGCGACCCGACGGCCGGCGTCGCCTTCGGGTACGTGATGGACCAGATCGGCGCGCGGTGGCAGAACTCCCGCAACCGGGCGCTCATCGACGCGCTCTACGCATCGCTGGCCTGATGGCGGCGGCCGACCCGGCTCAGGGGCGCGCTCGACGCACGTGTCCACCGCGCACCTCGACGCCCTCGGCGCGCAACCTCCGGCCGTGCTCGTCCTCGTTCCCCGGGACGAGGCGACCGGTGGCGGTCACGACGCGCCACCACGGGTGGTCACCGCCGTGCTCGGCGAGGAGCGCGCCAACGGCGCGGGCTCGTCCCGGCGCCCCGGCTTCGACCGCGACCTCGCCGTAGGTCACGACGTCGCCGGGACGCGTCGCGTCGATGACGGCGAGGACCGCCACCGCGAACGCGCTGGTGCCGTCGGCCACGACGGTGCTACGGGGCGGTCGTGGTGGTGGACGGGGCGGTGGTGCTCGGAGTCGTGGTCGTGGTCGTCGGCGGGTCGGGATCCCGGGGGACCTCGGGCGACGCCGGGGGTGGGAGGTCGCCGGGATCGGGCGGCGCGATGGTGACCGGTGTCCGGGGCGGGAGCGAGGGGTCGATGACCCGGCGGTAGTGATCGGCGAGGGTGAGGACCTGGAGGTTGTAGTCCGACGAGCGGTTGTAGGCGAACACGGCGCGGGATGCGTTGGTCTGATCGGCGATCGGACCGCCCGCCGAGCTGCACAGGTAGGTGCCCGTAGCGACGGCGGCGTCGTAGATGTTGTGCGGATCGGCGACGCCGTCGCCGTTGCCGTCGGCGGCGAACGCCCGCCACGTGCCGGGGATGAACTGCATCGGTCCGACCGCCCGATCCACCACCGGGTCGCCGTCGAGGGCGCCACCGTCGGTGTCGGCGACACGGGCCGTGCCGCGCGAGCCATCGAGCGCGATGCCGATGATCGTCGGGGTCGTGGACCCGTCGGGAGCGAGCACGGCTCCGCCGTAGGTGCCGTGGTTGGTCTCCACCCGGCCGATGGCGCCGATCAGGGCCCAGTCGATGCCGCAGCCGGGGCGGCCCGCGTTGGTGATGGCGGCGGCGCGCCAGTACGCGTCGAGCGCCGTTCGCGAGATCTCCCCGCCGAGGAGGGCGATGATCTCGGCCCGAACGGTCGGGGAGGGGACCACCCCGCTGCGATGCGAGTCCGGTCTCGGGGTCGACGCCCGCAGCGCCTCCTCGGCCCGACGGCGCGCCTCTTGGGCCGCCCGGGCCTCCTCGGCCGCCCGGGTGCGTGTCGCATCGACGCGGGTGGTCTCGATCTCGGCGATGAGCTGCGCCTGTCGCTCGCGCCGCTCGTCGAGGTGCGCGTCGAGTTGGGCGGCGGCGGCCTCGTCGCGGTCGAGCGCCGCCTCGACCAGGTCGAGGTCGAGGCTCGCCCGGCGGGCGCCTTCGGTGAGCTCTCGGTGCACCGTGGTCGCCAGGACGCGACCGCCCTCGAGATCGAGGTCGCCGACCCTGGTGGTGAGCAGCGCCTCGGTCATGTGCGGCGGAACGACCTCGCCGGCCATGTACACCGCGACCGAGTAGCGCCCGAGAGCGGCCCGGGTGGCGTTCTCCTGGTCGAGCCCGACCCGGTACTCCTCACGCCCCGAGGCGATGGCGGTCTCGAGCCGGGCTCGGTCGACGGCGGTGGTGGACAGGTCCGTCTCCACGCCATCGAGCTCCATGGCCCGGGCGAGCACGAGGCCGTCCAACTCGGCGGCGGTCGGGGCCGCCGTGGTCTCACCGGCGGCGGTCTGGGCCGACGACGTCCCACCGAGCGCGAGGGTCACCACCATCGCCATGACGACCGTCGTCGCCCCCATCCGCCGTGCAGTTGCGGTCACGGCCCGACAGTGTGCCAGACGCGGCGGGCTCGGCCCCGCAGCGACCCGAAGCTCTTTTGCTGACCCCGGTCGGAGCGGTTCCCTACACTGGCCTCGACGAGGAGGTCGCTGGGACTTGCTCGCAGACTCAGGAGCAAGTGCATTGGCTACCGGTACCGTCAAGTTCTTCAACAACGAGAAGGGCTACGGCTTCATCTCCCGCGAGCAGGGCGACGATGTGTTCGTCCACTACTCCAACATCCAAGGCGACGGGTACAAGTCCCTCGAAGAGGGCCAGCAGGTCGAGTTCGACGTCGCCCCTGGCCGCAAGGGTGAGGAAGCGCAGAACGTCCGCGCCATCTGAATCCCTCGCTCTGACCGCCCGTTGATCGAAGGGGCCACCGGCGCAGGTCGGTGGCCCCTTCGTCGTTCGGCGACACCCATCGAGTTGGATGTGAGAGTCGTTCTCGTTATCGTGTGAGGGTTCCACCCGGGTCGACCGACCGAGGAAGCCGTCGCGATGCGCTCCAGCCGACCATCCCTGCTCGTCGCCCTGCTCGTGGCGGTCGCGGTCCTCACCGCCTGCTCGTCGTCGGCCGACACCTCGTCGCTCGGCCAGCCCGGAGGTGCGAGCGCCGATGCGGCGCTGCGGGTCGTGGCGACGACGTCGGTCCTCGCCGACTTCGCCCAGCAGGTGGGCGGCGACCGCGTCGACGTCTACACGGTGATCAAGGCGAACGTCGACGCCCACGACTTCGAGCCGGCGCCGGCCGACCTCGACGCCATCGCCCGGGCCGACGTGGTGCTCCAGAACGGCGTCGGCCTCGAGGCGTGGTTCGACCGGACCATCGAGGCTGCCCAGACCGATGGTGCGATCGTCGACGTCAGCAGCGGGGTCGAGGTGCGCGAAGGCTCGGGCGACGATCACGGCCGGGATCCGCACATCTGGCAATCGCCGGCCAACGCCCAGATCATGGTCACCAACATCGAACGGGCCTTCGTCGAGGCCGATCCCGACGGGGCGGCCGACTACGCGGACGCAGCCGAGACCTACCGCCAGGTCCTCGGCGAGCTCGACGCGTGGGTCGAGCAGCGGCTCGAGGGGCTCACCAACCGCAAGATCGTCACCAACCACGATGCGCTCGGCTACTTCATCGACCGGTACCACCTCGAGTTCGTCGGATCGATCATCCCGAGCTTCGACTCCACCGCCGAGCTCTCGGCGACCGGCATCGACACCATCGTCGCCCGGATCCGCGAGCAGGGGGTGCGGGCGGTGTTCTCGGAGGTGTCGATCCCGCCGAAGACCGCCGAGCGGATCGGCGCCGAGGCCGGTGTCACCGTCGTGGCCGGCGAGGATGCCCTCTACGGGGACGCCCTCGGCCCGCCGGGGTCCGACGCCGCCACCTACGTCGACATGATCCGGCACAACACCGAGGTGCTCGTTGCCAACCTCTCCTGATCCGAACGCCGCGCCGGGCGCGGTCCCTGTGCTCGTTCTCGACGACGTCGCCGTGCGATTCGGTGGCACCGACGCGCTCGACGGCATCGGCGCCACCGTGTCCGCCGGGGAGTCGGTGGCGCTGATCGGACCGAACGGGGCGGGCAAGAGCACCCTGCTCCGGGCGATCCTCGGACTGGTGCCGCTCGCTCGCGGTTCGATCGAGGTGCTCGGTCGACCTCCTCAGGAGGCTCGCCGGTCGGTCGCCTACGTTCCCCAAGCCGAATCGCTCGATCCCGAGTTCCCGGTATCGGTCGCCCAGGTGGTGCTCATGGGGCGCTACCGCTCGATCGGATGGATCCGCCGACCCGGACGCGCCGACCGCGACGCCGCGGCCGCGGCCCTGCACCGGGTGGGGCTGAGCGATCGCGCCGACGACCGCTTCGGAACCCTCTCGGGGGGCCAGCGGCAACGGGTGCTCATCGCCCGGGCGGTCGCGCAGGCGTCGCGGCTCCTCCTCCTCGACGAGCCGTTCAACGGTGTCGACGCGGTCACCCAGAAGCTCCTCCTCGAGGTGCTCGGCGAGCTGCGAGCCGACGGCGCCGCAGTGGTGATTTCCACCCACGACCTCACGGTTGCGCACCTCGCGTGCAGCGAGGCGTGCCTGCTCAACCGCCACCAGATCGCGTACGGGCCGGTGGCCGACACCCTCTCGCCGCCCCTGCTGCAACAGGCCTACGGAGCCCGAGCGCTGGTGCTCGCCGGCGACGAGGCCGTGGTCGTGACCCCGTCGTGAACACGGCGCCGTGATCGATCAGCTGCTCGTGGAGCCGTTCCGATCGCCGTACATGCAACGCGCCCTGATCGAGGCGGTGCTGCTCGGCGTGTTCGGCGGGGTCCTCGGCGTCTACGTGGTGCTCCGACGCCTCGCGTTCATCAGCGAGGCGCTCACCCACACGGTGTTCCCTGGCATCGCCGTGGCGTTCCTGCTCGACGCATCCCTGTACCTCGGAGCGTTCGCGGCCGGGGCGCTCTCGGCGGTCCTGCTCACCGTGCTCACCCTGAACCGTCGGGTCAACGACGATGCGGCGCTCGCCGTGCTGTTGACGACGTTCTTCTCGGTGGGCGTGGTCGTCGTGTCCCGGAGCACGTCGTTCACCGCTGATCTCACGGCGCTGCTCTTCGGGCGGATCCTGGCGATCAGCACGGGCGACATCATCCAGACCGCGATCACCATGCTCGTGGTGCTCGTGGTGCTCGCGCTCATGCACAAGGAGTTGATCCTGCGGGCCTTCGCGCCGGAGTCGGCTCGGGCGATGGGGTATCGAACCGACGTCATGGACCTGGCGCTCAACCTGCTCATCACCCTGTTCGTGGTGGCCGCGGTGAAGGCCGTCGGGACGGTTCTGGTCATCGCGCTCGTCATCACACCCGCCGCCACCGCCCAGCTGCTCGGGCGGTCGATCCGATCGATGATGGCCATCTCGGTCGTGGTGGGCGTGCTCAGCGGCTGGATCGGGTTGGTGCTGAGCTACCGCGCCTCGGTCGACCACGACCTCCGCCTCGCCTCGGGTGCGACCATCGTGCTGATCATGACGGTGCTGTTCGTCGTGGCGTTCGCGGCGCGGAAGCTGCTCGACCTCCGCCGGACACGCGTGGGAGCGGGCTGAGGTGGACTGGCTCACCGAGCCCTTCGGGTCCGACCTCATGCAGCGGGCGCTCCTCGAGGCCGTCCTCGCAGGTGCGCTGTGCGGCGCCGTGGGCGTCCACGTGGTGCTCCGCCGTCTCTCGTTCTTCACCATGGCCCTGACGCACGCCACGTTCCCGGGGGTCGTCATCGCCGCGCTGCTCGGTGTCAGCCTCTTCTTCGGAACCGCCGCGTTCGGTGTGGTCGTCGTGCTCGCGGTCGTGGTGCTGTCGCGACGGCGTGGCCTGGACTCGTCCACCGCCACCGGGGTGGTCCTGGCGGGTGGGTTCGCGCTCGGTGTCGTGCTGATCTCGTCGCAGCAGGGGTTCACCCGTGACGTCACCGCGTTCCTCGTCGGCTCGATCCTCACGGTCGAGCCGGGCGACGTCGTGGTGACGGCCGGCGCCACCGTCGTCGTGATCGGACTGCTCGTGGTGCTGCACAAGGAACTGGTGCTGGCGGCGTTCGACCCGGCGGCGTTCGAGGCGCTGGGGTACCCCGTGGTGGTGCTCGACATCGTGCTCCTCCTCGCGATCGAGATCACGGTCGTGACCTCGATCCCGGCGATGGGCACGATCCTGGCCGTCGCGCTGATCGTCGCACCGGCCTCGGCGGCGCGCCTGTGGACCGAGCGGGTGGGGACTGCGATGGGGCTGGCCTCGGGCATCGGCGCGGCCTGTGGCGTGATCGGCCTGTGGGTGTCGCATCGCTTCGATGTGGCCGCCGGTGCGTCGATCGCGCTCGTCGCCGCCGGCGCCTTCGCCCTCGCGTGGCTGACCACGCCGGCGATCGGCCTGCTCCATCGGCTCCGCCGCGGAGCGACCTCGGACGCGCCGTTGTCGAGCGAGGGGCAGCCGGTAGCTTGACACCTTCGACACCGATTCCGAGGCACGTGTGAGCGATCAGTGGTCAGCGGACCCGGGGGCGTACCCACCAGCGCCCTCACCGGTCCCGAGCGGGTGGAACACCCAGCCGGGCCACCTCGCGCCCGAGGGGCCTCCTCCGTTCGGGTCGGGCCCCGAGATCCCTCCGCTGCCCGAGCCGCCGCCACGATCACCCCGGACCACCCGCAACCTGGTCATCGCTATCGGGGTGCTCACGGTGCTGCTGCTGCTGGCCACCGCCGGCCTCGTCGTCGTCGTGCGCAGCGGTGACGACCTCGCCGCCGGACCGACGCCGAGCTCCACCACCACGCCCCCGCCGTCGACGCCGTCACCACCGTCGAGCACCGGGGGACCCTCGACACCTCCGAGCACGATCGACCCGACGCCGACGGGCCCGCCGCCGAGCCAAGCCGAGCTCGACGCCGAGATCGCCGATCTGAGCGCCTTCGTCGAACGTGAGCGCGGCCTGGAGTTCATCACTCCGGTCGAGGTCACCATGGCCGACGAGGCCAGGTTCGACGAGCTCCTCTTCGCCGACTTCGACGAGGACGCCCAGTCGCGTCTGGACACCGCCAACGTGTTGAAGGCGCTCGGTCTCGTGCCGGCGGATCTCGACATCGACGCCACGCTGCGCCAGCTCCTCGGCGCGGGGGTGCTCGGGTTCTACGACCCCGAGACCGGCGAGCTGGTGATCCGTGGGCAGGCGATCACCCCGTACACGCGCCAGACCATCGTGCACGAGCTCACCCACGCCCTCGACGATCAGCACTTCGGGCTCGACCGTCCCCAGTACGACGACCTCACCGACGAGACCGACTTCGGGTTCTCGGCCACCGTCGAGGGCAACGCCCGCCGCGTCGACGCGGCGTACGTGCGCTCGCTCTCCGCCGCAGATCAGCGACGACGTGATCAGGAGGAGAGCCAGTTCGGCACCGCCACCCAACCCCTGCTCGCCGGCATCCCGGCGGTGCTGTTGAAGATCCTGCAGGCGCCGTACGAGTACGGCCAGCTGTTCGTCGAGGGCCTGCTCCAGGCGGGCGGACAGAGCCTCCTCGACAGCGCCATCACGCTGCCGCCCACCACCTCGACCGAGGTGCTCCACCCCGACTCGTTCCTCCGGGGTTGGAGCACCACCGTGGTGGACGCCCCCGACGCCGACGGCCAGGTCGTCGACGAGGGCGTCTTCGGTGAGCTCATGACCCAGTTCACGCTCGAGGACAGCGAGGGCCCGGCGGTGGCGGCCAACGCCTCATCGGGGTGGGCCGGCGACCACTACGTCATCTGGGAGGACGGCGGCGGTTCGAGCTGCATCCGCATCGCCTCCGAGATGCAGACCGACACGGACCTCGAGGAGCTCGAGGACGCCTACACCAGCTGGGCCGCGCCGCGCGGCGCCACGGTCGAGCGGGTCGGCGAACGGGTCGAGGTCACGAGCTGCGCGTCCAGCGCCGCCGGTTCGAGCCCCCTCTAGGGGATGAGCACGTCCTCACCGGCGCGGTTGCGCTCGATGAACCCGCCGTCGGCGAGCGGAGTGACCGTGCCCAGCGTGAACATCTCCTCGAGGACGGCGTCCTTGTCCGAGCGGCCCTCGAGCGCGTGCTCGATCTCGCGGATGGCCATGGTGAGGTTCTCGCCCCGCTTCAAGAAGCGTGACTCGTCGAGCTGCTTGTCCCAGAGCCGGCCGATCATCTCGGCGCCGTCGTAGGTGCGTCCGTCGGCCCCGGTCCAGGTGCGGTCGCGCACCTCCGACAACGCCACCTGCAGGTACGCGACGTGCGGGGTCTCGTCGGCGCGGATGTAGGAGATGATGCGTGCCGCTTCGCCGTCGCCTGCGCACACGTCGGTGTCGCCCAGGACGCCCTCGGCCCACACGAACCCGTGGAACGCGGCGATCTCGATGAACAGCAGCGAGATCATCCGGTTGAGCATCGACTCGAAGTCGAAGTCGATGTCGTCGGGGAGGATGCGGTTGGCCATGGCCTCGGCCCGCATCTTGGCGAAGTCCGGTGGCGGGCCACCGGGGGCGCCGCCGATGCCCATGCGGGCCAACATCTCGGCGGTCTGATCCTCGGTGACCGGGTTCTCGAACGCGATGTCGCGGGCCGCGAACCACATCTTGTTGTGCCCGGCTTCGTCCTCGAACCCGGCTTCGTCGCGGGCATGGGCCTCGAACAGGCCCTTGCGGATGTGGTCGGTGGCCGTCCCGGTGATGCTCTCCTCGAAGAGCGGCTGCATGGGCGGAAGGGTGATGTAGCGCAGCATGGCGCCGAAGCCCTCGATGGTGCCGATGCGCGTGAGCGCGGAGATGGTCGGTTGCGGGGCGCCGTTGCGGATGAGGAACGTCGACTGCTCGATGTTGGGGAAGTTCTGCGGCCACGTGTCGAGCGGGATCTCGAGGGGAGCGACGCCCGACTGCTCCCGGCGGTGCTCTTCCCAGGCCTCGATGGCCGGCGCCCGGACGCGGGT
>JBBSTY010000116.1:0-13879 GCA_038235385.1 Acidimicrobiales bacterium | reverse complement strand
CGAAGGTCTCGGTTTTGACGGCCGTCCAGGTTCGCATTACCAGGTCGTAGAGCCGCGTTGGGTCGATGCCGACCGGGATGATGCCGCGATACGTCGTCGCCTCGGAGGTCAATCCGTGGTCGAGCGTGAGGGTCACGTCGGATCCCTGCCGGTGGACCGTCGCATCGAAGCCCTCGCGGGCCATCTCCTCGACCAGGACGGCGACGGGGTCCTCGACCGAGCGCCGCGGGCCGTGACGCTCACGCCCGACGCGCTCGCCGATCTCGAGCGGGGAGTCCCCGGTGCGGATCATCTCGGCCAACCACAGCGAGAGGCGCTCGTAGGGCCCCTGGACCCCCCATCGGCTGTCGACGCCCGGATCGACCTCGTACACCAGCCGGGGCCGGCCACGCCCGATCGGGCTCGAGGTGTGCTCGCGCACGAGGCCGGCGTCGACGAGCTTGGCCAGGTGCTGGCGCACGGCGTTGTGGTTGAGGCCGACGTGATCGGTGAGATCGGCGACGCCGACCGGACCGGCGGCCTCGACCAGGTACCGGAACAGCTCGTAGCGCGTGGGATCGCCGAGCGCCCGCGCCTGCTGCTGCAGCGGTGCCATGGGGCCCTCGGCGGGGACCACGGTGTCGACGTCGGCGTCGGCGCGCTTCGGGGTGCGGGGCGTCACATGTTAATTCTACCAAATACGAGAACAACTCGCGTGGCCGGCCGTCGACGGGCGAGCAGGCTCGAGCGACGCCAGCCGCGACGGGGTCGCCGCCGGGCGGGTCGCGGCCCGGAGCCATCGACCGGCGCGGCGCCACCGACGGGCGCGGCGCGCCGGGTTCAGAGGCCGGACCTGGCCCGGGCCACCCGTTCACGGAGCTGGCCCGTCCACCCCGCCGACAGCGCCGAACACCGGCCCAGGCGGTCGGCGGCATCGATGTCGTGACGGTCGTGGACCTTGATCCGGCTGGTCTCGGCGACGGTCCACTCGGGGAAGGGTCGGTCGAGGAGGACGAGCGCGGCGCCCGGTTCGACCGAGCCGGTCTCGAGCACCCGCAGGTACCAACCGGTGCGACCCGTGGCCCGCACCCGGGCGGTGAGCTCGCGGTACCCCCACCGCCGGCCGAGCTTCCAGCACGGGCTGCGCGGTTGGGAGATCTGCACGGTGGCCTCGCCCAGCCGGAGCACGTCGCCGATGCACACGTCGTCCTCGGTCAGCGGCGCCGAGACGGTGACGTTCTCACCGAAGGACCCGTACCCGAACCGCTCCGGCACGAGGTGCTCGGGCCAGCCGTCGTCGGCCCACCAACGCGGGTAGTGCGCGGCGGGATAGGCGCACACCGCCTTGTCGGGCCCGCCGTGCACGAGGCGGTCGGCCTGGTCGTCGCCGTCGAAGTTGATGGTGCCGAGGTGCAGCGGCCCGCGCACCGCGTCCTTCACCAGCGCGGTCACCCACTCGCCCCCGGCGGACGGGTCGTGGTCGGCGGGAACCGTCACCGGGGCGGCGGGCGCGGCGGACGGTGGGTCGGCCGCCATGGTCCGCGGACCGCCGACGAACAGGCCCACCACCGTCGCCACCGCACGACCGAGGTCGACGGCCGCGTCGTCCATCAGGCGCGCCGCACGGGTCGGGCCGGCCGGACCGGTCGAGCTGATCGGACCACCGCACCGGCACCGACGATCACGGACACGAGATCAGAGATCGTCGTCGAGGATCTGTTGGAGGTACTGGCCGTAGCCGTTCTTGGACATGCCGAGCGCGATGCGGGCGAGCGCCTCGCGATCGATGAACCCCTTGCGGTAGGCGATCTCCTCGAGGCAGGCCACCTTGAGGCCCTGTCGCTCCTGGATGGTCTCGATGAAGCTCGCCGCCTGGAGCAGCGACTCGTGCGTGCCCGTGTCGAGCCACGCCGTGCCGCGTCCGAGCACCTCGACGTAGAGATCGCCGCGACGCAGGTACTCGACGTTGAGGTCGGTGATCTCGAGCTCGCCGCGGGGCGAGCGGTCGAGGCCCTTGGCGATCTCGACCGCCTGGTCGTCGTAGAAGTACAAGCCGGTGACGGCGTAGTTCGTGCGGGGCTTGGCCGGCTTCTCCTCGATGCCGATGGCCACGCCGTCGTCGTCGAACTCGACCACGCCGTAGCGCTCCGGGTCGGCCACCCGGTAGCCGAACACGGTGGCGCCGCGGGTGCGTTCGGCCGCTCGCTCGAGCGACTCGGCCAACCCGTGGCCGTGGAAGATGTTGTCGCCGAGCGCCAGCGCCACGCGACCACCGTCGACGAACTCCTCGCCGATGAGCAGCGCCTCGGCGATGCCGCCCGGTTCGGGTTGGATGGCGTACTCGAGCATGAGGCCGAGATCCGAGCCGTCGCCCAGGAGCCGTTGGAACAGCGACTGCTCCTCGGGCGTGGTGATCACCAGGATCTCCCGGATGCCGGCCAGCAGCAGGCTCGACAGCGGGTAGTAGATCATCGGCTTGTCGTAGATCGGCAGCAGCTGCTTGGAGACGCCACGAGTGATCGGATACAGGCGGGTGCCACTGCCCCCGGCGAGAACGATGCCCTTCATGGCGCCCATAGTGGCCGAAGTGGACCGGTCCGTGCGACGGCGACCGGTCGCACCGGGACCCGCCCCACCGCACCCGTCGGTCCCGAGGCCACGCCATCACCGGCGAACGATCAGCAGAGATCCAAGAAGCCGGCGTCGCCGTAGGTCACGGTGATGGCGATGACCTCGTCACCCGACGCGGTGAAGAAGATGCCGCTCGAGCGGTCCGGTGCGATCACCGCGTACTGGCCGGTGTCGCCACCGAAGCTGAAGAACTCGAGGTTCGGGTAGACCGACTGCAGGTCGAAGACGAACGAGTCGACGCTGGCGTTGGCGGCGGTCAGGTAGGTGGAGGTCTCCACCGTGATCGCTCGCACCGAGCCGGCGTCGTCGAGCAGGACGTAGAGCCCCTCGGGTGCGCCGACCGCCTCGTACGGGCTCGACCCGCACACGGGATCGATGCGGCGCGTGGTGATGCCGGTGGCCGCGGCGAGCGCGTCGCTCGACATGCCGAGCCGGATGGCGCCGACGCTGTTGGTGGTGATGAGGGTGGGATCGACCGCAGGTTGCGCACCCGGACCACCGCCGTCGCCGGGACCGCCGGCCTCGGTGGCGTTGACCACCACGAAGCCCTCGCCGTCCCATTCCCAGATCGTCGCCCCGGTGGCCGACGGGCAGCACCGCGGGTCGTCGGGCAGGAACACCACCTCGTCGGTGACGACCTGCGCCTCGCTGATCGACACCGACACCACGCTGCGATCCTCGCGGCCCTCGGCGTCGAGGATGGCGAGCTGCTCGACCTCGCCCGGGTCGGTGACGGTGAGCACGATCGGCACCACGTCGGATGCGCTGCCACCGCTGTTGCAGCTCAGCAGCACCACCGCGTCGATGATGCCGTCGTCGGTGAGATCGCCGTAGGCGACGGCGGCGGCGTCGACGGTGACGTTCGAGTCGGCGCCGGTGCCCACCCCGTCGACCACCTCGTACCCGGTGCGGCGGTCGGGATCGCCGCACGAGTCCTCGGTGTAGGTCAGGTTCTCGACGTCGACGTCACGGATCGAGTCGGGATCCGCCGCCTCGGTCGTCGAGCTGGTTCGCGGCACACCCTTGTCGGGGGTCGTGCCCGGGGCCACGCTGCCGGTGAGCGACACCTCCTCCGCCTGCGGTGGTGCGTCGCTCGAGCACGCGGTTGCGCCGACCGCCAGTGCAGTGGCGATCAACGCCGCTGCCCAGACCCGCGATGAGGTGGTTCGTGATGACACTGGATCCCGCCTTCCGTCGACACCGCCGCACGGTGGTCGAGCCGTCGCCTCGTCCCGACCTCCCCGACTGTAGGCCTTCGCCGAGGCCACGCCCCGGGCGCCCTGGTCCGCAGGTGCACGAGCTCGCCGGGCCGTGCCGGCTCACCGGAGGGGACACACTTCCTGCTCGTGGTGCGATGCTCGGGCCAGGCCCCAGGCTCGTCGTCGCGCTCGTGGCGCCTCAGGGGCAGTCGGGATCGGTGTAGGTGAACTCGGCGACGCAGGTGCCGACCGGCGTGAAGGTGAGGCAGTCGGTGGTGGCGCGCACCGTCCACGTGGCCCGGATCGTGTGGGTGGCGCACGGTTCGCTGTCGGCGATCTTCACGTACCGGGAGATCTGGGCTCCGGGCCCGGAACCCACGCTCACCGTGACGAGCTCGCCCGGACCGTCGACGATCTCGAGGTCCGGCCGGTCAGTGAACAGGCACGGGATCGGTGGGACGCACGCGAAGACGCTGCGGGAGTAGCGCAGCCAGAAGACGTAGGAGGACCCGGCGGGTTGGCCGCCGGGCGGAGCGGGCTGGAGGGACGGGGTCAGGACCGGCGTGCTGGCGCAGCACCCCGACACGCTCCCCGATGCTGCGGCCGCCGGCACGAACGCTGACTGGACCGTCGGGGCCACCCAGGCCAACCCACCCGCGAGCACGAGGCCACGGGTGAACGTGCGTCGGTCAGGACCTTGCTCGTCTCGCCCGCCTGCCATGGCGCGACCGTAACGCAACAGCTCTGTCGTTGCTTGGTGACGGACCTCGCCATCGGTCCGCGACACCGCCGCTGTCGGCATCCGACCCGACGCCGTCTCGCCGTCACGCCCTACGCTCGGGGTCGTGAGGGTGGTCGTGATCGGAGCAGGGTTGGGAGGGCTGTCGGCCGCGTGCCACCTGGCCGGGCGAGGCCACGACGTGCTCGTCGTGGAGCGGGGCGACCTGCCCGGCGGGCGAGCCGGACGGCTCGACCTGGGCGGCTACCGGTTCGACACCGGGCCCACGGTGCTCACCATGCCCGAGATCATCGACGACGTGTTCGGCGCCGCCGGCGTCGATCGCGCCCGCGCGCTGCCGCTGCGGACCGTCGACCCGATGTACCGCGCCACCTACGCCGACGGCAGCGAGCTGCGGGTGTGGCACGACCGCGACCGCATGGTCGAGGAGATCCGCACCGTGTGCGGTCCCACCGAGGCCCAGGCGTTCGGACGGTTCTGCGACTGGCTCCGCGAGCTGTACGAGCTCGAGCTGCCGAACTTCATCGACCGCAACTTCGACAGCCCGTTGGATCTGCTCAGCCCGATCGCGCCCGCGCTGCAGCTCGTGCGTCACGGCGGGTTCCGCAAGCTGGGCTCGGTGGTGGCCGGGTTCTTCGACGACGAACGGCTGCAACGGATCTTCAGCTTCCAGGCCATGTACGCCGGTCTGGCGCCTTACGAGGCGCTCGCCATCTACGCGGTGATCACCTACATGGACTGCGTGCGAGGCGTGTTCGTGCCCGAGGGCGGGATGTCGGCGCTGCCCGAGGCGTTGGCCGCGGCCGCCGTCTCGGCCGGGGCCGAGATCCGCTACGGCACCGACGTCGAGCGCATCGAGCTGGCCGAGGGCAGCCGCGGCGCGGTGCGGGGCGTCCGCCTCGGCGGCGGCGAGCGCATCGCCGCCGACGCGGTGGTGTGCAACCCGGACCTGCCCGTCGCCTACCGCACGCTCCTGCCCGGTCTGCGGGCACCGCGTGCGGCCACCCGCGGCTCCTACTCGCCGTCGTGCGTCGTGTGGCACGCCGGCATCCGCGGCGACCTGCCGGCCGGCACCGGCCACCACAACATCCACTTCGGCGGCCAGTGGGACGATGCCTTCCGCGCCCTGCTGCACGACGGCACCACCATGGCGGATCCGTCGATCCTCGTCACCGTGCACTCGCTGGACGAGCCCGCCCTGGCCCCGGCCGGGGGCCACACGCTCTACGTGCTCGAACCGGTGCCCAACCTCGACGGGCGACTCGACTGGACCGTCGAGCGCGAGCGCACCCGCGGCCGGCTCATCCGGCGGGTGCGCGAGCTCGGCTACCCGGTGGACGACATCGCGGTCGAGGCGTTCGTCGACCCGTCGGACTGGGAGGCCGACGGCATGGAGCGGGGCACGCCCTTCGGCCTGGCCCACACGTTTGTGCAGACCGGTCCCTTCCGGCCCGCCAACGTCAACCGGCGGGCGCCCGGTCTGGTGTTCGTCGGTTCGTCCACCGTGCCCGGGGTGGGCGTGCCCATGGTGCTCGTGTCGGGCCGGCTGGCCGCCGATCGGGTCGACGCCCTCGCCAGCTCGGCGCCGCGGAGCATCCGCCGGGCCGGCCGGTGAGCGCACCGGTCACCCTCGACGAGAGCTACGCCCGGTGCCGCGAGCTCAACAAGCGCTACGGCACCACCTACTACTGGTCCACGTACGCGCTGCCCCGGCTCAAGCGCCACCACGTCCACGCGCTCTACGGGTTCTGCCGCTACGCGGACGACATCGTCGACGATCTCGGGCCTCGACCGGTGGCCGAGCGCGAGGCGGCGCTGCGCGACTTCGGCGACCGCTTCTTCGCCGATCTCGATCGGGGCGCGAGCGACGACCCGGTGCTCAAGGCCGTCGTGCACACCGTCCGGGCCTTCGCCATCGACCCCGACTGCTTCGCCCGGTTCCTGCGCTCCATGGCGATGGACCTCACCGTCGACCGCTACGCCACCTGGGCCGACCTCCAGGGGTACATGGACGGTTCGGCCGCGGTGATCGGCGAGATGATGCTGCCCATCCTCGAACCCACCGACCTCGACGCGGCGCGGGGTCCCGCCCGGGATCTGGGCGACGCGTTCCAGCTCACCAACTTCATCCGCGACATCGACGAGGACCTCGACCGCGGGCGCACCTACCTCCCCCAGGACGACATCGAACGGTTCGGCGCCGCGCCCGCGCTGGCGTCGCGGACGGCCACGCCCGAGCTGGTCGCGCTCATCGAGTTCGAGGTGGCCCGGGCCCGTGCGCTGTACCGCTCGGCCGACGAGGGTCTGGCGCTCCTCCCGCCGTCGTCCGCCCGTTGCATCGTCACCGCCCGCCGCCTCTACAGCCGGATCCTCGACGTCGTCGAGGCCCAGGGCTGCGACCCCTTCGCCGGCCGGGCACGCGTGCCCACCTGGCAGAAGGCGCTCGAGGTGGGTCGGGCCTTCGTGCCCGTGCGCACCGGCCGACGCTGACGTCACCGGTCACCGGTCACCGGTCACCGAACGCCGAACGCCGAACACCGAACACCGAACACCGGTGGGTGGTCGTTCCCGGGGCCGATCGTCGTTGCAGACCTCCTGCCGCAGGGCTGGTGACCGAGAACCCGGTCAGGCCCGCGCCGCGAGCGGGTCGCGCTCGACGGTGGCGGCACGAGCGCGGAGCTCGTCGGGGACCACCGGCAGCAGGAACCCGTAGGGCTCGGCGTTCCACAGGTGGTGGATGCGGTGGGCCTCGTGCAGGTGACCGGCGAGGCGGTTGTGGCGGGCCCAGCGCGGCGACGGGAGTCGACCGTGGATCACGACGTCGTGCACGACCAGGTAGGACGCGCCGTAGAGGGTGATGCCGATCGCCGTCGGGACGAGCACGTGCAACCCGGCCACGCCGGCGCCGAGCGCGAACAACGAGATGGTGAACGCCGCCATCACGACGGGATAGAGGTCGTTCGCCTCGACGGCGCCCCGACGGGCCTGGTGGTGGCTCACGTGCCACCCGGCACCGTGGCGGCCGTGCATCACCCACCGGTGGCTGGCGTAGGCGACGCCCTCCATGGCCACGAAGGCGACGAGGACGATGACGAGGTCCATCAGCACGTCGTCAGCCTACGAGCGGGCCCGGCCGGTCCGTCGACCCGAGCGGTCCCACAGGAGCATGGCGAGGGTGAGCATGGCGATGCCGAAGAGCACGTCCTCGACCGGGATGTCCCAGGGGAACCGGGGCAGGGCGCGTCGGGTGTCGTCGTAGATGACGATCGGGGCACTGAGCTTGGTGAGCCAGCCGTCGACCAGCACCATGAAGCCGAGGTTGATGGCCATGGCGATCCAGTAGGCCGGGTCACGGAACAGGCCGGTGCGCCACCAGCCCAGCTCGAGCACGACCACGACCACCACGGCGGCGGCCGCCGATGCCGTGTACAGCATCAGCCCGCCCCGGGATCGGGGGTGTCGCGACCGGAGCGTGGCAGCAACCGGCGCACGGCTTCGAGCGAGAGGAGCCCGCAGATCGGGATCACGACGAAGAACGCCAGCTCCTCGACCGGCAGGTCGGGCGGCAACGACCACCCGGTCGTGTACAGCGGCGAGTAGTGCCACACGTCCCACCCGATGAACACGATGTCCCACAGCCCGAACACGACCACCACGGGCACGAGCGCGGCGAGGAGGCGGCGCGGCGAGCGGTACACCCGGGCCCCGAGCACCAGCTCGAGCGGCAGGGTGATCAGCAGGCAGCCGCCGAGGAGCAGCAGGTACTGGAAGCGGTCCACGGGGGCGTGATCGTACCGGTGCCGGCGCCGGACCCACGGGTCCGGACGCCGACCGGCGACATCCGACCGGTCACCCGGCGGTGACGATGAGGTTGTCCAACATGAACAGGTTCTTCTCGAGCACGGCGATGTCCTCCGCCCGCAGCTCGACGACCAGGAAGCGGCCGTCGACCTCGTGGTGATCGATGCGGAGGCGCTCGGACCACGGGCGACGATCGAAGAAGCTCTCGCCGTGGTCGACCTGATCGACGAAGCGCTGCTCGTTCGCGCGGGCCTGCGCATCGGTGCCCGCGGCGATGACCAGGCGGATCCGCGCCTCGTCGGGATCGTCGGATGGTCCGCTGGCGAACCCGTAGGCGGCGACCCCCTCGAGCGGGGTCACGTCGGCCGAGGCATCGGTGGTCGCCTCCACCCTCGTTCCCCGGGGACCGGAGCCGGCCGATCCCGGCGGCGTCGCCACGCCGTCGCGGCCGACGACCTGATCGGTGAGCGTCACCCCGAACGAGCCGTCGAACTCGTCGAGCCGCTCGGCGATCCCGGCGTAGGCGCCGTCGTCGGCGAGGGAGGGCCGGGCACCCGAGCAGGCGTCGAGCACGTCGGTCATCGGTGCGGTCGCCCGGGTGAACGCGGCCACGCCGTCGCCCGGCCACATCCGCCCGCCGATGCCGAGATCGCGCATGGCGCTGCGCTTGTTGATCTGGGTCTCGCCGTCCGCGCCCCACGTGTAGACCTGCTGGCCGGCGATCTCGACCTGCTCCAGCGCGCCGGACCAGAGCCCATCGGCGTGGACCGCGGCGTCGACGGCCGCGGTGTCGACCGCGCCGATGATGAGCTCGGTCGTCACCGGCGGCTCACCGAAGCGGACGGCCTGATCCACCCCACCGATCCCGATCCCGTACTCGTCGGCGAGGGCGTCGGTGTCGTTGGCGAGCGCCTGGATCTCCTGCTTCAGGAGGGGCGTCGCCGTGAACCGCTCGACGGGCCCGCTGAACCAGACGGTGTCGCGGAAGCCGTCGGGCAGCGTGGTGCCCTGTCGGTCGAGGTAGGCGCGCAGGTCCGCGACCGTCACGTTGGCGCGGTTGTTCGGCGTGTCGGCGACGAACCGCAGCATCGCCTCCACACCCACGCCGCCATCGGGCAGCGAGCACCCATCGGCGGACGTCGTCGGGTCGCCCGGCTCGTCACCGGCGACGGTCTCGCCCGTCGCGCTGCACCCGACGGCGACGACCGCCGCCATCGCCACCGCTGCGCTGGCGCGCTTCCACCGGTTCACCATGTCCGCCACCGTCCGTTCGTCGAGGACGGTCCAGTCTGGCCGATGGCGCCGTCCCGGCCAGGCCACTGGGGTGCGAAGGACCCGCGTTGTGGTCGGCCGCGGCCGCTGGGGTGCGCCACCTCTCGATCCACCGCGCTCGCCCGAGCGGCGACCGCTACCCGCGTGAGCAGGACGCGCCGAGGGACCGATCGCCGGTGGACCACGGGGCGTCGTGGTCCTCGGGCCAGAAGTCGCCGGTGGCCGGGTCCTGGTGGTAGCGCACCGGCGGCGGATCACCGGCGGCGATGACGCCGACCGCCTCGAGGAACCGGTCGACGTCGGCCTCGGTGGTCGACAACCCGCAGCTGGCGCGCACCGCGCCGGGGATGGCGGTCTTGTCGCCCCGGACCACGTCGGCGCGGTAGCGCTCGATCTCGCCCTGGTCGAGGCCGAGCAGCCGGATCAGGTACGGGTGGGCGCAGAAGCAACCGTGGCGGACCCCGATGCCGAACTCGGCGCTGAGGCGGGCGGCCACGAGCGCATGCGACGCGCCCTCGACGGCGAAGGTGCCGATGGCCAGGGTGCGCACGTGGAGGGGCGGGCCGAGCAGCGTCACCCCGGGCGTGGCGGCCAGTCCGGCGCGCAGGTGCGAACCGAGTGCGTCCTCGTGCGCCCCGATGGCATCCCAGCCGATGGCCGTGAGCTCGTCGATGGCCGCGTGCAGGGCCACGGCGCCGACGACGTTGGGTGATCCCGCCTCCTCGCGCTCGGGCGGATCGGTCCACACCACCTCGTCGAGGTCGACCAGGTCGACCGCTCCCCCGCCGGCCAGGAACGGGTCGCCGTCGGTGAACGCCTCGCGTGGACCGAGCAGGACCCCGGTGCCGAACGGTGCGTACATCTTGTGGCCGCTCCAGGCGAGGAAGTCGGCGCCGGCGGGCATCGGGCGGTGGGCGGCGATCTGGGCGGCGTCGACCAGCACCGGCACGCCCCGCTCGTGGGCGGCCTCGATGATGTCGTCGATCGGGGGCATCCAGCCGGTGACGTTGCTGGCGGCGGTGATGCTCAGCAGCTTCGGGCGGGCGCCGGCGTCGAGGGCGGCGACGACGTCGTCGACCCCGAAGCGGCCGTCGCGGTCGCACTCGACGTAGCGACGCTGGGCAGTCGACCGCGACCACGGCAGCAGGTTGGCGTGGTGCTCGACGACGGTGGTGACCACCACGTCGTCGGCGCCGAGGCGGAGCCGGTAGGCGAGGTGGTTGATGGCCTCGGTGGTGTTGCGGCACAGGATGGCGATGTCGTCGGTGCCGGTGCGGCCGGCGAACTCGACGGCCGCCTCGCGGGCCTCCTCGTAGGCGGCGGTGGCCATCTGCGACTTGTACCCGGCGCCGCGGTGCACGCTCGAGTACCACGGCACGAAGTCGGTGACCCGCTGGGCCACCGCCGGCAGGGCAGGCGTCGACGCGGCGGCGTCGAGCGACAGGTAGCGACGGGTCGTCCCGTCCACGCAGGGCACCTCGAGATCGTCGCCGACCAGTTCCACCACTCGGACTGTCATCGCGCACACGGTAGGGCGGTCGACCCCGAACCGGACACCGAGCCGGCGCCGAGCGGCGTCGGGATCGTCGTCGGCACGGTTCGGGCGCCGTCTGCGACACTGCGGCCATGTCCACCACCTCCCCGGCATCGTCGGACCCCGGCGACGACGCAGCCGCGGCATCGGTGGACCGGTTGGCGGACGAGCTCGCCGGCCAGCTGACGGTGCTCCTCGCCACCCGGCCGGACCGACCGCTCGTCGTCGCCCTCGACGGACGGAGCGGCTCGGGGAAGTCGACGTTGGCGGCGGGGCTGGCGCAGCGAACCGACGTCGGGGTCATCCCGGGCGACGACTTCTACGCCGGAGGCACGGCCGAGGAGTGGGACCGGCGCAGCGCCCGGGAGAAGGCTGACGGGTGCATCGACTGGCGCCGGCAACGCCGCGTGCTCCTCGACGTCCGACGGGGCGCCCCGGCCCGCTGGCGGTCCTTCGACTGGGACGCGTTCGACGGTCGGCTCCGCGACGAGGAGCAGGTGTGCGGTCCCGCTCCCCTGGTGGTGCTCGAAGGGGCCTACAGCGCCCGGCCCGCGCTGGCCGACCTCGTCGACGTCCGCGTGCTGCTCGACACGCCACCGGCGATCCGCCGCCGCCAGCTGCTCCAACGCGAGGGCGACGCCTACCGCTCCGAGTGGGAGGCCCGGTGGGGCGAGGCCGAGGACTTCTATTTCGGCACCGTCGTCCCGGCGGACGGCTTCGATCTCGTGCTCGTCCCCTGAATCGGGCGGCGGGGCCACACCCGGGGCTCGCCGTCCGCGGTGGAGCTCGATCGCGAACGCGGCGTCGACCAGAACCGGGTTCGGGCTCGACCTCAGCGATGGAACTCGATCGCGAACTCGGCGTCGGGCTCGACCTCGACGTGGTGGGGCGTGGCCGGCGGGATGACCTGGGTCTCGCCGGCGCCGAGGCGACGGGACTCGCCCGACTCCTCCAGCACGAAGGTCACGTGGCCCTGGGCGACCCGGAGCCGTCCCCACACGCCGCCGGCGACGCGGTGCGCACGCTTGAGGCCCTCCGGGACCGTCTCGACCGTGAACGTCGACGTGACGCGTTCGAGCTCGACCCCGTCGGGCAGTGCCAATGTCTCGAGCATCAAGGACTCCTTGTCGTGGGACGTTCGGCTTCGAGACGAGCTGACCACCCGTCGATGCACCGGGGCCAATCAGCTCGCCGCCACCACCGCCGACTCCTCGGGCCGCATGGTCCGATGGTCCGATGGTCCGATGGTCCGATGGTCCGACCCGATCGTCGGCCGGGCGAGCCGACCTGATCGACGGAGGGTGGAACGCATCGTCATCGGCAGACGGTGCCCCGGGCTCCGCCGGGCGTCGGACCAGGTGCATCGCCGTATCCTGGCGTCGGTCGGTCCCCACGCGAGCGCCGGGCTCGGCGCCCGGTCGCTCCGCGACCGATCTCGCGGCACGACGACCGCAAACCCGCCGCCCCCCGGAGGTGCACGACGATGAGCCAGCCCGTGCTCGACCGACTGCTCGACGAGGATCTCGCCACCGATCCCGTGACCGCCGGCGGGCTCAGCAACCACCGCCCGATGGCGCTCATCGCGCTCGCGGCGTTGGGTGCCGACGACGACCGACTCGTCAC
The DNA here is from genome assembly GCA_038235385.1 of Acidimicrobiales bacterium. Taxonomy (GTDB): domain Bacteria; phylum Actinomycetota; class Acidimicrobiia; order Acidimicrobiales; family Acidimicrobilacustridaceae; genus JBBSTY01. The sequence goes on along the minus strand of JBBSTY010000116.1, from coordinate 1,101 downwards.
GCTCGCGACGGAGTACGGGGCCCGTCTCCAGCCGTGCCGCGAGCACATCTCGCGCCGCACGGCCGAGTTGGGGGACGAGCTCGATCGGCAGGGGACCGCCGCGGTGCTGCACCGCCTGGTGCCCGAGCTCGCGGCCGGGGTGGGCGGCGCCGCGTTCCACGGCCTGATCCGGCTCGGCTACGGGTTGGAGCACGGTCGATCGGCCGACGTGGCCGGGGGCCTGGCGTACCTCATCGATGCCGCGCAGCCGATCCCGTGTGCCCCGCGCCCCACCACGTCGACGTACGACCTGCCGGCGTTGCTCACGCGGCTTCGGGACGACCCGACCCTCCGGGACCGCACGTTCGCGTCGTCGGGGTTCTCGGCACGCTTCGACGAGGTCGGCGCCGACGCAGGGTTCCTCGACCACCTCGCCGGGTTGGCGCCCGATGCCGGTGACCTCGCCACGCTCGCGTCGAGCTCGCACGCGCTCTACCGGTCGACCGGCAACTTCTTCGCGCTCCACACCATGACCGCCACCCACGCCGCCCGCCTGGTGACCGAGCACCTGACCGACGAGTCCGATGCGCGCGCGCTGGCGGTCGGGCTGACCCATGCGATCGCCGCCGCCTACGTGGTGATCGGCACGCCACCGATCGAGCCGACACCCGCCGCCGCAGCACCGCCGTCCTGGGCCGACATCACCGGAGCGGCGCGTCGCTCCGACGATCCCCACGTCCTGAAGATGGTCCACACCTGCCAGCAGGAGCAGGCCGCGTGGGGCGGGCTCGACCACCAGATCACCGCCGCCCAGGTCAGCGGACTGCCCGAGCGCTGAGGATCCGGGTACGGCGGCCGAGCCCGGTCCCCTCGTCCTCACCGACGGCGGATCCACCGCCACCGGCGCCGTCCCAACCGTCCACCCAACTCGGCGGAACCCGGCGACGAACCCGTACCATCGCCGGGTCCGCGAACGGTCGAGATCGAGCGCAGGCGAGGACGAGGACGAGGACGAGAGGCAACCATGACCGAACGCACGACCCACGACCTGCGGTGGCGCAGGTACGGCCGATGACGTTGTCGGCGGAGACGTCGGGCGATCTGGCCATCGAGGCGACCGGT
>JBBSTY010000115.1:0-13967 GCA_038235385.1 Acidimicrobiales bacterium | reverse complement strand
GTGAGCGCCGCGTTCGATGCCGGGCAGGGTCTGGTGAACGCAGGCGAGATCGGTTGGTTCGAGGTGCTCATCATCGATGATGCGTCGACCGATCGCACGGCCGAGATCACCGACCAGCTGGCGGCCGACAACGACCGCGTGCGGGTCGTGCACCACGCCACGAACCGCAAGCTCGGCGGCAGCCTGCGCACCGGGTTCGCCGAGGCCCGAGGCGAGCTCGTGCTCTACACCGACGCCGATCTCCCCTTCGACATGGCCGAGGCGGCCAAGGCCGTCCGTCTCCTGCGCATCTACGACGCCGACATCGTCAGCGCGTTCCGCTTCGACCGCACCGGAGAAGGACCGCGCCGGCTCATCTACTCCTACGTCTACAACCACCTCGTGCAGCTCCTGTTCGGGCTGCGCCTGCGGGACATGAACTTCGCGTTCAAGCTCATCCGCCGGCGCGTCCTCGAACTGACCGATCTGCAGAGCGAGGGTTCGTTCATCGACGTCGAGCTCCTGGCGCGGGCTCAACGCATGGGTTTCTCGACCATCCAGTTCGGCGTCGACTACTTCCCCCGCACCCGTGGCGTGTCCACGCTCTCGTCCAACGCGGTCATCCTCACCATCGTGCGTGAGATGCGGAGCCTCCGCACCGAGCTCAACTCCGTCGAACCGCTCCCACTCGAGGTCCGTCGCCCGCCCGTCGCTCCCGGTCAGCCCGCGGCTCCGGGGCTCGACGTCGATGCCTGATCGTCGGCTGCTCATCGTCAACGCCGACGACTACGGGCTCACCCTCGGGGTGTCGCGGGCCATCCTCGACGCCCACCGCCGGGGCGTCGTCACCTCCACCTCGGTGCTGGCGCTCACCCCGGCCTTCGACGCCAGCGCAGCCCTCCTCGCCGACGCGCCGACGCTCGGGACCGGTGCCCACCTCGCCGTCGTCGGCGAGGATCCGCCGCTGCTCACCGCTGCGGAGATCCCGACGCTCGTCGACGGCCGCGGGCGGCTGCACCTCTCGTGGCGCCAGTTCCTCCCGCGTGCCGCGGCTCGGCGGATCGACCCGGACGACCTGCGGCGCGAGTTCGGTGCGCAGCTCGACCGCATCGCCGATGCCGGCGTCACCGCGGACCACCTCGACACGCACCAGAACCTCCACCTCTGGCCATCGGTCCGACGGGTGGTGATGGACCTCGGCGAGGAACGGGACATCCGGGTGATCCGCGTCACCCGCTCGACCGCCCGCTCGCCCGTGGGGGTGGTGGTCTCCCGACTGGCACGCGACCTCGAGCAGCGGTGCGACCGCAGCGGGTGGACCTACGCCGGCGCGTCCACCGGCCTCGACGAGGCGGGCTGCCTCGACGAGCGCTCGATGGTCGACGCGCTCCGGCGGCTCCGCGCGACCGGTGCGGCGTCGGCCGAGCTCGCCACCCACCCGGGCGAAGGCGACGACCCGGACCTCGCTCGCTACCGCTGGGACTATCGGTGGGCCGACGAAGCGGACGCCCTGCGATCGGCGGGCATCCGCCACGAGATCGATGCGCTCGGCTTCCGTCTGGGGACCTTCGGCGATCTGGCCCGAGCGACCGAACCGGCGGGGACGCACTGATGCGCCGTCCCCGCACACCCGCTGCCCGCCGCGCCCTCGCCCTCTACGGCCACGCGCCCCGCGGCGACCGCTTCCACGTGCGGGCGCGCTGGTGGACCTGCCCGTTCGACACGATCGAGGCCAACGTCCCCGAGCGAGGCCGGGTGCTCGAGGTCGGCTGTGGCCACGGGCTGCTGTCGCTCTACCTCGCGCTCAGCGCCCCCGGTCGTCACGTCACCGGGGTCGACATCGACGCCCACAAGATCGCCCTCGCCTCGGCGGCCGCCGCCGGGCTCCGGCCCGGTGAGGCCACCGTCTCGTTCGACACGGTCGCCCCCGACGGCTTCGCGACGGGCCGCTACGACGCCATCGTCATCGCCGACGTGCTCTACCTGCTGGGCGCCGACCTCCGTCATCAGCTCCTGGCGAGCTGCGTCGAGCACCTCGGCGACGGGGGGACGTTGCTGATCAAGGAAACCGACCGTCTCCCCCGGTGGAAGGGCGCCATCACCGTCGCCCAGGAGCGCATCGCCACCCGCGTCCTGCGGATCACCGAAGGCGATCAGGTCGAGTTCGCATCACCGGACGAGTTCGCCGCGCAGCTCGAGGCCGCCGGCCTCGCCGTCACCTCCGAGCGCGTCGACCGCGGCTACCTCCACCCGCACCACCTGCTGATCGCCCGATCGCCGTCCGGCGCGGACCGGTAGCGTGACCAGCCGATGAGCTCCAGCAAATCCGAGGCACTCGGCCTCGACGTGCAACCCGATGACGCCTACTTCGACCTGATGGCCGAGGTGGCCGACACCAACTGGTGGTACCGGGCCCGGCGCGACTGGCTCCGTCAGGAGCTCGCCCCCCGCCTCATCCGGGGCGCGCGCGCCTACGACATCGGCTGCGGCACGGCGGACGCCATGGCCACCCTCGCAGCGATGGGAGCGCAGCCCGTCGTCGGCACCGATCTGTCCGAGCACGTCCTGGGGTGGGTGCGACGCCGCCCGGATCCGCCCGTGGTGCTCGAATCGTTGGCCGAGCAGCTCCCGTTCGCCGATGGCTCGGCGTCCACGCTCATCAGCATGGATGTCATCGAGCACCTCGACGACGACGTCGTCGCCCTGCGTGAGTACCGGCGGGTCCTCGACCGCGACGGCGTCGTGTTGCTCACCGTCCCCGCCTACCAGTGGATCTGGAGCGAGCACGACGAGCGTGCAGCACACCGTCGCCGCTACTCGCGCGAGCGGTTCGTGATCGCCGTTCGGGCGGCCGGCTTCGAGGTCGACCGGGTCACGTACCTGTTCTCGTTCCTCGTCCCGCTCGCCGCGGTGGTGCGCAAGACGCCGCTCAAGCGGTTCTTCCCGCCCACCGACGAGGAGGCGAGCGCCATGCACCCGGCGATCGAACGATCGCTGGCGATGCTCGCACGGCTCGAACGCCGCATCGGCGCCCGGTTCGACATCCCCTTCGGACTGTCCATCCTGGTGGTGGCGCACCTGGCCGACGACATGCGATGACCACGCGGTCCCGGCTCGTCGGCGCCGCGGCGAGCACCGCCGCCCTCGCCCTGATGGCGGTGATCGTGGCTCGAACCGCGTCTCGGCTCCACGCCGACCAGCGCGAGCGCTGGCGACGGCAGGTGCGGGTGTACCGCCTGACCGCCCGCCGGAGCGCCCACTACGCCGCCAGCCGGGTGCGGGGGATCGGAGCCGACGAGGACCGTCGAGCCGCCCTCGACGAGCAGTTCACCATCCGGACCGCGGAGGACGTCGCCCGCGAGCTCGGCAACATGAAGGGCGCCATCATGAAGCTCGGCCAGATGGTCAGCTTCATCGCCGACGGTCTTCCCCCCGAGGCGCGTGCGGCGCTCGAGACCCTTCAACAAGACGTCCCACCGATGGCGCCCAGCCTGGCGGAGGAGGTCATCCGTGAGGAGCTCGGCGCCGGCCCCGACCAGCTGTTCGCCTCGTGGGAGCCGGTGCCGGCGGCCGCGGCGTCGATCGGTCAGGTCCATCGGGCGGTCCTGCACGACGGTCGTCGCGTCGCCGTGAAGGTGCAGTACCCCAACATCGGTGCCGCGATCCGCGCCGACCTCGACAACACCGAGATGCTCTCGATGCTGTTCTCCGCCGTCGCCTTCCGGAACCTCGACGTGCACGCGCTCATCGACGAGCTCCGGGCCCGCATGACCGACGAGCTCGACTACCGGCTCGAAGCCGCGTGTCAGACCGAGTTCGCCGACCGCTACCGCGACCACCCCTTCATCCACGTCCCGTCGGTGGTGCACGAACGCTCGTCGGAGCGGGTGCTCACGACCGAGTGGGTCGACGCGATGGGGTGGACCGAGTTCGAGCGCGATGCGTCCGACGAGCTGCACCAACTGGCCGCCGAGGCCATCTTCCGCTTCGCCCAGGGTTCGGTGCACCGCCACCGCGTGTTCAACGGCGACCCCCATCCGGGCAACTACCGGTTCCACGACGACGGACGGGTGAGCTTCTTCGACTTCGGGCTGGTGAAGCGCTGGAGCGGCGACGAGTTCGACCGGATGATCCCGATCCTCGACGCGGTGCTGGCCGGCGATGCCCGCGAGACGGTGGCGGCCATGGAGCGCGTCGGGTTCATCGAACCCGGCCACGGCCTCGATCCCGAGCACGTGTTCGAGGCGGTGAGCGCGGCGTACCGCGCCTACCAGGTGGACGAGTTCACCTTCACCACCAGCTACACGACCGAGGCGCTCACCAACATCGTGGACCTGCACGGCCCCTACGCCGATGTGATGCAGGTGCTCGACATGCCCCCGTCGTTCGTGTTGCTCGATCGGGTGGTGTGGGGTGTGAGTGCCCTGCTGGGCCGCCTCGACGCACGCAACCGCTGGCGAGCCATCCTCGACGAGTACCGCCACGACGGACCGCCCGCCACCGAGCTCGGTCGGCTCGAGGCCGCCTGGCGGGTCACGCACCCACTCGGCTGACGATCCTCGACGGCTCGACGGCTCGTGCCGTCCTCAGATCTCGAAGAGCGCCGGCTGGCGCGTGCGGGGGGTCGGGGGCGTCTCGGGCGCCTCGTCGCCTCGGCGCCCCGGTCGGCTGGACCGGCCCGAGCGACGGGCGGGATCGGCCGCAGCCGGTGGACCGGGTGGACCCGCCCGACCCGGCGTGATCGCGAGATCCTCGTCATCGGCGAGGGCGTCCTCCGCCGCGAGGTTCGGGGTCAGGTCGTTCTCGATGTCGGGAATGACGTCGACGTCGACGTCGACGTCGGTGTCGGCGTCGCCGAGCGACTTGGCGATGAGGAAGCCCTTGGCCCGTTCGGCCAGGGGGTACCGATCGACGAGCGCATGGAACGCGGGGGAGTGGTTGGGTTCGACCAGGTGGGCGAGCTCGTGCACCAGGACGTAGTCGAGCACCCAGTCGGGCCAGTCGGCCAGGCGTTGCGAGATGCGGATCTCGGCCGAGTGGGTCGAGCACGACCCCCAGCGAGCACGTTGACGGTCCGACCAGACGACCGAGGTGGGCTGGGGGAGGTCGTGGCGCCGGGCGATGGTACGCGCACGCGCGTCGAGATCGACGTGGCCGGATCGGAACCGCTTGTCCAGGCGCGCGACCAACGATTCGACGTAGGTGGCCTCCTCGTCCGACGACATCCACGCGGGCACGTGCACGCGGATGACCCCGTCGACCACGACGGCCTGGACGGTCTTCTTCCGTCGGCGGCTGCGGACGACCTCCACGGGCATCGAGCTCGCGAGGTCCGCAGTACCGAACGGGGTCGAACGGGGAACCGGGGAGGCTGGGCGGCGGGTGGGCACGGATGGTCAGATCGCGGCGGGGATGCTGGTGAGGTCGTCGTCGATGAGGATGAGGCGCTCGCCGAGCTCGAGCCGATCACCGTGGTGGGTGACCCAACGGCCGGCGAGGTTCGGCAGGCGTTCGAACTCGATCCCGTGATCGTGTTCCAGCGCGTGGACGAGCCCGCCGTGCGCCACCACGATGACCTCCCCGCCGGGCACTTCGCGGTGGACCAGGTCGAGACCGGCGAGCAACCGGGCCAAGGCGGCGGACTCGGGTTCGAAGCGGTCCGGCCGGCGGCGTTCGGCCAGGTAGCCGGGCCAACCCTGCTCGATCTGCGCGGTGGTGAGCCCGGACCACTCGCCGGCGTCTCGCTCGCGGAACAGCGGCTCGACGACGACGGGACCCACGCCGAGCTGGTCGCTCAGGATCCGGGCTGTCTCGAGGGCGCGCCGGAGGTCCGAGCACATGATCGCATCGACGACACCGAGGCGCTGCGACGCGGCGAACGCCTGCTGACGGCCGAGCTCGGTGAGGTCGATGTCGGCCTGCCCCTGCCAGCGGCCCTCGGCATTCCACTCGGACTGGCCGTGGCGGAGCACGAGGATGCGGGTCATGACCTCGAAGCTATCGGGGACCGATGACCGGGAGCGATGACCGGGAGCGATGATCGGGTGCGCGGACCGGTCGCCGGTGGGTGGCGGTGTCCACATCCCGTCGCGCTCGTGGCCGGCAGTAGGATCGGGATGGTGGCCACGCTCCGTCTGTTCGCGTCCGCTCGCGACGCCGCAGGTACGGCGCGCACCGAGATCCCGGGCGCGACCGTGGGTGAGGTGCTCGACCTCGCCAGCGCCCGCTTCGGCAGCCGTTTCGACGCCGTCCTCGCCACCAGCAAGATCTGGTTGAACGGTGATCCTGTCGAACGCGGTGTCGACGTGGACGAGCACGACGAGGTGGCGGTGCTCCCGCCCGTGAGCGGCGGTGCGGTCGGCTCGGCGATGCCACCCCGCGGGAAGCGCTGATCAGCGATGGCCAAGGCGGCGGGGCGATCCCCGGCCAAGGCGCGGGCGACGTCGAGTCCGGGTCGTTCGCGGACGGGCACCACGAGCGGTGCCGGTCGAGCTCGTCCGGCAGCGCGCCGGAGCTCGACGGTTTCGGGCGTCGTCGAGGTCGGCACGAGACGACCGATCGGCGGGCGGGCCCCGGCCCCGTGGGTCGATCGCTACTTCGCGCCGCCGAACGTCGACGGTCCCCGCGTGCGCGTGGGCATCCTCTGGTTCCTGGCGGCGGTCCCGGCGGTGTGGTTCGGCTCGGTCACCACCGCCGCGCTGTTCGCGTTCGTCGCGTTGATCGCCTCGTTGCAGGCGGGCCAGGCGTGGAACCGTGCCGGCTACCGCGTCAACCGGGTGGTCGCCGGTGTCGGCGCGGTTGCGCTGCCGGTCGCTGCGCTCCTGCCCCGCCCCGCCACCGCCGGGCTCGTCCTCGTGGCACTACCGGTCGTCGCTCTCGTGGCTGCACTCGCTGCGCCCCGACGCCGAACGTCGGCCATCGCCGCAGCCGGGGCGACGGTGTGCAGCGCCGCCCCCGCCGGCATCGCCGCCGCCGGCATGGTCGCCGTCACCGACCTGGGTCGGCCGACCGCGCTGATCCTCGTCGCCCTGGTCTCGGCCTACGACGCGGGCAGCTTCCTCGTCGGGGCCGAGTCGCCCTACCCGTCCCACGGCATCCTCGGAGGCGCGCTGTGCACCCTGGTGCTGATCGCCCCGATCTGGGTCTTCCGGCTCCAACCCTTCGACGGCCGGCCCGAGACCTGGGTGTTCGGCGGGCTCGTCGCGGTCCTGGCGCCGCTCGGTCCGGTGGTCGCCTCGGGTGCGCTGCCGACCGCAGCGACATGGGTCCCCGCGCTGCGCCGCCTCGATGCGTACATCGTGGCGGCCCCCCTGTGGGGATCGGCGATGTGGAGCTACCTCTCGTGATCGGTCGGGCCCGCAGGGTGAGCGGTGCAGCCCGGTCCGACGCGACGGTCCGCGGTAGAGTCCGCACGTCAGGCGGCTCGAGCGACGAGGGGACCGTATGAGTTGGGACGACGACCACCTCCTCGATCCCGACGGGTTGGTCGATCTGGAGCAGCGGCCGATCGAGGATGTGCGCGCGCACCGCGCGGCATGCGTCGAGGTCGAGACCGGCCTGTCGTACCTGCGTCGCCTGATCCAGGGATCGCTCGACATCGTCGGGCGGGCCATCGAGCAGCGAGCGGCCGGTGGGCCGGCGGTCGATGTGGCCGAGCTCGTGAACCAGCTCCCGGCGATCCTCGGCGACGCCCTCCGCCCGGCGAGCCCGGGTCGTCTGGTCGACCCGCTCGAGCCCACGCGCTTCGATGCCGAGCTGGGCGCCGAGTACGAGCAGCTCGTCGGGGGCGGCCGCGTCGCCCACGCCAACGACCTCGGCGACGAGGAGCTGACCCAGCTCCTCGACCAGCTGCGCGAGCTCGAACGGCGCGTCTCTGCCCAACGCCACCAGTACCACGAGCACATCGATGCGCTGCAGGCCGAGTTGACGCGCCGCTACCGCACCGGCGAGGCGTCGGTCGACTCGCTCCTCCGCGACATCCGCTGAAACGGGTCCGGATGTGGGCCGACGGTCCTCGCCGTGTCGGCGGTCGCCTCGGGAGTGCGTAACGTCGCGCCATGACCGAGATCGAGGACCGGTGGCGCGAGCTCGGCGAGTTCATCCGTGAGCAGCGGCGGGTCGGCCAGTTGTCGCTGCGCAAGCTCTCGGAGCTGTCGGGCATCTCGAACCCGTACCTGAGCCAGATCGAGCGCGGGCTGCGCAAGCCCTCGGCCGAGATCCTGCGCAACATCGCCGGAGCTCTCAGCATCTCCGCCGAGACGCTCTACGTGCGCGCCGGCATCCTCGACGAACGTGACGGCGAGCACGACCTCGTGCGCGACATCCGCCGCGATCCGCACATCGACGAGGAGCAGAAGAAGACCCTCGTCCACATCTACCTGTCGTTCCGTGACGCGCACGGGGCATCGGCTGCGCTCGTCGTCGCGGCCGGCGAGGACGACGATGACGACGACCACCACGACGATCGGGGCCTCGCCCCGGCCGACCGACCCGAGATCGCGGCGGGGTCGCTCACGCCGCTCGATCCGCTCGATCCGCTCGATGCAATCGATCCGACCGGTGCGCTCCGGTCGATCGGACCGGTCGGATCCGACGGCGATCGCGGGCTGGCCGAGGTGGCGAAGGAGCCAGGACACGACCACGACCTCGCCCTCGGGGCGGACGACCCGGCGACGCCGAACCCCCGACCCCTGACCTCTGATCCCTGACCCCGGACCGGGAGCGCGTCGGCGCCATCGGCGCCGGGCTCGGGCGTGTTCGACAGGTCGGTGCCGGTAGGCTGCGCAGGCCTGCACCGAAGCCGGCTCATCTATGCGCACCCTTGCCGTCCTCTCGCTCCACACCTCTCCACTCGTCCAGCCCGGCACCGGCGACAGCGGGGGCATGAACGTCTACGTCCGGGAACTGGTCTCGTCGCTGGCCCAGGCGGGGGTCGAGTCGGAGGTGTTCGTCCGGCAATGGGACGACCGCCTGCCCGAGGTCGTCGAGGTCGAGCCCGGGTTCCGGGTGGTGCACGTGCCCGCCGGTCCGCTCGACCTCACCAAGGAGAAGCTCCCCGAGGTCGTCGACGAGTTCACCGACCGGGTCGAGCGCCGCCTCCGCCAACGAGGCGACGTCGATGCCCTGCACGCCAACTACTGGCTGAGCGGGTTGGCCGGTCACGAGCTCAAGCACCGTCTCGACCTGCCCCTCGTGTCGACCTTCCACACGCTCGCCCGGGTCAAGGCCGAGACCGGCGACCCCGAGCCGCAGCGGCGCATCGACGCCGAGACCGACGTCATCGCCTGCTCCGACGCCATCTTGGCGTCGTGCCCCACCGAGGCCGCGCAGCTCGTCGATCTCTACGGCGCGCCGCGCGATCGGATCGAGTTGGTCCCTCCGGGCGTCGACCACGCCTTCTTCTCGCCCGGCGACCGGCGCGGCGCCCGGCAGGCGCTGGGGCTCGGCGAGGGACCGGTGCTGCTCTTCGTCGGCCGCATCCAACCCCTCAAGGGCGTGGACGTCGCCATCGGGGCGCTCGCGCTGGTGGAGCGTCGCGACGCGGTCCTGGTCGTGGTGGGTGGCCCGAGCGGGCTCGTCGGCGATCAGGAGATGGTCCGAGCCCGACGCCTGGTCGCCGATCTGGGGCTCGACGACCGCGTCCACTTCGTCGATCCCCAGCCGCACCACCTGCTCTCGACCTACTACCGGGCAGCCGATGTGTGCGTCGTCCCGAGCCGCTCCGAGTCGTTCGGCCTCGTCGCGCTCGAAGCAGCCGCCTGTGCCATCCCGGTCGTCGCGGCGGCGGTGGGCGGGCTGCGAACCCTGGTCGAGCACGACGCCACCGGGTTCCTGGTGGAGGAGCGCGAACCGGCGGCCTACGCCGCAGCCATCGATCGGATCCTCGGGAACCGAGAGCTCGCTGCGTCGATGGGCGCGCGGGCGCGAGTGGTCGCCGGCGGGTACACGTGGTCCACCACCGCCGCTCGCCTGCGGCGGCTCTACACCGACCTCACGGCACGCTCGCTCGTGTCCTGCAGCTGAGATGGAGCATCGCTGATGGGCGACGAGATCGCCTCTCCCGACCAGCTCGCCGCCGTCGAGGACCTGGTGATCACCTGGCTGGGCGAGCAACTCGGCGTCAACCCGGTCGTGGCGGCGGTCGATCGCGAACCCGGCGCGAGGCGCTGGTACGTGCGGATGCGCGGCGAGGAGAAGGACACCTTCACGCTGTGGCTCACGATCGGGCAGCGCACGCTGCAGTTCGAGACCTACGTGATGCCGGCCCCCGAGGAGAACCACGCCCGGTTCTTCGAACACCTCCTGCGCCGCAACCACACGTTCGACGCCATGGCCTTCTCCATCGGCGCCGAGGATGCCATCTTCCTCACCGGTCAGCGGCCCATCGGCACCATCGACGAGGGCGAGCTCGACCGCATCCTCGGCGAGACCTATGTGTACGTCGAACGGTGCTTCCGTCCGGCGATGCGCATCGGCTACGCCTCGCGCTTCCGCGACTGAGCGACGCGACCGGCGCGCCGCCCTGTTCGGTGTCGGCAGTGCGGGCTCGTCTCCGGGCTCCGGGATGGCGTGCGGCGTGGCAATTGTCTGGTCTTTTCAGGTTGTTCCATTGTGTTTCGATCATCTTCGATCTACGTTGTCCCCGTGCTCGCCGGTCGCTCCGGGCGCCGTCCGGTTGGGGAAGCGGACGGCATCCGGGCGACCGCCGAGCACACCCGGGCCACCCACTACGGTGACGCCATGGTTCGCCTGCAGGTGATCGGTGGAGGACGGATGGGCGAGGCGCTCGTGGGTGGGCTGCTCGCACGCGGATGGGCTCAGCCGGCCGAGTTGGCGATCGTCGAGCCGGTCGTGGCGCGACGCGACGAGCTGACCGAGCGCTTCGCAGGGGTCGCGCTGCGGGAGGGCCCTGGAGCGGCCGACGCGTCCGTGGTCGCGGTCAAGCCGGCCCTCGTCACCGACGTGTGCCACGCGCTGGGCTCGGCCGGTCCCGTGGGCCGCGTGCTCTCGATCGCGGCGGGGGTCACCCTCGACCAGCTCGAGCGCGCCCTGCCCGCCGACACACCGGTGGTCCGCGCCATGCCCAACACCCCGGCACTCGTCGGAGCGGGCGCCTCGGCCGTCGCTGGTGGTTCGGCGGCGTCGGAGGACGACCTCGCCTGGGCCGAGGGGATCCTCGGGTCGGTCGGCATCGTCGTGCGCGTGGCCGAGCCCGCCCTCGATGCGGTCACCGGGCTCTCGGGCTCGGGGCCGGCGTACATCTTCCTGGTGGCCGAGAGCCTCATCGAGGGCGGGGTCCTCGCCGGGTTGCCACGCGACACCGCCACCGCGCTCGCGGTCCAGACCATCCTCGGCTCGGCGCAGCTCCTGGCCGAGACCGGGCAGACCCCGGCCGACGCCCGAGCGGCGGTGACCTCGCCGGGGGGCACCACCGCCGCCGGCCTGCGGGCGCTCGAGTCCGCCGGGGTCCGCTCCGCGGTCCTCGACGCCGTCGACGCGGCCACCCGGCGGGCGCGCGAGCTCATCTGAGCGTCCACCCGGTCGCCGCCCGCCGGCGTTCGCCCGGCTGGGGCCCGCCGGCGTTCGTCGGTTGCCGCCCGTCGCCGCTACCGTCGGGTGCCCATGGCGCGGTACGACACGATCACCTTCCTCTCCGACTACGGACGCACCGACGAGTTCGTCGGGCTCGTCCACTCCGTGATCCGTTCGATCGAGCCTCGAGCCGCGGTCGTCGATCTCACCCACGACATCGTCCCGTACGACGTGCGCGGTGCCAGCCTCACTTTGGCCCGCAGCGCCGGGTACCTGTGCCCCGGAGTCGTGCTCGCGGTGGTGGATCCCGGCGTGGGCACGGACCGGCGCGCCGTCGCCGTCGAGGTCGGCGAGGGCATGTCGGTGCTCGTCGGCCCGGACAACGGCCTGCTCGCACCGGCCGTGGCCATGTGCGGCGGGGCCACCCGCGCGGTCTCGCTCACCAACACCGACTACCACCTGCCGGCGCCCGGGCCCACCTTCGCCGGCCGCGACATCTTCGCACCGGCGGCAGCGCACCTCTGCGCCGGGGTTCCGTTCGGCGAGCTCGGCGACGAGATCGATCCGATCGGGCTGCTGCCCGGCATGTTGCCGGTGAGCCACTACGACGGCGACGAGCTGCAGGCCGAGGTGCTGTGGGTCGACCGCTACGGCAACGCCCAGCTCAACCTCGATCCCGACGAGATCGCCGACTTCGGCGACCGGGTTCGCATCCGCATCGGTGACCTCGAGCGCTCGGCCCACGTCGTCGAGACCTTCCACGAGGTGGGTGCGGGCGAGGTCGGTCTGGTGGTCGACTCGTACGGGCTCCTCTCGATCGTGGTGCGTGAAGGGTCGGCGGCGGAGGCTTACGCGCTGAGCCCGGCGACCGCGGTGATCCTCTCGGCGTTCGCCGAGGGCCAGGACGGGATCGCACCGTCCGGCACCACCACGGCGGTGTCGCTCACCGCCCGATCCGAGCGGCCGGCGCGCCCCGAGGCGCCCGAGCCTCGACCCACCACCGCACCCGACCCGGTCACGAAAGCGAGCGCTGATCAGCCATGAGACAAGGCACCACCATCGCCCTCGGCGTCCTCCTGCTGGCGATCCTCGGAGCTGCCTTCCTGCAGCTCTTCTTCTTCGCTCGCTGACCCGGTCGGCGTCGCGGTCACGCAGCGGTTGCGAGCCGGTCGCGCGTGAAGCGCCGTGAGCCCCAGCCGACGATGGCCAGGGCGACCGACCACACCACGACCCCGAACACGAACACCACCGGCAGCGGGGTCAGCAGGAACCCGGCGGCCTGCCCCGCGGCCAACAGGATGAGCGGGAGGATCACGGCGCCGCCGAGCTGGTTCGCCTCCTGGGTGGTGCGCGCCCTCGACGAGACGAGCACGAGCAGGCCGATGGCCAGCAGCGCAACCGCCGGAGCCACCCAGATCATCATGAGCGACCACTGCGAGAACGGGATGATGAGCCGCTCGGTGGCCGACCACGCGATCAGGTTGGCCACGACGCCGTAGAGCAACGAGCCGACCCAGGTGATCGCCAGCGCCGGAAGGAACGCGCCGAGCAACTTGGCGAGGAACAGGTCACGGTCGGAGATGGGCAGGTGCAGGAGCGACTCGAGGGTCCGACGTTCCTTCTCACCGGCGAAGGCGTCCGCGGCCAGCACGGCGGAGACCATGAGCGGGATGACCAGCAGGAGCGGCGAGAGCAGCAGCTGCAGCACCAGCACGGGAAGCTGCTCGCGCTCGGGCAGATCCGAGATCGCGCCGAGCAGGCCCTTGACCAGCGGCGACGAGAGGGCGGCCCCGGGGTCGACGCGCTTGGCCAGGTTCCCGAGCACGACCGGGAGCACCACCAACAAGATGATGGGGACGGCGATCATCGGGATGGTGATCGACTTGCTGCGTCGGACGGCGGTCATGTCCTTGCGCACGATCGTTCGGATCGCCGACCAGTCCCGGGGTGATCGGGTCGAGCGTTCGTCCACGCCGCTGGCCGACCCGGGACCGGTGGCGGCGGGGGACACGGCATCGGTCATGGTCGATCACCGATCCGGGCGGCCGGATCGAGCTGATCGGACGGCGCGGCGGCGCTCGGGTCGGCCCGCGGTGGCCGGGCGCCCGGCCCGAAGCCGTCGGTGGTGCCGCCCTCGACGGCGAGGATCCTCGACTCGATCTCGAAGTACACGTCCTCGAGCGATGGCGGATGGGCGTGGGCGCCGTACACGGCGATGTCGCGACGAACGACGGTCGCCACCACCTCGGGGACCACCTCGCGATCGCGCACCCGGAGGCGCAGGCCGGCATTGTCGATCGTCGTGGCCGACACACCCGGAAGGGTGGCGACGACGGCCGCGACCTCAGGGGAGGCGGGGCCTCCCAGATCGATGGTGGCCTCGATCCCCTCCCACAGGCCGGCGGCCAACTCGTCGGGCCGGCCGAACGATCGCAGCTGGCCTCGGTGCAGGACCG
>JBBSTY010000114.1:0-13971 GCA_038235385.1 Acidimicrobiales bacterium | reverse complement strand
GCTCACCGCCCGCTCGATGGTCTCCTCCTCGTTCCATGCCGGGAAGAAGATGGTGAGGCTCTCGGCGATCACCTGTGGCTCCGACGTGACGGCACGACAGGGTGGGGTTCTGGACCGGGCATCGGGTGATGATACGGCGTGTGCCGTGAGCCGGCGGCATGGGCGCCCCCGGAGTCAGGCCAGGTAGTAGCCCCGGGCGTAGGCGCCGGTGAGGACCACGAGGGTGATCGAGCTGGCCGTCAGCCACGCTCGACGGATCCAGACGTGGTCGCCGTCGATCATCCAGCCGGCGATGGCCAGGAAGACGGGGAACGCGCCGAGGATGTAGCGGCCGGTGCCCTGCCAGTCCTTGGAGCCGAGCACCGGGATGGCGATCAACGCCAGCACGTAGGCGGCGTACCCCCAGCCGATCCGCTTGACCACCGAGGGGATGGTGACGAGGAACACGAGCACCAGCAACGCCTGGAAGGTGGCGCCCAGGGTGTAGATCATGACCGTCCAGGTGGCGGGCCCGCCCTTGACGTGGCCGGGGAAGTCGCTCAGCCGGTCGATCCACGCGTGCTTGAACCACGTCGACGGCCCCTGGCCCTGATCCCATCCGGGGGCGCTCTGGACCTCGACGAACAGGGCCGGATCGCCGAAGGACGCCCAGAGGTACCCCAGCCACGCCAACAGCCCGCCGAGCGACAGGAGCACCCCGGCGTCGGCCGGGCGGAGTCGTCCGAGGGTGATCTCGAGGCCGAGGAGGTGTCGGGTCCGGGGGGCGACCGCCGTGACCGACTCCGGGTCCGACCGGACGCGGAGGTCCCGATCGGTCCCGGTCCGAGTCGCGGCGACCGCTACCCCGACGGGACTCGTGGTCTCCACGTCGAGCGGGCGCGCGTCCGGCGCACCGCCGAGCTCCTCGGGGGTGGCCCGCCACGAACGCCGCCAGCCCCGCTCCCGCACGCGGTCGAACCACGGGATCACGATGATCTGGCGCCGTTCGAGCAGCACGGCCACCAACCCGACGACCATGGCGATCCCCACGGGCCGCGTGGCGGTGGCAACCGCCGCGACGAGCCCGGCGAGGACCGGCCGGTCCTTCTCCAAGAGGTAGAACGCACCGAGCGCGCCCAGCACGAACAGCGCATCGGCGTACACCGCTCCGTAGAGGTACCAGGCGTACGGGAACACCAGCATCAACGCCAGCGCGGTGCGCGCCTTCTGCGGCGAGGACCGGGCCGAGCACCAGCGGTAGAACACGATGGCGGCCGCGAGGCCGCACACAAGGGTGACCACGATCCCGGCGAGGTAGACATCGCCGATGACCCTGCTCACCGCCGCCATGAGCAGCGGGTAACCCGGGAAGAACGCGATCGACGACTGGCCGCCGGGCTTGGAGAAGTAGCCGATGGTGACGATCGAGTGGTACCAGCCGCCGTCGAAGCGCACCCACCCCTCGAGCACTGCGTCACCGGGGAAGACGATGGGTTCGCGGATCGGGTAGTCGTCGTGCAGACCGAGGTACCGGTAGGCGACCGCCACCGTGGTGTAGAGCACCACGGCGACCGACCCGAACAGCGCCACCGGGAACCGGATCGCCGTCCATGCCCGAGCGATCGCCGACGGCGGATCGGCGCCAACCGAGACCGGGTGCTCCGACGCCCCCGTGTCCTGCTCGATCACCGTGCCTCCATCGTCGTTGCCCGTCATCCGTCGGTCGGTCGTCCGTCGTGACGACCGAAGGGCCGCGGACCGGCCGGATCGACGCTATCCCAGCGCACCGGGCGCACCCTGGACCTCACCGTGGTCGGCGGTCGGCTCCCGGGAACCCCCGGGCGAACCGCTCCGAGCGGTCCGCTCCTCCGTGCGATACTCGACCCGCCCTTGTAGCCAAGCGGTCAAGGCAGCGGACTTTTAATCCGAAGATCGTGGGTTCGAGTCCCACCAGGGGCACCACCACCACCACCACGACCGCGCCGCGAGCACGGACACCACATCCTTGGTGGCCACCAGGATCCGCCCAGCGGCGGACAGCAGGATCTGCCCACGGACGCCCGACCGGTCACGTGCCGTGGTCGGCTGTGGGTACGCCAGCGTCCCCGGCGGGACGAGAGCGCAGCGTCGCAGCCGTCCCAGAGGTCGCTCGCGATGTCGGTTCCTGCTTCATCGACCGAGAACTTCACCAGCGCGCTGGACGCGAAGGAGACGAGCGGCACCCCTACCGTCGCTGTTCACTGACTCGATCGGGCCGTCGTCGATGGGGAGGAAGGCCACGATGAGCAGGAGCGCCACGATGCGACCGAAGGTCCAGGTGGCGTCCTGGCCGGGGTCGGCGGTCTCGACCAGCAGGTAGAAGAGGCCGGCCGCCCACAGGTTGCGGGCCATCGATGCGCCCGACCCGATCAGCAGGAACAGCGCCGGGAGCATGAAGTAGAGGTGGTGCGACCAGGTGATGGGCGCCACGGCGAGGCCGCCGCACATGACGATGGTGATGGCCGCGAGGCGATTGGACCGATCGAGCGCGACCCGCGCCCGGCGCACGACGACGACGGTGATGGCGACCGATGCCACCACCCAGATCGCGGTGCGGACGCCGGTGGCGAACGGCGCGAGCTCGATGATTCGCCGGATGCTGTTGCTGTACCCGCTGGCGAGGTCACCGACCCGATCGGTGGCGAACAACTCGACGGTCCAGTAGCGGACCGAGTCCTCGGGGAACCACGCCCACGCGGCGATCGAGCAGGCGCCGAAGCTGGCGAACGCCACCGCGACCGATCGCCAGCGGCGAGCGGCGGCGAAGTACAGGACCGCGTACATCGGGGTGAGCTTGACGGCACCGCTCAGGCCGATCAGCGCCCCGGCGAACCGTCGGCGCACCACGACGACATCGGCGAGCACCGCCAGGGAGAGGAGCGCGTTGATCTGCCCGAGTCGCAGGGTCAGGAAGACGGGTGTGGTGAGCATCCCCACGGCCACCAGGACCGGGACGGTCGGCTTCCAGGTCGGTCGTACGGGCAAGTTCGTCGCGGTCAGCAGGAGGAACGCGAGTGATGCCGCTGCGCCGACGATGAGCCAGAGCTTCTCGGCGATGTCGAACGGCACGAGCGTCAAGGGCGCCAGCACGAGCGCCGCCAGCGGTGGGTACGTGAATCCGAGCCCCATCTCCGGGTGGTGGTAGTCGTAGATGGAGTCGGGCTTCCAGCCGCGCACCGCGTCGAAGTAGATGTGGAAGTCGATGCGCTCGTACTCGCCGGCGGCCCAGAGCTTGGCGACCACATAGACGGTCGCGGCAACCGGCAGGAGCCACCACAGCAGGTCTCGGCGCGCACCCAGGTTCTTCCATCGAGCGACCGTCGGCTGCACCTCGGGGAGCGTAGTGGCGAGGTCGCGAGGCTCCCGGGACGCCCTTCGCCGGCACGATCACGGCAGCGAACACGATGGCGACCCACCACGGAGCCCGATCAGTGGTGGTTCGGACCCGGGGTTCCCTTGCGCTCGCTCTCGATCTCGAGCAACTGGTACGCCGTGCACACCTCGAACAGGACCACGGCGGAGGTGAGGGTCAGGCTCAGCACGAGGCTCGTCGCGACCTCGCCCCAGAACTGGTGAGCGATGGAGAGCCCCCCGACCACGTCGTCGATGTACGACTCGATGATGAACGGGATGGTGACGGCGCAGGCCACGCCCACGAGGAAGTGGCGGCTCAGCTGGTAGCTCCGCCGGAACGCCTGGATGACCCCGATGCGCTCGATGTTGATGAGCGGCGCGACGAACGCGAACAGGGTGAAGGCGAAGAACCCGGGGATGATGCACAGCGCCACCCCGGACACCACCGCCAGGTTGAAGAGCATCGAGGCGGCCAGCAGGCGACCGTAGGAGATGCTCCGCACGACCTGGCGGGGCCGGTGGGCCTCGTGACCGTGGTGGATCCGACCGACGAGGTGATCGAGCAGACCACCGAACAGGGCGAACCCGAGCAGGTCGGCGACGAGGTCGAGCAGGTGCGCGACGGTGACGACGGTGGCATCGAACGGATCGTTCGCGACGAGGTGCTCGGAGAAGGTGCTCACCGCCGCGTCGAGCACCGAGATCGGGATGAACACGAGGAGCGCCAGACCGAGGATGAGCCCCGGAGCCGCTCGGAAGGTCGCGGCGGCCCGGGTGAACACGAGGGGGACGGAGAACTGCCCGGGGCGGCGCTCGGTACGGAGCGTGACCCCTCCCGGTTCGAGCATCACGAACGCATCGGCCGGTTCGGCGTTCGGTGCCATCGGATCGGGCCGGCGCCGCTCGGACGTCGGCACTCGGTCGTCCGTTGGATCCGACGCTCCCCCACCGCTCTGCACGCCACCATCCTGCCAAACCTCCGGACCGGCCGTGACCACCGTGCCACCCGAGCGCATCGACCGGCGAGAGACCCGCCGCCATCGACCACCGGACCGTCCGGACGGTCCGGTCCGTCAACTACGGTTGCCCGTCATGCGGACCCTGGTCGTCGGTCGTCGACATCCCCAGCCGACCCCTCGGGACGGATCGCACCCGGCATCGCCCGTCGGCGCGCGCTGCGGGGACGGCCGTCGGGGACCCCGCTGATGGCCGAGGTGCTCGGCTGCGTCGACTTCTCCGATGCGAGCGATTCGGTGGCTGTCGAAGCGGTGCGTCTCGCCCGCTTGTCGGGGAACCGCCTCCACCTGATCCACGTCGCGGCGGGCGAGCCCGCCCTGGCGGGCTACGACGAGGGCCCCGTCGCGCTGCACACCCGCGACGAGCGCGCCCACGAGCTCACCGATGAGCACCGCCAGCTGCGCGAGCTGGCGCAGCGGTACGCCACCGACGGCCTCGAGATCGTTCCCCTGCTGGTCATGGGTCCGACGATCGAGACCATCGTCGACGAGGCCGAGCGGATCGATGCGGCCATGATCGTCGTCGGCTCCCACGGTCACGGCGCCCTGCACCGGCTGCTCCTCGGCTCGGTGTCCACCGGCGTCGTCCACCACTCGCCACGTCCGGTGGTCATCGTCCCCGTGGCTGAACGATGAACCGACCGATCGGGCCGGACGGCGCGGTCGCGCGCCGCGACCGAGCCCCACGATGACCGTCGCCGACGCCGAACGGCACCCCTCCGACCCGATGAGCGCGCCTTCCGACGACGTCGACCCGACGATCGGGCTCACCTCGCAGCAGGTCGGCGAACGGGTGTCCGCCGGCCGCACGAACCGGGTCGCCAACCCGACGAGCCGGACCTACGCCCAGATCATCCGGGCCAACATCTTCACCCGGTTCAACGCGCTCCTGGGTGTGCTCCTGGTCGCCATCCTCGCTGTCGGCGAGTACCGCGACGCGTTGTTCGGCATCGTGCTGGTGCTCAACTCCGCCATCGGCATCATCCAGGAGACCCGGGCCAAGCAGACGCTCGACAAGCTCACCCTCCTGAGCGCGCCACGGGCCCGGGCCCGGCGCGACGGCGAGGTGTCGGAGATCCCGACCGACGACGTCGTGCTCGACGACATCCTCGAGCTCGCCCCCGGCGACCAGGTGAGCGTCGACGGGGTCGTCGTCGAGGGTCGAGGGTTCGAGGTCGACGAATCGCTGCTCACCGGCGAGGTCGACCCCGTGGTGAAGGAGACCGGCGACGAGGTCCTGTCGGGCAGCTTCATCGCCGCGGGCAGCGGTGTCATCCGCGCCACGAAGGTGGGCGCCGACTCCTACGCATCGCAGATCCGTTCGGATGCGAGCCGCTTCACGCTCGTGAAGTCGGACCTCCGAGACGGCGTCAACACCATCTTGAAGATCGTCACCTGGTTGATGGTGCCGACCGCGGTGCTCCTCGTCACCTCCCAGATCCGGTTCCAGAACCGCACCGGCGGCGATCTCACCCTCCAGGAGCGCATCACCGACGCGGTCCAGGGCTCGGTCGCCGGCCTCGTGGCCATGGTTCCCGAAGGCCTCGTGCTCCTCACGAGCATGGCGTTCGCGCTCGGGGTCATCCGCCTCGGCCGCAAGAACGTGCTCACCCAGGAGCTGGCGGCGATCGAAGGTCTGGCCCGGGTCGATGTCATCTGCCTCGACAAGACGGGCACCCTCACCGAGGGTTCGTTGGCGCTCGACACGGTGGAGCGCCTCGATGACGCTCCCGATGACCTGGGTGAGGTCCTGGCCGCGCTCGTGGCCTCGGACCCCAACCCGAACCCGAGCCTCGCCGCCATCGGTGCCCACCACGACGAGGACCCGCAGTGGCCCGTCGTCGACGTCGTGCCGGTCTCCTCGGCCCGCAAGTGGGCGGCCACCGACCTGGGCGACCACGGCACGTGGTACCTGGGCGCACCCGACATCCTCCTGGGCCGTTCGTCGACCGAACGAGCGGCGACCGTCACCGAGCGGATCACCGAGCACGCCTCCGAAGGTCGGCGGGTCATCATGTTGGCGTCGTCGCCGAGCGGTCTCGCCGGCGAGCACCTCCCCGACGCGCTCGATCCGCGCGCGCTCGTCGTGCTGGCCGAGAAGGTCCGCCCCGACGCCGCCGACACGATCGGCTACTTCCTCGATCAGGGCGTCAAGGTCAAGGTGATCTCGGGCGACAGCCCGGTCACGGTGGGTGCCGTCGCCGCGCGGGTCGGGGTGCCCGGCTCCGACCATCCCATCGATGCCCGCACCCTGCCCCCCAACGACGACATCGCCGCGCTGGCCGAGATCCTCGAGTCCAACTCGGTCTTCGGCCGGGTCACGCCCCAGCAGAAGCGCGCCATGGTCCACGCCCTCCAGTCGAAGGGACACGAGGTGGCCATGACCGGCGACGGGGTGAACGACACCCTCGCCCTGAAGGATGCCGAGATCGGCATCGCCATGGGATCGGGGAGCGCGGCGGCACGGTCGGTGGCGCGCTTCGTGATCCTCGACAACTCCTTCGCCGTGTTCCCCTCGGTCGTGGCCGAGGGCCGCCGGGTCATCGCCAACGTCGAGCGGGTGGCCAACCTGTTCCTCACCAAGACCTTCTACGCCATGATGCTGTCGATCACCGTCGGCATCTTCGCTGTGGCGTTCCCCTTCTTCCCCCGCCACTTCACCCTCATCTCCAGCCTCACCATCGGGATCCCGGCGTTCTTCCTCGCACTGGCCCCCAACAGCACCCGGGCCCGACCCGGCTTCCTCCCCCGGGTGCTGCGCTTCGCCATCCCCGCGGGCGCCATCGCGTTCGTGTCCACCATCACGAGCTACACCATCGTCACCCGGCAGCTCGACGGCACCATGCCGGCCGACGAGGCGCTGATGCAGTCGCGCACCGCGGCGACCCTGACGCTCTTCTGCGTGGCGATGGTGGTGCTGTCGATCCTCGCTCGCCCGTGGGCGTGGTGGAAGGCGCTCCTCGTGGCGGCCATGGTGGTCGCCTTCGGCCTGGTGCTCGTGGTGCCCTTCGCCCACGACTACTTCGCCATCGACCTGCCCCGCACCGCGCTCACCTGGACCGCCGTCGGCATCGGTCTCGCCGGTGGCGTCGTGCTCGAGGTGGCCACCCGGGCGTTCCGCCTGATCGAGCATCCGAAGCGTGAGGGCCGGGCCGAGGCCACCTCACTCGCCTGATGCCACGACGGTCGGCCTAGCATCGCGGGGTGGTTCCCACGAGGCCGTCGGTGCCCGAGCCCATGCGTGCCGTGCTGGGCGAGATGCCGAGCGACGAGTCGGGATGGTCGTTCGAGGTCAAGTGGGACGGCGTTCGGGCGCTCGGGACCATCGTCGACGGCGAGCTGGCGCTCTTCAGCTCCAACGGCAACGACATCACCGTGCGCTACCCCGAACTGGCCGGCATCACCCGCCAGCTCGCTGGCCACGCCGCGGTGATCGACGGTGAGATCGTGCGCCTGGACCCCGCCGGTCGTCCCGACTTCGGGGCGTTGCAGGCCCGCATGCACCTCGGCCGGCCGGCCGAGATCGCCGCGCTCGCAACGAGTGCACCGGTGACCTGGGCCATCTTCGATCTGCTCGCGGTCGACGGCACCGACGCCACCTCGCTCGGCTACGCCGACCGCCGGCGGCTCCTCGACTCGCTGATCGAGCCCGGCCCGCACTGGCAGGTGCCGCGCTCGCACACCGACGGTGGGGCGCTGCTCGCGGCGGTGCGCGAGCGCGGGCTCGAGGGGATCATGGCCAAGCGCACCGACAGCACCTACCTGTCGGGCAAGCGGTCGCCGAACTGGCGCAAGATCAAGGTTCGCCAGCAGCAGGAGTTCGTGATCGGAGGATGGCGGCCCGGCCGCGAGGGCGGCAACCGAGCCGACGCGATCGGGGCGCTCCTCATCGGGACCTACGAGGACGACCGGCTCGTCTACGCCGGTCGGGTCGGATCGGGACTGGGCCAGGCCGAGTTGCGCCGGCTGCGCGAGCTCGTCGCCGACCGAACGATCGACACGTGCCCGTTCGATCCGCTGCCGACCCCCGCCGAGCGCACCGACGCGGTGTGGATCCGACCTGACCTCGTCACCGAGGTGGCCTTCACCGAGTGGTCGCACGAGGGGCGGCTCCGCCACCCGGTGTACCGGGGACGCCGCGACGACAAGGACCCGCGTTCGGTCGTGCGCGAGCACATCGACCGCCACGGCTGATCCAACCGGCGCAACCGGATCGGGTTCCGGTCCCGTCGGGCAGTCGCACGGCACTCGAGGTGACGTGCGATGCTGGGGACGTGCACGACCCCACCCGGACCGAACCGACTCCAGGCGGCGGACCGCCGGCCGGGGCGGAAGACGGTTCCCCCACCGGTGTCGCCGCCGAGGCCGATGCGGAAACGTCTCCACCCGACGTCATCCGCCTCGTGCTCCCCGCCGAACCCGACTACGGACGGTTGGCGCGGATCACCGCCTCGAGCCTGGCCCTGCGCCTCGGACTCACGTTCGCCGAGATCGAGGACCTGCGCATCGCCATCGACGAGACCGTCATCTTGCTGCTGCGCCCGGAAGGCGATGCGGGTCAGGTCACGCTGGAGTTCACCGTCGCGCCCGATGCCCTGGTGATCGACGCCGCCACGACCGCGGGTGGCGACCAGCACTGGTTCGACCGCGGTGCGCTCAGCCGGTTCGCGGAGATCGTCGGGGAGACCGTCGACGTGCACGAGGTCGACGAAGCCGCTCGCCACGTCCACCTCGTGAAGCGGTTCTGAGCGGGTCATCGACCGTCGCCCGATCGGTCGCCGGGATCGGGGTGGCGATCACGGTCGAGCGCAGCGTCAGTGACGACCGCTCGACCCGAAGCCGCCATCGCCGCGGTCGGACGGTTCCAGCGCGTCGCACAGGACGAACACGGCGTGCTCGACGCGCTGGAGCACCAGTTGCGCGATGCGCTCGCCCCGACGGATCTCGAAGTCCTCGGTGGGATCGGTGTTGACCAGCAGGACCTTCAGCTCGCCCCGGTAGCCGCTGTCGATGAGCCCGGGTGTGTTGAGACAGGTGATCCCGTGCGCGAGCGCCAGTCCGCTCCGAGGTTGCACGAAGCCCGCGTACCCGAGGGGGATGGCGATGGCCACGCCCGTCGGCACGAGCGCACGGCCGCCTCGGGCCCCGAGCAGCGTTTCCTCACGAGCACGGAGGTCGACCCCCGCGTCGCCCGGTCGGGCGTACGCAGGAACGGGCAGGTCGGGATCGATGCGGACCAACGGGACCTCGAGCACGGGCGCCGATCCTACCGGGGTCGCGTCGGTGCGGACCGACGAGGCGGTCGAGCCGCACCGCGTTCGTGGAACCCACGCCCGGCGGGAGCCGAGCGGTAGCCTCCACGGATGCTCGCCTGGATGGACCTCGAGATGACCGGCCTCGACCACACGAGCGACGTGATCGTCGAGATCGCCACGCTCATCACCGACGACGACCTCGAGATCGTCGCCGAGGGTCCCGATCTCGTCATCCACCAGCCGCCCGACGCGCTGGCCTCGATGCTCGACATCGTCGTGGAGATGCACACCAAGAGCGGTCTGCTCACCGCCATCGCCGAATCGACCACCACCCTCGCCGACGCCGGTGCGCAGACGCTGGCCTTCCTCCACGAGCACATCCCCGAGGCCCGAACCGTCCCGCTGTGCGGGAACTCGATCGGCACCGACCGCCGGTTCCTCGCCGCCTACCTGCCCGAGATCGAGGAGTTCCTCCACTACCGCAGCGTCGACGTCTCCACCATCAAGGAACTGGGCAAGCGGTGGAACCCGGCAGCGCTCAAGGGCCAACCGCGCAAGGCCGAGGGCCACCGCGCCATGGACGACATCCGCGAGAGCGTCGACGAGCTGCGCTTCTACCGCGAGACGCTCTTCAAGGCCCCGGAGTCCTGAGTCGGAGCACCCGACCGCTCCGGTCTACTTGACCGATCGGTCAAGTAGAGTGGCACGGTGACCACGGCATCGCCGGCCACGCCGACCCCAGCGGGCGGCGAGGGACACCGGCACACCCACGAGAAGCAGACGCACACCCACAAGCAGGAGAAGGAGGAGGCGTCCCCCGAGATCATCGAGGTCGCCCCCGGGATCCTTCGCCTCCAGCTGCCGATCGACTTCACCGGTCTCGGGCACGTGAACACCTACGCGCTCGAGGACGGCGACGGCTTCGCGCTGGTCGACCCCGGCCTACCCGGCGAGGCCAACTGGAAGGTCCTCGTCCAGCGGATGGACGCCGCCGGCATCCCGCTGTCGCGGGTGCACACGGTGATCGTCACCCACTCACATCCTGATCACTTCGGCGGTGCGGGGCTGCTCGCCGAGAAGGCCGGTGCCCGAGTTGTGACCTCGGAGCACTTCAAGCTCTGGTGGGATCCGCTCGACATCGACGACGATGAGCTCCACGCCATCGACGACGACCCCGCCGATGACGACCTGCCCTTCCCGCTGCGCTCGACGCCGTGGGGCGGCACTCCTCCCGGGCCGCCACCCGAGCAGCGAGCGAAGTTCCTCGAGAGCTTCACGGCCGGTGCCACGTTCTTCCGACCGCCCCGACCGACCCACCGCGTCGCCGACGGCGAGTACGTGTTGCTCGCCGGCCGAGAGTGGATGGGGCTGTTCACCCCCGGCCACACCGATGACCACCTGTGTCTGTTCGATCCCACCGAGGGCGTGCTGCTCGCCGGCGACCAGGTCCTGCCGACGATCACCCCGCACGTCTCCGGGCTCATCGAGGGCGACTCGCTGGCGCTGTTCGTCGAGTCGCTCGACCGGCTGGCGGCGCTCGACGGGGTCACCACCGTCCTCCCGGCCCACGGTCATCCGTTCACCGACCTGCCCGGTCGGGTGACGGCGATGAAGCAGCACCACGACGAGCGGCTCGAGGAAATCCACCGGATCTCCGGCGGGGCGGGCTGGTCCAACGTCGAGGACCTGTCGCACCTGCTCTTCCAACCCCGTTCGTGGGGATCGATGGCCGAGAGCGAGACCTACGCCCACCTCGAGCACCTCCGGTTGCGCCACCGTGCCGAGGTCCGCCAGGTGGGCAGCAAGCTCGAGTTCCTCGCTCGCTGATCGCGAGGCCGACGACGATCGTCGGGACCGCGGCGCGCTGAGCCCCACCCGGTCGAGATCCCGGCGTCCGCGCCGCGTGCGCTCGCGCCGAGATCTCGGGGTGGGTCAGATGCTCAGATGTTGCCGCTGAGCATGGCGTAGTGGAAGTGGTTGTCGCGACCCGAGGTCTCGGGGTTGATGTGGATGTGCTTCGTCTCGCGATACGCGTTGTAGCCCTGGGTGCCGAGCTCGCGCCCGATGCCGGACTCCTTGTAGCCACCGAAGGGACGGGCCGGATCGATCAGGTGGTAGTCGTTGATCCACACGGTGCCCGTGCGCATGCCGGCGGCGACCTTCTCGGCCCGTTCGATGCTGCCGCTCTGCACGCCGCCGGCGAGGCCGTAGATCGAGTCGTTGGCGATGGCGACGGCCTCCTCGTCGGAGTCGAACGGGATGACGCAGAGCACCGGTCCGAAGATCTCCTCCTGGGCGATCTTGGCCTTGTTGTCGACCCCGGCGAAGATCGTCGGTTGGAAGAAGGCGTTGCGGTCGAGGTTGCCCGGCATCGACTCCGGCTTGGCGCCGCCGGTGATCGGCTCGCCCACCTCGTCGCGGCCCAGGGCGACGTACCGCTCGGCGGTCTGCACCTGGCTCGGGTGCACCAACGGACCGAGGTCGGTCTCCATGTCGAGGGGATCACCGAGCTGGATCTTGCCGGCGCGATCGGCGAGGAGGCTCACGAACTCGTCGTAGATGCCCTTCTGCACCAGCGCACGGGTACCCGACTCGCACACCTGGCCGCCGTGCATGAAGGTGCCCCACAGAACAGCGGCGGCCGCCTGATCGAGATCGGCGTCGTCGAGCACGATGTTGGCCGACTTGCCACCGAGCTCGAGGGTCACGGGCTTCACCGTGCCCGAGGCCAGTTGCATGATGCGCCGGCCCACCTCGGTGGAGCCGGTGAACGCGGTCTTGTCGACGAGCGGGTTGCCGGCGAGCTCCTCGCCCACGGTGCCACCGGGCCCGGCGATGATGTTGACGACGCCCGGCGGCAGGTCGGCCTCGGCGATGATCTGGGCCAGCTTCAGCGCGGTGAGCGACGTGTACGACGCCGGCTTGATGACGCAGCAGTTGCCCGCGGCGATCGACGGGGCGATCTTCCACGACGCCATGATCAGCGGGAAGTTCCACGGGACGATCCCGGTCGTGACGCCGATCGGCTCGTAGCTCACGTAGTTCTGCGAGACCGGGAAGGGCGAACCCTCGAGATCGATGCGATCGGGTTGGGACTCGGCCATCTTGGCGAACCACTCGAACGCGTTGGCAGCGCCGGGGACGTCGGCCAGCTGGGACTTGCGGATGGTGCCTCCGCCGTCGAGCGTCTCGAGCTCGGCGAGCTCAGCGGCGTTGGCGGTGATCAGCTCGGAGATCTTGCGTACCTTGGCGGCGCGCTCGGCGCCCGACATCTTGGACCAGGGACCTTCGTCGAACGCCTTGCGGGCGGCTTCGATGGCTCGCACCGCGTCGTTGCGGTCGGCCTTGGCCACGTCGGCGATCTTCTCGCCGGTGGCCGGGTTGTAGGTGGCGAAGGTCTCGCCGGCAGCGGCGTCGCAGAGCTCGCCGTCGATGTACAGCTGGTAGTCGGCCATGGCCGCAGTCCCCCTTGTGTGGGCGTGAACGATCTCCGGCGCCGGGTGAACCCCTCGGTCGACTCTCCGGCACGATCGTGATGACGTGGCTGACGGTACCCGCGTTCTGGGACCGGCGCGACGGTCGTGGCCGATCCTGCAGCCGATGTGGCCGGGTTGGATCAGACCGGTTGACGATCCGTCGGTGTCGACTCCGTCCACGCCTCGGCCAGGAGCGACAGGCTGCGGCGGCGCACCTCGAGGTCGTACGCGACCGAGCTGACCATGATCTCGTCGGCGCCGGTCTCGGCCACGAGGGCGTCGAGCTCGGCGATCACCGTGGCCGGCGCGCCCTGGATGCGCTGGGAGGGAAGGGCGAGCGCCGACGCCAGGTTGGGGTTCGTCGCCGCGTGTTCGGGTGAGCTCAGCGGTTCGAACCTCCCGGTCCGGATGCCGTGCACCATGAGCCGGCCCGGAGCGGCCTGGTACTCGGCCTCGTCGTCGGTGTCGGCCACCAACACGTTGGCCGTGACGATCACCAGGGGCTGATCGAGCACCGGCGAGGGTGTGAACCGGCGGCGGTAGAGGTCGAGCGCCGGCAGGGTCCCGCCGCTGTCGAAGTGGTGGGCGAACGCGAACGGCAGCCCCAGCACCCCGGCGAGCTGGGCGCTGTAGCCCGACGAGCCCAGCAGGAGTATCTGGGGGGTGCTCGTGGCGGCCGGGGTCGCCGTGAAGTGCTCCCACAGCCCGCCCTCACCCCGGACGTCGCCCAGCAGGCCCATCAGGTCGATCAGGTCGCGGGGGAAGTCGTCGGCGCCCAGGAGCTCGACCGAGCGACGGAGCGCCTTCGCCGTGCGCTGATCGCTTCCCGGTGCGCGGCCGAGGCCGAGGTCG
>JBBSTY010000113.1:0-14225 GCA_038235385.1 Acidimicrobiales bacterium | reverse complement strand
GCGGGTGCAGATCGGATCGACGCCCCGGGCGTCGTCGACGGTGGGGGAGTCCACCGACGGAAGCGCTGAGCCGGGTTCGACGAGCAGGCTGGTGGATGGGTCCGAGACGACCAGGGGCGCGGAGATCGTGGCGCCGGCGACGATGGTCGTGAGGGCGTAGGCGCCCGGCTCGTCGATCGTGGTGCGGACGGGGAAGTAGGCGATCGGCACGCCGTCGTCGTGCGCGACGGTGGCGATGGCGCTGCCGACCGGGGATCCGTCGCGGGTCAACTGGAACTCGAGCGTCTCCGGGAGCGTCTCGGGGGGTTCGCCCCGGTTGTTGATGACCGACACGACCAGTCGTTGCGGGATCGTGGCGAGGGCGTAGGTGTTGGGATCGAAGCGAAGGGCGAGGTTCAGGGCATCGGGGTTCGAGGTCGTGGGCGATGCGGTCGGCTCCGGTGAGGAGCCGCACCCGGCGACCAGCAACGCCCCCAGGGCACCTGCGCCCATGACGAAGGTTCGTCGGTCGAGCTGCACCTGCGTCGGAAGGGGTGTCGGCGTCACGACCATTGAACCTATCCTCCCGACCATGCCATCGAACCGTCACCGCCGACGCCCGCCCCGAGGGGAGCGGAACGTCTCCGTGCCGTGGAGCTCGGGTCGATGACGGTCCAGTTCGAGCTGAACGGTCGCCAGGTGACCGTCGCGGACGACGGTCGATCGTTGTTGGGGGTCCTTCGCGAAGACCTCGGCGACCGGACGGTGAAGGACGGCTGCAGCCCACAGGGGCAGTGCGGGTGCTGCACGGTGCTCGTCGATGGCGCGCCGCGCGTCGCGTGCGTGACCCCGGCTCGAAGGATCGCCGGCCGAGCGGTCACGACCCTCGCCGGGTTCGACGACCTGCGTCGTCAACGGTGGGCCGATGCGTTCTGTGCAGCGGGGGCCAGCCAATGCGGCTTCTGCACCCCGGGGATCATCGTGCGCCTCGACGCCTTGGCGGCCACGTCGGGAGCCACCGACGGCCGCTCGGGCACCGAGGTCGACGGCGCCGACACGCTCGAACGGGACGAGCGGGTCGACCGGTCTCTCCTTGCGCACCTGTGCCGGTGCACCGGATGGCAATCGATCCACGAGGCCTACGCCCTCGCCACCGCCGCGGCACCGAACGCATCCGTGTCATCCGGGACCCGGTCGCTCGACCTCGCCAGCCGGCGGGCCACGATCGAGGGCCGGAACCCGCAGCGGGTCGACCCGTCGGTCGCCCTCGGTGAGGCGGGATTTGCCGACGACGCTGCTCCCGAGGGCGCGCTGGTCGCCGTGCCCGATGGCCGAGGGGGTTGGGCGGTGGCCGAGACGCCCGCCGCCGCACGCGCCATCGCCGGCAAGGTGCAGGGTCGGCGCACCACGGTCGAGCCAGAGCCGCCGATCGCGGTGCCACCCGGGGACTGGGTGCGCACCCTGCAGACGTCTTGGGTGGAGCCGGCGTACCTCGAGACCGACGCCAGCTGGTGCGTCCCGGGAGGGGAGCCCGCCAGCCCGCTCGCCAACGGAGGTGCGTTCGGGGCCAAGGCGGCCTCGGTGGTGACGACCGCTGCCCGGATGCTGGCCGACGAGCACGGTCGTGCGGTTCGGGTGTTGCTGGCGCGCGAAGACGCCGTCCGCCTCGGACCGAAGCGCCCGCCGCTCGCCGCAGGGATCCGCTCGGACGGGTCGGGCATCGTGCACGTCGCTCGGACCCCGGGCATCGCCGCAGCGATCGCCTCGGTCGCGCCCGGTCTCGATGTCGTCGAGGTCGATCTCGTCGGACCCGCCACGTCGAGCGCGCTCCGGGCCGCAGGATGGGCCGAAGCGGCGGTGCTGCGGGCATCGTCGAGCGACGCTCCGGACACGGTGACGTCGCCGAACGGTGCGCAGGCGAACGCGCGGGTGACTCCCGACGGGACGCTGCGGGTGCAGGTGTCCTGCGGCGACCCACTCGACGAGGTCGTGCTGCGCTCGTACTGCATCGGAGCGGCGCACATGGCGCTCGGCTGGGTCACGTCGGAGGGCCTCGCCGTGGACGACACCGGCGCGATCGGAGACCTGACGATCCGGTCCTTCGGGGTCATCCGTGCCATCGACATGCCTCGGGTCGAGGTGGTCATCGAGGCGTCGGAGGGGCTGCCCGTCAACGGCTCCGATGCGGTGTTCGCAGCCGTGGCCGCGGCGGTCTGGCGCTCGCAGGGACACCCGCCGAGCTGGCCCACCGGCCGTATCGGTGCCGGCCCCGCCTGACCCGTGCGCGGCCGGGCCGGTACCGCCCCGCTGAAGCCGTCGACCCGTCGGCGGTACCCTTCGACGGACCGGCTCCTTCGGCCGGATGCGGTGAGGAGGATCCTGATGGGCACAGCGGTCGGTCCCTACACACCCATCGTGCGAGCAGGCGACTGGCTCGTGGTGTCAGGCCAGGTCGGCCACGTCGAGGGCAAGTTGGTGTCCGGTGGCGTCGTCGCCGAGCTCGAGCAGGCGATCGCCAACCTGCGCGAGCTCCTGGAGGGCGAGGGGTCGTCGCTCGACGCGGTGGTCAAGACCACGATCTTCCTCCGGCACATGCGCGACTACTCGCTCATGAACGACCAGTACGTCGCGTGCTTCGGTGATCACCGCCCGGCGCGCTCTGCGATCGCCGTGTCGGAGCTGCCGCTGCATGCGCTCATCGAGATCGAGGCCTGGGCGTTCGTCGGCGGGACGTGAGCCGGCGTTGGCCCGACGAGCACCGGGCTGGCAGACTGGCCGGGTGGGTCCCGCGATCATGGTCGTCATCCTCCTCGTCATCATCCCTGTGGTCGCCTGCGCAGCGGGCGGCGTAGCCGCGGGTGGGCTCGGGTTCCTCCTGAAGAAGGAGACCGACGAGGGCTTCGAGGGCACCGAGATCATGGCCATGGGCGAACAGGGCTGACCCGGCCGGACCACCTGCATCGTCGCCGTCGACGACCGACCTGCGACGCCCTCGGCATTCGCGATGGCCGAACGACGACCCACTAGGTTGAGGCGACACACATCGCAGGCGAAGGGACCGGTTGCACCGACCCTCGGCACGAAAGGGGATCGGACATGGCTTCCGGCACCGTCAAGTGGTTCAACGCGGAGAAGGGCTTCGGCTTCATCGCCCCCGACACCGGTGGCGAGGACGTCTTCGTGCACTTCTCGGCCATCCAGTCGACGGGGTACCGCACCCTCGACGAGGGCCAGAAGGTCGAGTTCGAGATCACGCAGGGCCAGAAGGGCGACGCCGCCGCCGATGTCAAGGTCGTGGCCTGACCGAGGCCCGACCACCGTCGTGGTCACCGTGGTATCGGGCCGGGTCAGA
The DNA here is from genome assembly GCA_038235385.1 of Acidimicrobiales bacterium. Lineage (GTDB taxonomy): Bacteria > Actinomycetota > Acidimicrobiia > Acidimicrobiales > Acidimicrobilacustridaceae > JBBSTY01. The sequence continues at coordinate 10,894 of JBBSTY010000113.1, read as the reverse complement.
GTCCCCAGCGTGACTGGCCGAAGCGGTAGCCCACCGAGCGAACCGTCGAGATCAGGTTGGCGTGCTCCTCGCCGAGCTTCGCCCGCAGGCGACGCACGTGGACGTCGACGGTGCGCGCACCGCCGTAGTACTCGTAGCCCCACACGCGTGAGAGCAGCGTCTCCCGCGTGAAGACCTTGCCGGGGTGCGACGCGAGGAACTTCAGCAGCTCGTACTCCATGTACGTGAGGTCGATCGGTGCGCCCGCCAGGGCGGCCTGGTAGGTCTCGAGGTTGAGGACCAGGTCGCCGTACTCGATGAGCTCGGGTCCCGTCCCTGCGCCTGTGCCTGTGCCGGTTCGGTAGAAGAGGTGCTTGAGCCGCGCCTCGAGCTCGCGAGGTTGGAAGGGTGTGAGGCAGAAGTCGTCGAACAGGTCGTCGCGCAGCTCGAGGTCGCCCAGTTGGGCACCCGAGACGAGCAGCAGGAGCGGGGCGACGGGGACATCCCGCTTGCGCACCGCGCGGCAGACGGCGAACGCTCCCTCCGGGGTGGCGTCGGCGCAGATCACCGCGCCGGACCACCCGTCGTCGGGTTCGAGGCGTTCGACGTCGGCCTCACCCGGAACCGCTCTCCACGGGTAGCCGCCGAGGTCCAACGCCTGGGCGAGCTCGGGCGGCGGAGGATCGGGGTAGAGCAGGAGCGGTTCCATGGAGCGGGCGATCTCAGATGCTGGGGAGGTAGCGATCGAGCTCGAACTGGCTGACCTGGCTCTTGTAGTCGAACCACTCCGCCCGCTTGTTGCGCAGGAACCACTCGAAGATGTGCTCCCCGAGGGCCTCGGCCACCAGCTCGGAGGCCTCCATCGCGTCGAGCGCCTCTCCGAGCGACTGGGGCAACGACGTGATCCCTCCTGCGGTCCGCTCCTCGGTGGTCATCTCGAACACGTTCGTCGCCGCCTCGGGAGGCAGCTCGTAGCCCTCTTCGATGCCCCGCAGACCAGCGGCGAGGATGACCGAGTACGCCAGGTACGGGTTGCACGCAGGGTCTGGTGAGCGGAACTCGATTCGAGTGGACGATTGCTTGCCCGCCTTGGTCACCGGGATCCGGACGAGCGCGGAGCGGTTGTTGCGGGCCCAGGTGACGAAGGTGGGTGCCTCGTACCCGGTGATCAACCGCTTGTACGAGTTGACCAGCTGGTTGGTGATCGCCGTGAGCTCCGGCGCGTGGTGCAGCACGCCGGCGATGAAGCCTCGGCCGATCTTCGACATGCCGTACTCGTCGCCGGGTGCGTGGAAGGCGTTGGTGTCGCCCTCGAAGAGCGACATGTGGGTGTGCATCCCCGAGCCCTGGACACCACTGAGCGGCTTGGGCATGAACGTGGCGTAGGCCCCGTGCTCGGCGGCGATCTCGCGGACGACGAGTCGGAAGGTCATGACGTTGTCCGCCATCGACAGCGCGTCGCTGTAGCGGAGGTCGATCTCGTGCTGGCTCGGCGCGTCCTCGTGGAAGGAGTACTCCACCGGTATCCCCATGGCCTCGAGCACCTGGAGCGTTCGCTTGCGCAGATCGCTGGCGACATCGGCCGTGGTGAGGTCGAAGTACGAGCCGGTGTCGAGCGGGACGAGAGGCCGGGCCGGGTCTCCGTCGGCGAAGTAGAAGAACTCCATCTCCGGGGCGACCATGAACGAGAACCCGCGATCGTGCGCCCGGTCGAGGTTTCGCTTGAGCACCTGGCGCGGATCACCGTCGAAGGGTTGTCCGTCGGGGTTCAAGATGTCGCAGAACATCCGGGCCGAGACGTCGTCGCCGTCTCCCCACGGCAGCAGTTCGAACGTGTTGGGCTCGGGCTTGGCGAGCACGTCGTTCTCCTGGACGCGGCTGAAGCCGTCGACCGCTGACCCGTCGAAGTGCATGCCCTCCTCGAAGGCGTTCTCGAGCTCGGCAGGGGGGATGGCCACCGACTTGAGCTGACCGAGGACGTCGGTGAACCAGAGGCGGATGAGGCGGACGCCTCGCTCCTCGACGGTGCGCAACACGTAGTCCTGCTGGCGTTCCATGGGCACAGTGTGGCACCCACCGGGCGCCCCATCTCCGTGGCGGGCGACGTTCACAGAGCGTTCACAGACGGGCAACGGATGAGAAACTGGTCCCTGGCAGGGTGCAGTGGTCGCCGCGGCTGGTCCGTCGGCGGAGTCCGCACCCGAAACCATCACCGAGACGTAGGAGAACCCATCCGTGAGCTACCGAGCCGAGTACATCTGGATCGACGGCACCGAACCCACGCCGTTGCTCCGCTCCAAGACCAAGGTCCTCAAGGACGGCGCCGAGCCGGGAGTCTGGGGCTTCGACGGATCCTCCACCAACCAGGCGCCCGGGAAGAACTCCGACTGCGTGCTCCAGCCCGTGTTCGTGTGCCCGGACCCGCTCCGCGGCGGCGACGACGTGCTGGTCATGACCGAGGTGCAACTGACCGATTTCACCCCGCACCCGACCAACACCCGAGCCGGGTGCGTCGCCGTGGCCGAGCAGTACGCCGCGCAGGAGCCGCTCTTCGGGATCGAACAGGAGTACACCTTCCTGCAGAACGGTCGTCCGCTCGGATGGCCCCAGGGCGGGTTCCCCGGTCCGCAGGGTCCGTACTACTGCGGCGTCGGTGCGGACGAGATCTGGGGGCGTGACATCGTCGAGGTGCACACCACGGCGTGCATCGACGCAGGCTTGGACATCTCGGGCACCAACGCCGAGGTGATGATGGGCCAGTGGGAGTTCCAGATCGGCCCCACCGCGCCGCCGGTGATCGGCGACATGATGTACATCGCGCGCTGGCTGCTCTACCGCGTCGCCGAGGACTTCGACGTCACGGTCACCATCGACCCCAAGCCCATGCCGGGTGACTGGAACGGGGCCGGTGCCCACACGAACTTCTCCACCAAGGCCATGCGAGAGAGCTACCCGCCGATCGTGACGGCGTGCGAAGCCCTCGGGAAGAAGGCGGAGGAGCACATCATCCAGTACGGCGCCGGGGTCGAGCGTCGCCTCACCGGTCTGCACGAGACCGCCCCGTGGACCGAGTTCAGCTACGGCGTCGCCGATCGTGGCGCGTCGGTTCGCATCCCGTGGCAGGTCGACAAGGACCAGAAGGGCTACATCGAGGATCGGCGGCCCAACTCGAACATGGACCCGTACACCGTCACCCGCCTGGTGGTCGACACCTGCTGCTCGGCGCTCGAAGCCGAAGGTCAGGTCTGATCGTCCGCGCGCGACCCTGACGACGGTCTCGGTTCGGTGGAAGGGGACCTTCGCCCCTTCCGCCGTCGCCGGCTCGCGGCCACCATGGTTCCCGGCAGGTCAGCCAGATCAGGGAGACTGCCGATGAAGGTGATGTCCGGACTGGACGCCCGCTTCCTCTTCTCGGAGACGCGGTCGGCGCACATGCACACCATCAAGGTCGCGGTCGTCGACGTCTCGGCGCGTCCGGAGGCACTGACCGCGGATCTCATGGCGCCGCTGCTCTCGGCGCGGATCGAACGTCTCCCGGTGCTCCGGCGTCGCGTGCTGCCCGTTCCCCACGGTCTCGGGAACCCGGTCGTCATCGACGATCCGGACTTCGACGTCCGCCGACACCTCGCGTGGGTGACGGCCGCTCCGCCCGGCGGTCCCCGGGAGTTGGCCGACGTCGTGGCGCGCGTCACGGCGGTGCCGCTGCCCCGGGACCGCCCCATGTGGGAGCTCACCGTCGTGGATGGCCTCGCCGACGATCAAGTCGCGTTCGTCGTGAAGATCCACCACGCCTTGGCCGACGGGGTCGCCGCGGTCGCCCTCCTGACCAACACCTTCGCCACCGACGATGCCGACCCGGTCGTGGAGCCGTTCCGGCCCGAGCCGGTGCCGTCGGACCGCGCCCTCTACGCGGCGACCGCTCGGAGCGCCGTGCGAGCGTTGCGGTCCCTTCCCCGGTTGGCGAGGGGCAGCTTCGAGGGTCTGCGCGCCAAGCGAGCGATCCGGCGGGACGAGTCGACCCCCGTGATGGGACCCTTCGCCGGTCCCCGGACGCCGTTCAACGTGTCGCTCACCCCGGAGCGAACGTTCGCGACCACCACGCTTCCCCTCGAGACGCTGAACCGCACCCGGCGACCGGTGGGAGCGTCGTTCAACGACGCGTTCCTCACCGTGTGCTCCGGCGGGATCCGGCGGTACCTGCAGCGCACCGACGACCTCCCGCCGCGCAGCCTCGTCGCGTCGGTCCCCGTCGCCACCAGGACCGGGGAGCCCCGACTCGCGGGGAACCACGTCGACAACCTCTTCCTTCCCCTGCACACCGACATCGACGATCCGATCGAGCGGTTGATCGCGATCCACGCCTCGACCGTCGCCGCCCGGCGCGTCCGGACGGCGTTGGGGGTGGGGCTCTTCGAGCACCGGGCGGGCTTCATCCCCCCGTTCGTCCACATGGCGACCACCCGCACGTGGGCGGCGAGCGGACTGGCCGACCGCGTGCGCCCGCCGCTCAACCTCATCGTGTCGTGCGTGCCGGGCCCGAGCCGCCTCCTCGAGCTCGACGGAGGTGTCATCACCGCCATCTACTCGTCCGGGCCGATCCTCGAGGGCATCGGGTTGAACATCACCGCGTGGAGCTACGGTGACGAGCTGTTCGTCTCGTTGCTGGGGTGCCCGGCGAGCCTCCCCGACCCCTGGCTCCTCGCCGAGGACATCGACGCCGAGATGGAGGCGTTGGCACGGCGATCGCCGGTCACCGAGCCCGCGGCGTGAACCGGTCACCTGACCGGCTGGTCGCTGCCCCTACGAGAGGACACCCCCAGCGTGGAAGCAACGGTCTCGACATCCGCGGCACCTGATCCTCCCGGGGGCGACGCATCTCCCGGAGATGATGGTGCCCACCCCCGATCGTGCTGGCACCCCGCCTCGGTCGTCGACCGGACGGCAGCGACCTTCCGGCAGGTGGAGAAGCGGCTCGCCCGTCAGCCACTGGCCCGGCTGACGACCGCGGTCCCGCGCACCGCGCGTTGGATGACGGGCGAGTGGCTCGGCAACAGCGACGACGCCCTCCCGGGCACGCCGGAGACCAGGCTCACGCCGGCCCTGATCGGCCATGTGGTGATGGACGAGTCGATCATGGCCATGGCGGTCGGACCGAACCGCTTCCCGCGGCGTGCCGACTACGAGCGCGTGGGCGCCGAACTGACCGAAGCCCATGCGCTGTTCGAGCAACGAGGATGGCTCGAGGATCCGACGTCGTTCCACGAGCGTCCCCCCGACCTCGTGGATCCGTCCACGACCAAGGGGTGGGCGCTCGGTCGCAGCTACGAGCGACTGTGGTGGCCCAGCGAGTTTGCGCCGCACGCCGGTCTTCCGGGCCGCGAGCGCTGGCTCGACTTCGAATCCAACCGGACGGCCTCGGCGTGGCTCCTGCGTCATCCGGAACCCGATCGTCCGTGGGTCGTGTGCATCCACGGGTTCGGGACCGGCTCGGTCTTCATGGACCTGATCAGCTTCCACGCCGGTCACCTCCACGACGAGCTGGGGGTCAACATCGCCGCCATCGTGCTGCCCATGCACGGCTCTCGCCGGCTGAGCCGGTTCAGTGGTGAGGAGTTCCTCGGCTTCGATCTCATGAACTCGGTGCACGGGCTCAGCCAATCGCTGTGGGACATCCGTCGGTTGCTCACCTGGGTCCGCCGCCAGGACCCGGCCGGCATCGGTGTCTTCGGTGTCTCCCTGGGAGGACTGATGACGGCGCTGACCGCCGCGTTCGAACCCGACCTCGATCTGGTGCTCGCCGGGATCCCGATGATCGACTTCCCGGACCTGGTGCATCACCACGCACCGCGTCACCTGAACCTGCGCAGCATCGAGCACCACATCATGGATGGCACCGCGCAGGACGTGCACCGTGTCGTGTCTCCACTCGCCATGCCGGTCGTGGTGCCCCAGGACGCCCGAGCGATCTTCGCCGGTCTCGGCGACCGGTTGGCCACACCGGAGCACGCCCGTCGGCTCTGGGAGCACTGGGAGGCTCCGGACACGTGCTGGTTCCCGGGCAACCACGTCGGGTACCTGTGGTCCGATCGGGCTTGGCGGTTCGTCGATGCGTCGCTCGAGCGACGCGGGCTGGTCGCCTGAGCAGCCGGTGTCAGGTTCGGGGGGGGGGGGCGCCGGCGCCGGGGGTGTCTGTGGCGGCGGGGCTACCCGCCGCCCCCCCGACGAGACCCAGCAGGGTGGTGAACCCGTCGAGGATCGAGCGCAGGAGCTCCTCGGGCTCCGGCACCAGGTCCGGACACGCGATGAGGCCGATGTTCATGGTCCCGACGTGCGAGAGCACGGTGATGTTGAGGCCGGCGCCCTCCATCAGCGGACCGAACGGGAACATGGCCAACACCGTCGCGCCGTCCAGGTACAGGGGGACCGGGGAGCCGACGACGTTCGAAACGATGAGGTTGTGGATCGGTGCCATGCGATCGGCCAGGCCGGAACGGGAGTACATCGTCGACGCGAACTGGAACACCGGCGGAGGCATGATGTCGACGACGTCACCGATCATCCCCGGCCCGAGCGACGCCTGGATCTCCTTGGCACCGAGGCCGCCGGCGTGGATCGCCGCGAGCTGCTCCAACGGGTCGGCGAGGTGCACCGGAAGGTGGACGAACAGGCTCGACACCTGGTTCGTGGACCCGTCGCCATCGTCCTGACCATGGGTCGAGACCGGCACCGAGCACACCAGGGCTCGGTCGGGGACGCGGTCGTGGATGGCGAGATGCTTGCGCAGACCCTGCGTGCAGGCCGCGAGCACGACGTCGTTGATGGTCACGTCGAAGGCGCGCTTGATCACCTTGAGGTCGGCGAGCGGCACCCCGTCGAACGCCACTGCTCGGTTGGCGGTGAGCGACGCGTTGAGCCGGGTGCGCGGGGCGTTCAGCGGGTGAGCTGCGCCGTCGGATCCGCCGAGTCGCCGACCGATCGAACCTCCCGCCATCTTCACGAGTGAGGAGGCCATCCCGCGGGCGGCCCGAAACGGCCGAGCGGGATCGCTGAGCCGGTTCCAGGTCGCTGCGGCGATCGTCTCGACGTCCCCCGGAGGGCGTTCGTCGGGCCGGACCGCCGTTCGCTCGCGCTCGGGCGGAGTCGGGGAGAGATCGAGCAGGTGCGCCATGATCTCCATCCCGGAGACCCCGTCGATGATGCAGTGGTGGAGCTTCATGACGATCGCGACCGTGCCGTCGGCGAGGCCCTCGACGAGGACGAGGTCCCACAGCGGCCTCGTACGGTCGAGGCGGACGGCCGCGAACTCGCCGATGAAGGTGCGCAGCGCCGCGTCGGAACCGCCCTCCGTCAACACGTGGTGGTGCAGGTGCTGGTCGAGGTCGAAGTCGGCATCGTCGATCCAGCTCGGGTGGTCGATCGCGAGCGGGACCTCGACGAGGCGTCTCCCCAGTGCCGGCATCAGGTCGAGACGCCCGTCGATGTAGGCGCGCATCGAGGCGAACGTGAACGGGGCGGGTGCGGTGGACGGGTCGAGCACCAGCACCCCCAACACGTGCAGGGGAACGGTCCGGCTCTCCACGTACAGGTACCAGGCATCCGCCGACGTGAGCCGTTCCATGACCACCTCCCGTTCTCGGCCGATGTGTGCCGAAGGACCCGGAGCGGGCGGCAGATGACCTGCTCAACAGTTACGGGGTCGCGGTGCGCCGGTCCAGGGTCGTTCGTCCCTTCTGGGCTCGACCGCCCTCGCCGTGGCGATGGCGGCCGGCGTCGGCGGCCCCCTCGGTGACGTTCTACCCTTGCAGGAGCCCCGGCGATGAGCCACGCTCGTCCTGGGATCGAGTTCTCAGGAAGGTCGACCGACGCGACGGCGCGGCGGGCTGACGGGAGGGGTCATGACCATGAAGAAGGTCGACACCCGGAACCACCTCGAGTGGATGGACCGCGACGAGTGCCTGGCACTGGTGGCGGCCGACCACGTCGGCCGCCTGGCGGTGCTCGACGGGCACGCTCCGCTCATCCTGCCCATCAACTACGTGCTCGACGGCGACGACATTGTGTTCCGCTCCGACCCCGGCACCAAGCTCGACCAAGGCCCTCGGTCGCCGGCCTGCTTCGAGATCGACGCGTTCGATCGCGCGTCGCGTTCGGGCTGGAGCGTGGTCATCCGTGGGCGACTCGAAGAGGTGACCCGCTACGACACCACGACCCTCCAACGGCTCCAGTCGCTCCCGATCGACCCCTGGGCCGAAGGCGCCAAGGAGCACTGGATGCGACTCGCGTCGGACTCGGTCTCGGGGCGCAAGGTCGGTCCGTATCCGCCATCGGGCGCCGGGGTCTCCGGAGGGGCAGCAACCGACGGCGGGTCGTGAGCTCCGGGGTCGCTCGGGCGTTCGGGCGGTCCGACACAACGTGGTGGCCGGGGTGGGCTCAGGCGGGGCGGTTCGCCGAGCGTGCCTTGAACCAGGACCGGATGGCGCCATCGGGTCGGGGTTCGGCGCCGCTGGTCGAGCACGAGCATCGCTCCGACGGGGGCACGTCAGCCAGGACCTGCTCGACGTGGCGGCCGCAGCCCCGGTAGGTCGGTCGTTTGCACACCTTGCACTGCGTCCGTTGGCACATACCCCCTAGGGTATAGCGCCAGGCGCAGGAGGCGACACCTCGATCTGCGATGACGTCGGCAACGGGCGCGCCGCGAGGTCGTGGCGGATGCGTCGGCCGGTCACGATCTCGGCGGAGATGGCAACCCACAGCGCCGCTTCGTGGTTGGCCCACGACACCAGGTGCAGGTCGTGGAGCCGGTCGATCTCGCGGGGGTCCTCGATCAGGCGGGTCTGGCCCTGGACCAGCACGCTCCAGCCGGTGTGACCGAACGCGTCGTGGTGGTCGGCCTCCACCGCGACCACGGCGTGGTGGAGCGCAGCTTCCACCTTCGAACCGGTGTCGGTCCGCACGAAGATGTTGTCGCCCTCGACCGCGATGTTGACCGGCAGGATCACGGGCAGGGCCTTCATGGACAGGCCCATCCGGGCGATCGGGACCGACCGGAGGAGCTCGAGGCACTCGGCCCGATCGAGCACTTCGAGACCGTTGTGGTCGAGCTGCATGGGGCCAGCCAAGTGCACCGGGCCCGTCCATCCCAGAGGCTTAGGTCCTGTTCTCGTGGTTCCGCGCTTGCCGGCCGGTTCGGGGAGCTGCGTTCGGATGTGCCAACGGTCTCGTCCTGAAGGGGACCAAGGTCCCTTCCGCCATCAGACGCCGTCCAGCACCATTCCCCTGAACGACCGCGTCGGTCACTGCCGACGCGGCCCCACCCAGGACCAGCACCGTCTGGTCCGAGCACCGAGGAGCACCCATGCCCCGTCCCGGGCCGGTCGACGACCGCAGCACGTTCTCGATCTTCGCCGCGTTCACGTCTGTCGCCGCCTTCCTGCTGGCCACCCTCGGCATCATCGTGGTGGCCACCTACGAACCGGGCGCCTCGACGAGCGCTGCCCAGGCGCCGGTCACGGTGACGCTGGCCGAGTTCACCATCTCGCCGTCGACGATCGCCGTCGGGACCGGCCCGGTCACCCTCACGGTCACCAACGCCGGCACCCAGGTCCACAACCTCGAGGTGAAGGGGCTCGGCAAGAAGACGCCCGACATCGCGCCCGGCGCATCGGCCACCCTCGAGCTCGGCGACGTGGCCGCAGGCACCTACGCCGTCGTGTGCCTGATCCCGGGCCACGAGTCCTCCGGGATGACCGCCACGCTCGTCGCCGCCGAAGGGGGCGGCACCGCCACGCTGGCCGCGGGGGCCGACTCGTCCATGGCGGGCATGGATCACAGCGGCGGCGACGTCGACTACGCGGCCATGGACGCCAAGATGGCCGAGGGCATGCAGGCTAACCTCGACACGTTCATGAAGGGCGACGCCACCGAGGGCATCGGCAACCAGAAGCTGGTCCCGGAGGTCCTCGCCGACGGCACCAAGCGCTTCACGCTCGAGTCCGAGATCATCGACTGGGAGACCGAGCCGGGCAAGATCGTCAAGGCCTGGGCCTACAACGGGATGGTGCCCGGTCCCTGGATCCGGGTCGAGCCGAACGACAAGGTCGAGATCATCATCACCAACAAGTTGCCGGTGAGCACCGACATCCATTGGCACGGGATCACGACGCCGTTCAACATGGACGGCATCGCCCCCCTGACCCAGCCGGCGATCAAGCCCGGAGAGTCGTTCACCTACGCCTTCACGGTGCCGAACCACAGCGAGATGGGCATGTACCACGCCCACGACCACGGGAACATCGCCGTGGTGAACGGGCTGTTCGCCGTGTTCCAGGTGGGTGACACCCCGCTGCCCCGCGGATCGAACATCAACAACCTGCCGGTTCCCGAGGACATGGTCCTCGACCAGGAGCTGGTGATGGTCACCAACGACGCCGGGGTCATCGGTCTGACCCTCAACGGCAAGAGCTACCCGGCCACGGAGCCGATCGTCGCCGATCCCGACGACTGGATCCTCATGCACTACTACAACGAGGGTCTCCAGAGTCACCCGATGCACCTGCATCACGTGCCGCAGTTGGTGGTGGCCAAGGACGGGTTCCCGCTCGTCCAGCCGTACTACGCCGACACCATCAACATCGCGCCCGGTGAGCGCTACAGCGTGCTCGTCCATCCCACCGCCGAGGACATCGGCATCTGGGCATGGCACTGCCACATCCTGAGCCACGCCGAGAACGACACCGGCCTCTTCGGCATGGTCACCGCGATGGTGGTCAACGATCCGGCGGCGACGCAGGGCTGATCGCACGACGCGTCGCTGCCCCACCCCCCCGGGGGTGGGGGCGCCCCGGCCGCGCGTCGGGGGGGGGGGGGCCCCCGGGGGGGTCGGGGGCGGCGGCCCCGGCATGTGGGGGGGCGCGCG
>JBBSTY010000112.1:0-14404 GCA_038235385.1 Acidimicrobiales bacterium | reverse complement strand
GCGGTCGCGCTCGCGCTCTCGCTGCTCGGCACCAAGCTGCTCATCGACGCGCTCACCCGTCGCAAGATCGGCCAACCGATCCACGAGGACCTCCCCGGTACCCACCAGGTGAAGGCCGGGACCCCAACCATGGGTGGCGTGGCGATCGTGGTGGCGGCGGTCGGCGCCTACGTCGTGAGCGATCTCCTCCTCAAGGTGACCGACCGCCCCGGCGTGTTCACCTACACCGGTCTGTTCACCGTGCTCGCCATCGTCGGCGCCGGCATCGTCGGGTTCCTCGACGACTGGATCAAGATCCGTAACGAGCGCAACCTCGGTCTCAGCAAGCGGGCCAAGAGCATCGGTCTGCTCATCGTCGCGTGCGGGTTCCCGGCCCTCCTGCTCAACTTCACCGCCCAACACACCACCCTCTCGTTCACCCGCTACGACTCGCCGGGCATCGAGCTCGGCTCGATCGGGTGGTTCCTCCTGGCGGCGCTCACGATCCTCGCGGTCACGAACGCGGTCAACCTCACCGACGGCATGGACGGCCTCGCCGGGGGATCCGCCATCTTCGCGTTCGCCGCCTTCGTGGTGATCGGGTTCTGGGCGTTCCGGCACCCGACGATCTACGAGACCCCCCATGCGCTCGACCTGGCGGTCATCGCCGCCGCCATGCTCGGGGCGTGCACGGGCTTCCTCTGGTGGAACGCCGCGCCTGCCCGGATCTTCATGGGTGACACGGGCTCCCTGGCGCTCGGCGCCGGACTGGCGTGTCTCGGGTTGACGACGAACACGCTGCTCCTGCTGATCGTCGTCGGTGGGCTCTTCGCGCTCGAGACGATGTCGGTCATCCTGCAGATTGCCTCCTTCCGGCTCTTCGGCGGTCGCCGGATCTTCAAGATGGCCCCCATCCACCACCACTTCGAGCAGAAGGGCTGGCCCGAGACCACCGTCATCATCCGGTTCTGGATCCTCGCCGGACTGTTCACCGCGCTCGCGCTCGGCTTCTACTACGCCGACTACGTCTCGATCCCCGGGGCGGTCGACTGATGGACGCGGCCGACGCAGCTCTCGCCGGGGACGTCCTCGTGGTCGGGTTCGGGGTCACCGGCGAAGCGGTCGCCCGGGCGGTCCTCGCCCACGGTGGCGCCGTGCTGGCGGTCGACGACCATCCCTCGGCCGAGCGTCGCCGACGAGCAGAATCAGCAGGTGTGGAGCTCGTCGAGGCACCTGATCGCGACCGGTGGCGCGCCATGCTGAAGGGGCGTACCGCGGTGCTCCCCGCACCCGGTCTGGGCGACGACCACCCCGTGCTCGCCGAGGCGGCCGACGCATCGGTCCCGGTGCTCAGCGAGTTCGACCTCGCCCGCTTCTGGGACGACCGACCCGTCCTCGCGATCACCGGCACGAACGGCAAGACCACCGTCACCACCCTCGTCACCGACATGCTCGAGGCGTCGGGCACCCGGGCCGCCGCCGTGGGCAACACCGAGGTCCCGCTCGTCGCCGCCATCGCCGATCCGGCCACCGAGGTGTTCGTCGTGGAGGCGTCCTCCTTCCGGCTCGGGCGGTCCCGGCGCTTCGAACCGGCGGTGGCCACGTGGCTCAACTTCGCGGCCGATCATCTCGACGTGCACGCGTCGCTCGACGCCTACGAGGCGGCCAAGGCGCAGGTGTGGCGCGATCTCGGGCCCGACCGCGGGGTGGCCATCGCCAACGCCGACGACCCGGTGGTGATGCGCAACCGCAACCCGCAGGCGCGCACGCTCACCTTCGGGCTCGGTGGCGCCGGCACCGCCGACTACACCGTCGTCGGCGATCGCCTCATCGGACCGGGGGACTCGTTGCTCATCGAGACCACCGCCATGTTCCGCTCGCTCCCGCACGATCAGGCCAACGCCCTGGCGGCCGCGGCGACCGCCCTGGCCGGAGGCGCCACGGCGAGCGGGGTGCGCACCGCGCTCGAGACGTTCAGCGGGCTCGCGCATCGGGTGGAGCTCGTCGCGGAGGCCGACGGCGTGCGCTGGTTCGACGACTCGAAGGCCACCGCCCCCCACGCCACGCTGGCCGCCCTGCGCGGCTTCACGTCGGCCGTCCTCATCGCCGGCGGCCGCAACAAGGGCATCGATCTGTCGCCGCTCGCCGACGCCAGTCCGCAGGTGCGGGGCGTCGTCGCCATCGGTGACGCCGCGGCGGAGGTCGTCGACGCGTTCTCCGGCCGCCGACCCGTGGTGGTCGCCACGTCGATGGCCGATGCCGTCGAAGCGGCCGCCGACCTGGCTCGCCCCGGCGACGCGGTCATCCTGTCGCCCGGCTGTGCATCGTTCGACTGGTACGGCTCCTACGCCGAGCGGGGCGACGACTTCGCCCGCCTGGTCCGCGCTCGTGCGAGCGACGCAGCCCCGGACCCATCACCCCGACCGCGGACCGAGGAGACGCCGACGTGACCACCCGATCCCGACCCTCGCCCACGGCGACGACGCGCTCGGCCGGACGGCGCCCGGCGTCCCCGGACCGGTCGATCCCGCCGTCGCGTTCGCCGTCGCGCTCGGGCTCGCCCGCCCGCCCGAGGCGATCGGCCGCGCCGGCGATCGCGCCGGTGACCGACCTGCGGAGCCGAGCCTCGATCGATCTGGTCGAGCCGTACGCCGACGATGTCCGATCGAAGGGCCGGCGGCTCGCGTCCACCAACCCGCCGGGTCGTCGCTCCAAGCCGTTCGTGATCCTGCTGTCGCTGGTGCTCACGCTCAACCTCGCCGGGTTGGCGATGATCCTGTCGGCGTCGTCGGTGTCGTCGCTCGAGGACTACGGATCACCCTGGTACCAGTTCAGCCGCCAGGCGCTGTGGTTCGCCGTGTCGCTCGTCGCCATGGTCCTGATCATGCGACGCGACTACCGCACGTGGCGGCGCCGCTGCGGCCTCCTCCTGCTCGGATCGCTGTTCCTCCTCGTGCTCGTCGTGGTGCCGGGGGTCGGCATCGAGGCCAACGGCGCCACCCGTTGGCTCGGCTACGGCCCCTTGAGCATCCAGCCATCCGAGCTGGTCAAGCTCACGCTCATCATCTTCTGGGCCGATCTGTTGGCCCGTCGGGCCAAGTGGATCGCCGACATCCGCCTCACGTTGGTTCCGGTGCTGCTCACGTTCGGGGGGGCGGGCGTGCTGATCATGTTGCAGCCCAACCTCGGCACCACGGCGATCATCTTCGCGGTGATGGTCGCCATGTTGTTCGTCGCCGGGACGAGCGGCCGGTGGATCGGCATCGTGCTGGCCGGAGGCGTGGCCGCCGGAGCCGCCTTCGCCATCTTGTTCCCCTGGCGCTGGCGAAGGATCTCGGCCTTCCTGGATCCGTGGCAGGACCTCCAGAACACGGGGTACCAGACGATCGAGTCCAAGACCGCCCTCGCCAACGGCGGCATCACCGGAACGGGCCTGGGCGAAGGTCGTTCCAAGTGGGGCTTCCTGCCCGAGGCCCACACCGACTTCATCTTCTCGGTGATCGCCGAGGAGACCGGCTTCCTCGGGGGGCTGCTCGTCATCGCTCTGCTCATCGCGGTCTCGGTCGTCGGCTTCCAGGTCGCCATGCGGGCCCCCGACCGGTTCGGTGCCCTCCTGGCCACCGGGATCACGACCTGGTTCATCATCCAGGCGTTCCTCAACATCGGTCAGGCGGTCGGAGCCCTCCCCGTGATGGGCGTGCCGCTCCCGTTCGTGTCGTCGGGTGGATCGTCGCTCTTGTTCAGCATGATCGCGGCGGGCATGTTGCTCAACGTCGCTCGACAGACCCGCTCGTGAGCGGGACCTACGCCTGCATCGCCGCGGGAGGCACCGGAGGCCACGTGCTGCCCGGCCTGGCCGTCGCCGACGCCCTCGTGGCGCGGGGCCACCCGGCCGAGAGCATCCGCTTCGTCGGGAGCGACCGCGGCATCGAGACGTCGCTCGTCCCCGAAGCCGGGTTCGCACTCGCCACCCTCCCCGGGCGCGGCATCGAGCGGCGCGTGTCGCTCGCCGCGGTGCGGTCGGTGCTGGCGATCGTGGCGGGGGTCGTCAAGGGCATCGGTCTGGTCCGACGCATGCGTCCCGACGTGATCGTGGTCCTGGGCGGGTACGCGGCGGTGCCGTGCATCGTGGCTGCGGTCGTCCTCCGGATCCCCATGGTCGTCGTTGCCCGGGATGCCCGCGCCGGCGCCGCCGACCTCCTCGCCGGACGGTTCGCCAAGGCTTCGGCCGTGCCGTTCGAGGGCACCGATCTGCCGAGATCGGTCGTCACCGGCTACCCGGTGCGCGCCGAGATCCTCGCGCTCGCCGAAGAGGGCGACCCCGCCGCCGCGCGTGTCGCCCTCGACGTGCCCGCGGGCCGGGTCGTCATCGGCGTGTTCACCGGTTCGCTCGGATCGAGGCGGGTGAACGAGGCGGTCCGGGGGTTGGTGGACGCGTGGGCCGACCGCAGCGATGTCGCCATCCGTCACATCATCGGCCGGCGGGACTGGGACGACTACGTCGCTGCTCTCCCCGACCTGTCCGACCGCGCGCTCGTCTACGAGGCCCTTCCGTTCGAGGACCGCATGGACCTGCTGCTGGCCGCCTCCGACATCGTGGTCAGCCGTTCCGGGGGCAGCGTGTCGGAGATCGCGACGGCGGGGGTCCCGTCGATCCTGGTTCCGTTGCCCATCGCACCTCGCGATCACCAGACCTACAACGCCGAAGCCCTCGTCCGGCGCGGCGCGGCGATCCTGGTCCCCGACCGCGAGTGCACCCCGGCGCGACTCGCCACCGAGCTCGATGCCCTGGTCGCCGACCCCCGGCGACGGGCCGAGATGGGCGAGCGCGCTCGCGAGCTGGCCCACCCCGACGCCGCCGACCGCATCGCCCGACTCATCGAGGAACACGCCCGTCGATGACCGTCCCGACCTCGCCCGACCCGATCCCGCCCGACCGGTCCGATCCTCTCTCCGCTCAGGCGGCCGATCTCGCATCGCTGCTCGTCGAGCCGCGCCACATCCACATCGTCGCCATCGGTGGATCGGGGATGAGCGCCATCGCCACGACCCTCGCGGCGATGGGCCATCACGTGACGGGGAGCGACCAGGCGAGCTCGGCGATCCTCGAGCGCCTCCGCTCGCTCGGGATCGTGGCCCACGTCGGTCACGCCACCGCGCACCTCGGCGACGACATCGACCTCGTGGCCCGATCGACCGCGGTCGACGACGCCAACCCCGAGGTCGTCGCCGCCCGGGCGGCGAACGTGCCGGTGTGGAGCCGGGCACAGATCCTCGGCGCCATCGCCTCGACCCGTCGCACCGTCGCGGTCGCCGGGACCCACGGCAAGACCACCACCTCGTCGATGCTGGCCATGGTCCTGCGCGAGGCCGGCCTCGATCCGTCGTTCATCATCGGTGCCGACGTGCTCGAGCTCGGCACCGGCGCCACCTGGGGCAGCGGCGACCTGTTCGTCGTCGAAGCCGACGAGAGCGACGGCACCTTCGTCACCCTTCCCCGGATCGCGTCGATCGTCACCAACATCGAAGCGGACCACCTCGAGCACTGGGGTGGGTTCGAGGCGCTCGAAGCGTCCTTCGTCGAGTTCGCCGCCGGGACCGAGGGCCCCACGGTGGTGTGTGCCGATGATCCGGGAGCGGCCGCGCTGGCCTCGATCCCAGGGGTCGTCACCTACGGCACCCACCCCGATGCCGAGTACCGGATCGTCGACCTGGCGACCGATCGCGACGGCGTCTCGTTCACCATCGTGCACCGGACGGACGAGGGCGACCGGGTGGTCGGCTCGATCGCCCTGCCGGTTCCCGGGGACCACAACGCCCGCAACGCCACCGCCGCCGTGGTCACGGGCCTCCTGCTCGGCGCCCCGTTCGAGCCCGCGCGTGCCGCGATGGCCCGCTTCGGAGGCGTCAGCCGTCGTTTCCAGCGGCGGGGCGAGGTCGGGGGCATCACCTTCATCGACAGCTACGACCACCTCCGCACCGAGGTCCGCGCCGTCCTCGACGCCACGCGGGTGGGTGGGTGGGACCGCATCGTCTGCGTCTTCCAGCCGCACCGCTACAGCCGCACCGAGTCGCTGTGGCCGACCTTCGCCGACGCGTTCGACGTGGCCGACGTGCTCGTCGTCACGAGCATCTACGCCTCCGGTGAGGCACCCCGTCCCGGCATCACGTCCAAGCTCGTGGTCGACGCGGTGCTCGATCACGACCCGCACCGGCGCCTCGTCCACCTGCCCGACCGCGAGGACCTCGTCCGGTTCCTGGCCGACGAGCTGCGCCCCGGCGACGTCTGCCTCACCCTGGGAGCCGGCGATCTGACGACGGTCCCCGACGACGTCATGGGCCGCCTGGGTCGGCCGACCACGGCGCGCTCCGGCGATGGCACGACCGCCGACCCGACGTGAGCGGGTCGGGGGTGAGCGGGTCGGGGGTGAGCGGGCCGGGCGCCGATGGACCGCATGCCGAGCAGTGGGACGAGCTGGCTGAGGCGCTCGGACCGTCGGCATCCCGCGACGTGGCGCTCGGTCCGCTCACGACCTATCGCGTCGGCGGACCGGCAGCGGTGTTCCTGTCGGTCGAGAGCGACGCCGACCTGCGTCGCGTCGCCGACGCGGTGCGGGGGTCCGATGTGCCGGTGCTGCTCGTGGGCAAGGGTTCGAACCTGCTGGTGGCCGACCGCGGCTTTCCGGGGCTGGCGCTGGTGCTCGGTGAGGCCTTCGCGACGGTCGACGTCGACGGCACCGTCGTGCGGGCCGGTGCTGCAGCTTCTCTTCCCGTCGTCGCTCGTCGGTCCGTCGCAGCCGGGCTGACCGGGTTCGAGTGGGCGGTCGGCGTCCCCGGATCGGTCGGCGGAGCGGTGCGCATGAACGCAGGAGGGCACGGATCCGACATGGCGGCGACGCTGATGGGGGTCCGCGTCCTCGACCTGCGCCGCGGCGAGGATACGGAGATGGATGCGGCCGAGCTCGATCTGGGGTACCGCCGGTCCGACCTCGCTGCCCATCAGGTCGTGCTTCGCGCCGACCTCCGGCTGGACGAGGGCGATCGGGCTGCGGGCGACCGCCTGATCTCGGAGATCGTGCAGTGGCGTCGGGCCCACCAACCCGGTGGACCCAACGCAGGCTCCGTCTTCACCAACCCGCCGGGCGAATCGGCCGGACGCCTCATCGACCTCGCCGGGCTCAAGGGGCACCGGGTGGGTTCGGCCGAGGTCTCGCCCAAGCACGCCAACTTCATCCAGGTCGATCGCAACGGGTCCGCCGACGACGTCCGCCGGTTGATGGACGAGATCGTCGAGCAGGTGGCGCGGCGCTGGGGCGGGGAGCTCCCCGCCGAGACCCGACTGGTCGGGTTCGACGCCCCGACGCCCCCCGAGTCCGACCGATGAGGATCCGTTCGACCCTCGATCGCCGGTGGCGTCGCCATCCCGACTCGGAGCGCGTCGACGCCGAGGAGCTCGGCGATCTGGCCGATCTCGACGACGGGTGGGAGTGGGAGTGGGTGGACGTCGACGACGAACCCGACCCGGCCCCGGATGGCGACACCGGTGACGGGTCGCTGCCCGGGGTGGACCCTCGCATCGCCGCCCGTCGCGACGATGTCGCGCAGGCGCAGCGCGATCGGGTGCGCCGACGCCTGGGGGTGCTCGTGGCCGTGCTCGTCGTCGTCCTGGTCGCGGGTGCGCTCACCCGCTCGCCGCTGCTCGACGTCGACGACGTCGTGGTGGTGGGGGCCGAGCGGAGCGACGTCGCGACCCTTTCGCGGGCGTCGGGCATCCGCACGGGTGATGCGCTGGTCGCCCTCGACCTCGATCGGGCCGTGGCCGGGGTCGAAGCCGAGCCGTGGGTGCTCGATGCCCGAGCCGAGCGTGACTGGTCCGGGGCGGTGCGACTGACCGTCGTCGAACGCACACCCGCCGCGATCCTCGACGCCGGAGCGGCCGGCTGGCTGGTCGTGGGCGAGGATCGCCGGGTCCTGGCGGTCACCACCGCGCCGCCGGACCTGCCCGTCATCGAAGGGGTGGCGCCGGTGGCGGTGGGGGACCAGCTCGATCCCGCGACCCAGGGCGTGATCGATGTCGTCCGCGTGCTGACCCCCGCGCTGCGCACCCGGGTGGTCGTGGTGCGTTCGGCCGGACCCGACGACATCGAGCTCGTCCTCCAGCCCACCGGGACGGTCCACTTCGGCCCGGCCACCGATCTCGACGAGCGCATCCGGTCGTTGGAGGCGGTCTTCGCCCAGGTCGATCTGGCGTGCGTCGACCGGATCGACCTCCGGCTCGCCGACACCGCTGTGTTGACCAGGGTTCCAGCATGTGCCTAGTCTTTCGCACCTCCTCCGGCAACCCTCAACCCTCGACCTCCAGTTGATCGTGAGGGTGCGAAGCCGGAGCGTCTCGGCCTCGGACGAACGAATGGGGTCGGCAGGTGCGGGCCGGCCGGCGCTCACCAAGCCTCCCGAAGGACCACGCGATGCCTGACGAACGACTCTTCGCCATCGACGAACCGTCACCGTCCGCGCCCGACGTCCCGGGACCGCCGGATGCGGTGCGCCCGTCGGAACCGCTCGGCGATCGCCCGCCACCGCCTCCGCCACCCCCGCCACCCGGTGCGCCGGTCGGACCGGACACGCCAGTGGGCTCGGACGCACCCGGGGCGCCGCACGCGAGCCCGGGCTCGGCCCCCCCGGACCCGGCCACGAACCCCACCGGGTCGCCCCACGCCGACCAACCCGACACCCGTGCCGGCCAGCCGAGCACGGCGCCCGAGGTGGACGAGTCGGCGACGACCGTCCGTCCGGCGAAGAAGGCGGCGACGCGCAAGGCGCCGGCCAAGCCCCGCAAGCGCGCCGCCAAGAAGAAGGCGGCGGCGCCCGGAGCGCCGACCATCACCCCACCCGACCCCAGCGTCGGCGACACTGCTCCCGTCGGCACGGCCAGCCCGAACTCCCCGACGACCCCAACCCCGAAGAGCACCGGCTCCCCAGCACCACTCGCGGCGGCGCCCGACATGAACACCCCTGACGTGGAGGTACGAGACGCTATGGCCGGCAATCCGCAGAACTATCTGGCCGTCATCAAAGTGGTCGGCGTGGGCGGCGGCGGCTGCAACGCGGTCAACCGCATGATCGACGCCGGACTGAAGGGCGTCGAGTTCATCGCCGTCAACACCGATGCGCAGGCGCTGCTCATGAGCGACGCCGACGTCAAGCTCGACATCGGCCGTGAGCTCACCCGTGGCCTCGGTGCCGGCAGCGATCCCGATGTCGGTCGCCAGGCGGCCGACGAGCACCGTGAGGAGATCGAGGAGGTGCTCAAGGGCGCCGACATGGTCTTCATCACCGCCGGCAAGGGTGGTGGCACCGGCACCGGTGCGGCTCCGGTCATCGCCGAGGTGGCCAAGTCCATCGGTGCGCTCACCATCGGCGTGGTCACCCGTCCGTTCGGCTTCGAGGGACGCCGTCGCGCCGTCCAGGCCGAGCAGGGGATCCAGCGTCTCAAGGAGAAGGTCGACACCCAGATCGTCATCCCCAACGATCGGTTGCTCACCGTCTCGAACGAGAAGACCTCGGTCCTCAACGCCTTCAAGATGGCCGACGAGGTGCTGCTCCAGGGTGTGCAGGGGATCACCGACCTGATCACCACACCGGGCCTGATCAACACCGACTTCGCCGATGTGAAGATGATCATGAGCGACGCCGGGTCGGCCCTCATGGGCATCGGCTACGGCTCCGGTGACGGCCGGGCGCTCAACGCGGCTCGTGGGGCCATCAGCAGCCCGTTGCTCGAGGCCTCCATCGAGGGCGCCCGCGGCATCCTGCTCACCATCGCCGGCGGCAGCGATCTCGGCCTCTTCGAGGTCAACGAGGCCGCCGAGGTCATCCACGGCGTCGCCCACCCCGACGCCAACATCATCTTCGGCACGGTCATCGACGACGAGATGGGCGACGAGGTGCGGGTCACCGTCATCGCCGCCGGCTTCGATCGCTGGGACGGCGAGCGGACCGAGAAGTCCGCGACCGCCGCCCCTCCCGGTGCGCCGCCTCCTCCCGCATCGCCCGGTCGCGCCAACGACCTGGCTCCGGTCAAGGACGTCTTCGCCACCGACGAGGACGACGAGGACCTCGATGGCGACGACGACTTCGACGTGCCCTCGTTCCTGAAGTAGATCCGGCGGTCACCGGGTTGACCCCGTCGCCACCCTCGATCGCTCGCGGGAACCTTGACCCGGTGTCGGGCGTCTGCTCGATCACGACCGAGCGCCTCGACGGCGACTTCGCGCTCGGGTGCGATGCGTCCGAGCTCGACGCCCGCCGACGCGCCGTCGTCGACGTCCCGTGGGTGTGGCTGCGCCAGGTCCACGGGTCGACCGTCCACACCGTCGACGCCGACACGGTCAGCGCGGTCTGCGGGCGCGAGGGCGACGCGCTCGTCACCCGTGACCCCGACCTCGCACTGGCGGTGCAGACCGCGGATTGCGTGCCGGTGGTGCTCGTCAGCCCCGAGGGCCCCTTCGGCGTGGCCCACGCCGGGTGGCGCGGGCTCGAGGCCGGGGTGCTCGAGGCGACGGTGGCGTCGTTGCACGCCATCGGAGCCCGGACGATCGTGGCCCGGGTGGGTCCCTGCCTGCGCACCGGGTGCTACGAGTTCGGCGCCGACGATCTGGGTCGACTCGAGAGCCGGTTCGGTCCGGGGATCCGAGGCGTGACCGCCGCCGGGTCGCCGGCGCTGGACCTGTTGGCCGTCGTCCACCGCACGCTGGGCCGAGCCGGGGTGGTCGAGGCGCCGATCGGATCCGACGGTCCGCCGTGCACCGCCTGCGAGCCGCAGCGGTACTTCTCCCATCGCGCCCGCGCCGAGCCGGGTCGCATGGCGACCGTCGCGTGGCGGACGACCCCGAGGGCGACCGGACCATCGACGTGAGCGACGGGGTGGTGGCGCCGGACCCGGTGGACGTCGCGGCCAACGTCGATCGGGTTCGCGCGCGGATCCGCGCGGCCGGCGGCGACCCGCACCGGGTCCGGCTGGTGGCCGTCACCAAGGGCTTCGATGCAACGGTCGCGCGAGCCGCGTCGCTCGCCGGGCTGGAGGATCTGGGGGAGAACTACGCCCAGGAGCTGACCGCCAAGGTCACGGCCTTGGCCTCGGACTCGGCCTCGGACTCGGCCTCGGACCCGGTCGAGGTCCGGTGGCACTTCCTCGGGCGGCTCCAGACCAACAAGGTCCGTCAGATCGCATCCCACGTGGCGCTGTGGCAGTCGGTGGATCGCCCGGCGCTCGTCCGTGAGATCGCCAAGCGCGCACCCGGAGCGTCGATCCTCATCCAGATCAACCTGTCGGGGGAGCCCCAGAAGGGCGGGTGCAGCGACGAGGAGGTGCCCGCCCTCGTCGGCATGGCACGTGACGCCGGACTGGCGGTGCACGGGTTCATGGGGGTGGCACCCGAGGGTCCGCCGGCGATGGCCAGGCCGGGCTTCGAGCGACTGGTGGCGCTCGCCGACGCCTTCGACCTCCCAGAGCGTTCGATCGGCATGAGCGGCGACCTCGAGGTCGCCGTGGCCTGCGGTGCCACCATGGTCCGGGTCGGCCGTGGCCTGTTCGGGCCCCGTCCGCCGCGTCCCGCAGACGGGTGACCACGGCCGGTCGACCGCCTGGCGACGTGCGGTGGAGGTCGAGGGTTCGGCCGGAGATCGGGTGCCGCGCGCACGGCGCGAGGTGGGCCACGGTGGCGAAATCAGGTTCGCAGGCTGGCGCGCACTAGGGTAACCGGGTTCCCATAGACCGTGAGCAGGTCGCGCGACGCTCGTCGCGAGCCGGCTCAGGAGGTTCGATGGCTTCCTTCCTCAAGCGGGCCCAGCTGTACCTGGGGCTCGGGCCAGATGACGAGTACGAAGAGTTCGAGGACTACGACGAGGCGCCGGACCCGGCGCCGATCGCGCGCGAGGAAGATCTCCGCCCGGTGGAGACCGCCCGGCCGCAGGCCGTGGCCCCCCGTCCTGTTCCCAGTCGCCCCTCGCCTCCCGCCGCGCGGCCCGCGCCCCCGGCCGCCCGGCCGGCGCCACCGCGGCAACCGGCCGCTGCGCCGCCGCCCGTCCGGGTCGCCGCCTCGCGTCCGTCACCTCCGGGGCGTCAACGCAAGCCCGCTCCCGAGCCGGTCAGCGAGCAGTCGGCGGTCCGCGCCGTCCCGTCTGCAACCCGCGGCGACGCTTCCCCCCTTCCCCCCAAGACCAAGTCGGTGGTACGAGCTGTGTCTGCCCAAGCCAAGCCGTCCGTGATCTCGCCGAAGTCGTTCAACCACGCGCAGGAGGTCGCCGACAAGTTCAAGGCCTCCCAGCCGGTGATCCTCAACCTCCAGGGCGTCGACCGCGAACTGTCCCGGCGGCTGCTCGATTTCTGCAGCGGCATCTGCTACGCGCTCGGTGGCCACATGGAGAAGGTGGCGACGAAGGTGTACCTGCTCACCCCCACCAACGTGGAGGTGTCGGCCGAGGAGCGCCGTCGGCTGCAGGAGCGTGGCCTGCACGACGCCTGATCGTGGGCTCGTCGCAGGTCCCACCCGCGACGTCGCCAGCGGTGAGCGGGGGCCTCCGGTGCGTGGGCGGTTGTACCCTTCGGGGACCGAGAAAGGGATTCGCACCGTTTCATGCGCGCACTGATCTGCCTCCTCCTCCAGTTGTTCACCTTCGTGCTCTTCGCCCGGATGCTGCTGAGCTGGTTCCCCGTCCCGAGCGGCGGCGTCATGGCGTCGATCAACCGGGTGCTGTTCCAGATCACCGAGCCGATCCTCGCTCCGGTCCGTTCGGTGATCCCCCCGATCCGCACCGGGGCGATGGCGTTCGATCTGTCCCCGATCATCGTCTTCGTGGGCATCATCGTCCTCTCCGGCATCATCTGTTGAGCGGGCGGTCGACCGGCCACGGGCTCGGCCGGACCGGTCGGGCGGATCGACGGCGCGTCCCCGCAGGGTGGCTACCATCGACCCATGGACGGATCGCCTCAACTCCTCACGAACATCCAGTTTGCGGAAGCCAAGAAGGGGTACGACCGCGATCAGGTCGACAACTTCCTCCGTGAGCTGAGCGGCAAGGTCGGCGAGCTCCAGGACATGCTCCGTCTCGCGACCCGCCGCGCCGAGGCGGCCGAGGTCGCGCTCGCCGAGGCGCAGAAGGGTCGATCGGCGGCGGAGGCGGCTGCGGCCAAGGCCGTAGCGGCCGCCAAGGCGGCGCCGGCCCCCCCGACGACGCCTGCGTCGGAGATCGAGGCCGCCACCGGTGTGCTCGCCATGGCGCAGAAGACCGCTGACGCCACCGTCGGCGATGCCGAGGCGAAGGCTCGCGACATCATCGCTGACGCCCGCGACCGGGCTGCGACCGTGGTCGTCGAGGTCGAGCGTGAGGCCGAGCGGCTCAAGGGCGACGCCAACGCGCAGGCCGACCGGCTCGTCGAGGAGCGCGTCGCGGTCATCGAGGAGGATGTGGCGCGCCTCAGCTCCCAGCGCGACGGGCTGCAACTCGACGTCGATCTGCTCCGTCACTACCTCGACGAGCACCGCACCAAGATCCGCGCCGGGCTCGACGACATCAACCGCATCCTCGATCAGCCCGGTGGCCTCACCCCCGACCGCGCCCCGGAGCTGGGCGGGATGAGCAACGACACCCTGATCGACTCCGTGTCACGACGGTCGGCGTCGAGCGGCGAACGCACCGGGGCGTCGGCGGATCGTTCCGATCCGGTGGCGTCGGGGCCCGAGCACCGCGCCGCCACCGACACACCCGCGCCGTCCGATTCACCCGCCTCCGCCGGATCTGCATCCACCCCGGAACCGCCGACCCGACCGGCGCCGTCCACCGAGGGGTCGGCGCCCGGCAGCGCGTCATCGGCCCCGGCGGCCTCGTCGGCCACCGACGTGCGGCTCGACGACACGCCGAGGGCGCAGACCAACTCGGCGCCGGCACCCGCTGGCGACGCGACACCTGCGCCGCCGGCACCGGAGCCGGCCCCCGAGCGCCCGATCGTGACCATCGAGGACCTCGCGTCGGGCGACGCCGGCGCCGACGACCGCGGTGCTGGGCCGTCGACCGGTTCGTCCGGCCTGTTCGGGGCCGACCCCGACGCAGGTGCCGCGGCGGCCGAGCCCGGCCCGTCCAGCCTGTTCAGCCAGTCCCCGGACGAGCCGACGCAGGCCTACGACGTGCTGGCCGGCGAGGCGGGCGCAGGGGATCCGACCGCAGACGACGCGCCGATGCCGACGAGCTCCACGCTGGGCAAGGTCGACGACGATGCCGACGAGGCCATGCGGGCGTTCTTCGAGCAGGATCTCGATGCCGACGACAAGGACGACAAGCCCCGCGGCTTCCTCCGGCGTCGGTAGCCGACGGACGTCGGACGTCGGACGTCGGACGTCGGACGTCGGACGTCGGACGTCGGACG
>JBBSTY010000111.1:0-14517 GCA_038235385.1 Acidimicrobiales bacterium | reverse complement strand
CGCCCCGCCCGCGCCGCGCCCCGCCTCACAGTCGCGCTGCCCCAGGGGCCCCCACCGGGCGCGCTCCGCCCGGGGGGCGGCGTCCATCGCCGCCGCCATCCTCCCCGACCTGCCCCTCGAGGAGACGGGCGAGTGGGCGACCGCCGCCGACGCGGCCGGCATCGAGACGGTCATGCTCGCCGCCCCCACCGCGCCCGATGAGCGGCTCCCGCGGGTCTGCGCCCGGGCCCGAGGGTTCGTGTACGCGGTCGGGTTGCTCGGCGTCACCGGCGAGCGCGATGCGCTTGCATCCAGCGCCACGATCATCGCCCGCCGGCTCAAGGAGATCACCGACAAGCCCGTGCTCATCGGAGTCGGCATCTCCAACCCCCAACAAGCGGTCGAGGCCTGCGAGGTCGCCGACGGGGTGGTCATGGGCAGCTCGGTCGTGCGCCGGATGCTCGAGGGGGCCGGCCCCCTCGGGGTCGCTGCCTACATAGCCGAGGTCCGCGCCGCCCTCGACGCCGGCTGATCCGACACCGGAGGGTCGACGGTGGCGGGTCCGGCGCGGGCGGGTTCGGTCGCACGCGAGGCGCTAGGACGGGTCGCCGATGCCCTCGATCTGGGCGATGATCCGCAGCATCATCTCGTCGCTGCCGCCGCCGATCGACAGGAGTCTGCTGTCGCGGAAGAACCGGGCGGTCCACGTCTCCTCCATGTAGCCGATGCCCCCGTAGAACTGCAGGCACCAGTCGGCCACCTCTCGGTGGAGCCGTCCGGTCTTGAGCTTGGCGATCGACGCCATCTTGGTGATCGTGACGGGGTCGGCGCCGCTGACGACCGCGTCGGCGCACGCGTAGTTGTACTGCCGCACGAGGTCGACCTCGGCGACGAGGTCCGCCAGGTTGAACTGCACCCACTGCTTGTCGGCGAGCGTCTGCCCGAACACCTGACGCTGGCGGACGTAGTCGATGGTGCGGTCGAGGGCGTAGCGGAGTCCGCCGAACGCCGAGTAGGCGGCGATCAGACGCTCGTTCTGGAACTGGGCCATCTGCTGTTGGAACCCGCGGTCGATCTCGCCGATCGTGTTCGCGACCGGCACGCGCATGTCCACGAAGGAGAGCTCGGCGGTGTCCGACGCGCGGTTGCCGAGCTTGTCGAGCTTGCGGCTCACCGAGAAGCCGGGCGTGTCGGTCGGCACGATGATCTGGCTCATGCCCCGATGTCCGCCCGCGTCGGAGGTCCGGGCGAGCAGGCACAACCAGTCGGCCTGGGTCCCGTTGGTGATGTACAGCTTGGCGCCGTTGATCACCCACTCGTCGCCGTCGCGCTCGGCCCGGGTGCGGATCGATGCCACGTCGCTGCCGGCGTCGGGCTCGGTCACGGCGATCGCCGCGACCATCTCGCCGGCGATGGCGGGTCGCAGGTAGCGCTCCTTCAGGTCGTGGCTGCCGAACCGGGCGAGCGCCGGTGTGGCCATGTCGGTCTGAACCGAGAACGCCATCGACACGCCGGCGCTGTGCGCCCGACCGAGCTCTTCGCCGTACACCACGGTGAAGCTGTGGTCGGCGCCCTGCCCACCGTAGGCGGGGTCGTACTCGAGCCCGAGCACCCCGGCGGCACCGAACCTGGGGAACAGTTCGTGGGCCGGGAACGAACCGGCTGCCTCCCACTCGTCGGCGTGCGGGTTGATCTCGCGCTCGACGAGATCGCGGACGGTCGCTCGGAACAGGTCGTGCTCGGCGGTGAAGATCACGGTTCGCTCCGGATCGTGGCGGCGGCCGAGTCGTCGGCCGAGTTGGCGGCCGGTCGGTCGCTCGCGGGATCGGGCGGGAGGTCGTCACCGAGCAGGATCAGCGGGACGTCCACGACCTTGGCCCGGAGGTACTCACCGAGGCCCTTGGCCTGCGGGTCGGTGCGGGTGGAGGCGGCCACGCCCCGACCCAACAGGCCGCGGATCACGAAGTTGAGGGCCCGCACGTTCGGCAACTCGTAGCGGTGCACCTCGAGCCCGGTGGTCTCGGCCGGCATGAGCGCGCGGAGCCGGTCGACCGAGAGGTACCACTGCAGCCAGTCGTAGGCGTCGTCGGTGAGCGCCCACACCCCGATGTTGGCGTTGCCCCCCTTGTCACCCGAGCGGGCGCCGATGAGCACGCCCAGGGCGACCGGTGCCATCGCCAGATCGTCCCAGTAGGTCTCGTCGCCCGGCGCAGCATCGAGCCGGCGCTTCGCCAGGTCGTCGAGGAGGGTCGAGATCGTCTCGGGGTGGTTCGAGACGAGCGGTGCCTGCGTCGGCCGACCGGTGTCCTCGATCGTCACCCGGGTCGGGGTGCGGCGGGCGAGCGCCGGGGGCTCGGTGGGTGGGGGAGCGATGCTGATGTGCTCGTCGCCGATGACCACCCGGTGGTTCGGGAACGACGACGGCACCAGCGACGGCCAGTACACCCCGTAGCTGGACGCGTTCGACGGCGTGGTGGTGGTGAACAGTCCGGGGTAGCTCGCCAGCACCATCTCGATGACCGTGTTGGAGAACGCCCGACCCACCTTGTCGGGATCGGGGTCCATCACGGTGATCCGCAGCTCGGCCAGCGCGTCGTCGTTGGTCGCGGGGTCCGGGCGATCGGTCCGCCGGAGTGCGACGTCGACGGCGGCGAAGGCATCGCGCCCGCCGGGGATCATGGACCAGAGGGTTCGTTCGGCCACCTCGGCCTTGCGAGCGATGTCGAGCCCGGTGAGCACGAAGGTCATCGAGTTGCGGAACCCGCCGAGGTAGTTGATGGCGACCTTGGCGTCGGCCGGACCGGGACGGCCGCGCACCTCGTGGACCCGGACGCGGTCGGGTCCATCGGACTCGAGGCGCACCGAGTTGAGCCGGACGGTGGCGTCGGGGTTGAGGTACTCGAGACCCTGGATCTCATAGAGGAGCTGCGCGGTGATGGTCCCCACCGTCACCATGCCGCCGGTGCCCGGGTGCTTGGTGACGGTGAAGGTGCCGTCGGAGCTGATCTCGGCGATGGGGAAGCCCAGGTGCTCGATCCCGGGCACCTCGTCGAAGAAGGCGTAGTTGCCCCCGGTGCACTGGGCCCCGCACTCGATGAGGTGCCCCGCGACGACCGCACCGGCGAGCTCGTCCCAGTCGGTGCGTTCCCACCCGAAGTGCCACGCAGCCGGTCCGACGATCACCGCCGCATCGGTGACGCGTCCGGTGATCACGATGTCGGCACCCCGGCCGAGCGCCTCGACGATCCCCCACGCACCGAGGTAGGCGTTGGCGGTGATGGGCACCACGCCGAGGTCGTCGAGCTCCTCGCCCGTGTCGAGGTTGGCGAGGTGGTGTCCGGCCTCGCGCGCCTCGTCGAGGCGGTCGATGAGATCGTCGCCGTCGACGTGCGCGACCGTGCAGGTGATGCCGGCCTCCTCGGCGATGGCGCGGATCGCGGCGGCGCACCCGGCCGGGTTGAGCCCGCCGGCGTTGCTGACCACCTTGATGCCGCGGGTGACGCAGTCGGCCAGCACATCCTGCATCTGGGTCACGAAGGTCTTGGCGTACCCGCCGTCGGGGTTCTTGGCCTTGTCCTTGGCGAGGATGAGCATGGTGAGCTCAGCGAGCCAATCGCCCGTGAGCACATCGATGGGTCCGCCGTCGATCATCTCGCGGGCGGCGGCGACACGGTCGCCGTAGAAACCGCTGCAGTTGGCGATCCTGAGCACCTCGCCCGGTCGTTGGTCGGTCACGGCTGCTCCTCGATCCGGACGAGCAACTGGTGCGCGTCGACGATGTCGTCCGCGGCCACCAGCACCTCGACGACCCTGCCGGGGTGGGTTGCGGTGATGCGGTGCTCGACCTTCATGGCCTCGAGGATCACGAGCGTGTCGCCGACGTCGACGACCGCTCCGACCTCGACCACCACGTCGACCACCCGGCCGGGCACGGGCGCGGTCGGGCCGCCCCCCACCACGGTGAGCGCGGCGGTGGGGAAGCGGGGCACCTCGATGAACACCGATTGGCCGAGCGCGGAGTTCACGTAGGTGGTGTCGCCCACCACGTGGACGGTGCACCGGTGCCCTCGTCGGCCGAAGTGGACGAGGGTGACGTCGTCGTCGAGCGCGATGAGCTCGACGAGGGTCGGGGTGTGGCCCGTCGGACCGGCGATGGTGACGTTGTAGAGCTCGCTCAGCGGCGTCGGCCCGTCCTCGGCCCGGCGCGTGATCGCCAGAGGGTGGTCCCGGTTCACCCGCGTGTAGGTGACGTCCCACTCCTCGTCGCCCCGCAGGAGGGTCACGGTCTGGCTGGCGAACCCCGAGGGTGTCTGGGTGATGCGCCAGGTCGTCTCGCCCGGGCGCATCTCGCGCACCGAGCCGCCCACGTTGCGCCACCCGCCCGGCGCGATCGGCCAGGTTCGGCTGCCGGGCGCGGCGCGTCGGGGGTCGGCGAGGACCGCCGCCGCGAGGTGGGGGCCGATGATCGCGTTGAAGCGCTGCCAGGAGCGTTCGTGACCGGTCGGATCGTCGTCGGCCGGCACCGGCGGATGGCGTTGGATCCAATCGGTGGTGGTATCGGCGGCCAGGAAGGCGGGCTCGTCGAGGATGTCGACGAGGTGGTCGCGGTTGGTGACGACGCCGTGCACCTGGAGCTCGCGCAGCGCGCGGCCGAGGCGTGCGGCTGCCTCGACGCGGGTCGGGGCGTGGGCGATGACCTTGGAGAGGAGCGGATCGTAGAACGGCGACACCAGGCTCCCGGTCTCGACGCCGTCGTCGTAGCGCACGCCCGGGGTCGGGCCGTGGCGCCACCGGTGGACGGTGCCGGTCGACGGCAGCCAGTCGTTCTCGGGGTCCTCGGCGTACACCCGGACCTCGATCGCATGACCGTCGACGCGCACGGCGGGCTGGTCGACTCGCAAGACCTCGCCGCGGGCGACCTCGAGCTGCATGCGCACGAGATCGAGCCCGGTGACCTCCTCGGTCACGCCGTGCTCGACCTGCAGCCTCGTGTTCATCTCGAGGAACGAGAACGCGGTGGTGTCGTCGAGGTGGCCGTCGTCGTCGAGGTAGCCGTCGACGAGGAACTCCACGGTCCCCGCCCCGACGTAACCGATCGAACGGGCCAGGTCGACTGCGGCGGTGCCCATGCGCTGGCGGAGGATGTCGCCCACGACCGCCGAGGGGGCCTCCTCGACGAGCTTCTGGTGGCGGCGTTGGATGGAGCACTCCCGCTCGCCCAGGTGGATCACGTTCCCGTGCGAGTCGGCGAACACCTGGATCTCGATGTGGCGCGGGGAGACGAGGTAGGTCTCGGCGAACACGGTTCCGTTGCCGAACGATGCCGCCGCCTCGCGTTGGCACGCCAGCACGGCATCGGCGAGCTCGCCCTCGGTGGTGACGATGCGCATCGCCTTCCCACCGCCGCCGGCCGCGGCCTTGACCATCAGGGGGTAGCCGATCGTGCGCACCTTGTCCGCCCATTGCGAGGGCGAGGCGCCGGCGAGCTCGACGCTGTCGAGGATCGGGACGCCGAGCTCGGCCGCCGCCAGCTTGGCCATGATCTTGTCGCCCATGGCGGCGATGGCGTCGGGTGGTGGGCCCACCCAGATGAGTCCCGAGTCGATCACGCTCCGGGCGAACGCGGCGCTCTCGGCGAGGAACCCGTAGCCGGGGTGGACGGCGTCGACGCCCTGCCACTCGGCGGCCTTCAGGACCTCGCTGCGGTTGAGGTAGGAGTTGGTGGCGGTGGAGCCGCCCAAAGGGACGGCGACGTCCGCTTCCTGCACGTGGGGAGCGAGGCGATCGGGTTCGCTGTACACCGCGATCGTGCGGATCCCCATCTCGCGGGCCGTGCGGATGATCCGTCGAGCGATCTCGCCCCGGTTGGCGATGAGCAGGCTCCGGATGGGTCGGATGTCGTTGTTCGGTGGCATGGCGGTCACATCCGGAAGACGCCGTAGGTGTCCGCACCCCGGACGGGGGCGGAGTGGATGCAGGCCAGGGCGATGCCGAGGGCGACGCGCGTCTCGCGCGGGTCGAGGATCCCGTCGTCCCACTGCTGGCCGGTCGCGGCCAGTGCGGTGGATTCCCGTTCGATCTGGGACTCGACGACGGCGCGCATCTCGCGGTCGGCATCCTCGTCGAACTCGTCGCCCCGCCGTTCTGCCGCGGTTCGCTGCACGATCGAGAGCACCCCGGACAGCTGCTTGGGGCCCATCACCGCGATGTGGTGGGTCGGCCACGAGAACACGAAGCGCGGATCGTAGGCGCGGCCCGACATCGCGTAGTTGCCGGCGCCGTAGGAGGCGCCGACCATCAACGTGAGGTGCGGCACGGTCGAGTTCGAGACGGCGTTGATGAGCTGGGACCCGTGCTTGATGATGCCGGCCTGCTCGTAGCGCGTGCCGACCATGAACCCGGTGATGTTCTGGATGAACAGCAGCGGGATGTCGCGCTGGTTGCTGAGCTGGATGAACTGCGCCGCCTTCTGGGACTCCTCGGAGAACAGGATGCCGTTGTTCGCCACGACCCCGATGGGGTACCCCCCGAGTGCACCCCAGCCGGTGGTGAGCTGGGTTCCGTAGAGCGGCTTGAACTCGTCGAAGCGCGAGGCGTCGAGGATGCGCCAGATCACCTCGCGAACGTCGAAGGGTTCACGGGGATCGGCGGGCACGACGCCCAGCAGGTCCTCCGGATCGAGCAGCGGCGGTTCGAACGGACCGTCGGGGCCGGGACCCAGCTTGTGCCAGTTCAGGTTGCGGACCGTCTGGCGAGCGAGGCGGATCGCATCGGGTTCATCGGCGGCGAGGTGATCGGCGAGGCCCGACGTGCGGGCGTGCATCTCGGCGCCACCCAGCTCCTCCTCGTCGGCGTCCTCGTCGATGGCCATCTTGACGAGGGGCGGACCGCCGAGGAACACCCGGGCGTGGTCGCGCACGAAGATCGTGTGGTCGCTCATGCCCGGCACGTACGCGCCGCCGGCCGTGGACGGACCGAAGACCACCGTGATGGTGGGGATCCCGCGAGCCGAGAGGCGGGTGAGGTTCTTGAAGGTGGCGCCGCCGGGGACGAAGACCTGGGCCTGCTTCGGGAGATCGGCACCGCCGGATTCGGTGAGGTTGATGACCGGGAGGCGGTTGCGGGCGGCGATCTCGTGGGCCCGCAGCGTCTTGGTGATCGACGTCGGTGACGACGTACCACCGCGCACGGTCGGGTCGTTCGCGGCGATGAGGCACTCGACGCCTTCGACGAGCCCGAGTCCCACGATGAGCCCACCGCCGACGGGGTCGTCGGTGCCCCAGCCGGCGAGTGCGGACAGTTCGAGGAACGGGGAGTCCCGATCGAGGAGGAGATCGATGCGTTCGCGGGCCAGCAGCTTGCCCCGACCGCGGTGGCGGGCGACCGCTGCGTCGCCCCCGCCGTCGAGCACGCTCGATCGGGCATCGAGGACCTTGTCGAGCAGGGCGCGCATCGCCGAGCGGTTGGTCTCGAACGTCGTCGATCTCGGATCGACCGAGGTGGGTGGAGGAGCCGCCGTCATCGGCTCGACCCTATCCTTCGCCCGCAACGCCCTGCCGATGCGCACCGGACGGCCTGCGATCCGCATGCCCGTGCGGATATCTGCGAGCCCCGCAGCCTGGACCATCCACCCGTTGCCGTCACGAAATGGTAATGCTGGTTCACGGGTGGCCTATCGAAGCGGCACTCACTGGTCTGGGTCCACCCGGAGATTCGGGGTCACCCGGCACAGACCATGAGGAGGAGTAGATCCAAATGAACAAAGGTGAACTGGTCACGAACATCTCGGAACGTACCGAGGTGTCCAAGGCCGATGTCGAACGAGTGCTGAAGGCGTTCGAAGAGGTCGCACAGCAGATCGTGGCCGGCGGTACCGACAAGCTCACGCTGCCCGGCTTCTTGTCCATCGAGCAGTCGCAGCGTGCCGCACGTACGGGTCGCAACCCGCGGACGGGCGAGACCCAGCAGATCCCGGCCAAGAAGTCGGCCAAGATCTCCGCGGGCTCGACCCTCAAGGCCATCGCGAACGGGGACAAGCCCGCTCCGAGCTGATCGGGACATCTCCGAGCAGTCCGCCACCAGGGGTCATCGCCACGAGCGACGGCCCCTGGTGGTGTTGGCGTGGAGGCCGTGGCGTCGCGTCGAGGCCGGACGGGTAGGTTGGCGCCATGGCTGACACCGACATCCTGGCCGTGGGCGACAAGGCCCCGGCGATCTCGCTCCTCGACCAGCACGACGCGTTGCTGAACCTGTCGTCGTTCGAGGGTCGCAAGGTGCTCGTGTACTTCTACCCGAAGGCCGACACCCCCGGGTGCACCACCCAGTCCTGTCTGCTCCGCGACATCGCGGGCGACATCGGCGACACCGCGATCGTGGGCATCAGTCCCGACCTGCCGGCCAAGCAGCTGTCGTTCGACGAGAAGTACGACCTGGGATTCCCGTTGCTGTCCGATCCCGAGCACACCGTGTCGGAGGCCTACGGCGTGTGGGGTGAGAAGAAGAACTACGGCCGCACCTACCTGGGCATCATCCGGTCGGCGTTCCTGGTGGACGAGAAGCAGGAGCTGGAAGCGGTGTGGTTCAAGATCAGCCCCAAGGACACCCCGACCAAGCTCCTGCGGGCGCTCGAGGGGTGAGCGGGCTCCCAGCTCCCGATCAGGTCCTCCCGCACCGTCCGCCGTTCCTCCTCCTCGACGAGGTGACCGATCTGGTCCAAGGGGTCTCGGCGAAGGGTCGATGGCACCTGCGCGGCGACGAGGACTTCTTCGGCGGCCACTTCCCCGGCCGACCGACGCTGCCCGGCGTGCTGATGATCGAGTCCATCGCGCAGCTCGGGGCCTACACCGTGCTCACCAGCGTCGACACCGCTCCCGGCAAGCTGCCGCTGTTCGGAGGCGTCGACGGGGTCCGGTTCCGCCAGCAGGTGCTACCGGGTGACACGCTCGAGCTGGAGGTCACCCTCGGACGCATGTCGGCCCGGGCCGGCAAGGGGACGGGGACGGCGACGGTGAACGGCGCCCTCGCGTGCCAGGCCGATCTGCTGTTCGTGCTGGTCGACGCCGGAACTGCCGCCACCTGATCGCCTGGTCCCGCCGGTCAGCTCGGTGGGGCGAGGATGACGCAGCCGTTGTGCCCGCCGAACCCGAAGCTGTTGGAGATCGTCGGACCCGGTGTCCAGGCGCGTCCTGACCCGGTGACGATGTCGATCGGTGCCATCTCGGGGTCGGGGGTGGCGTAGCCGGCCGTCGGCGGGATCAGCGCGTGCTGCATGCTGAGCACCACGGCGACCGCCTCGATCGACCCGGCGGCGCCGAGCGCGTGGCCGAGGACGCCCTTGATCGAGGTGACCGGCGGGCCGGGCGATCCGAAGACCTTGGTGATGGCGGCCGCCTCGGCGGCATCGTTGAGCGGGGTCGAGGTGCCGTGGGCGTTGACGTGGGCGATGTCCGACGGCGCCAGCCCGGCCTCCTCGAGCGCCAGCTCGATGCACGAGATCGCCCCGGATCCGTCGGGCACCGGGGCGGTGATGTGGTGCGCGTCCGCGGTCGATGCTCCGCCCAGCACCTCGGCGAGGATGGTGGCGCCTCGTGCCACGGCGCGATCCCACTCCTCGAGCACCAGGACGCCGGAACCCTCGGACATCACGAACCCGTCTCGGTCGGCGTCGAAGGGCCGTGACGTCAGCGTGGAGGACATGGCGGTCATGTTGGTGAAGCCGGCCACGCCGGTCTCGGTCATGGCCGCCTCGGTGCTGCCCGCGATGACGGCGTCGCACCGACCGCTCGAGATGAGTCGGGCGGCGTTGGCCAGCGAATGGGTGCCGGCCGCGCACGCGGTGACGACGTTCTCGCACGGACCCTGGAAGCCGTAGCGCATCGAGACCGCCGCGGCCGGCGCGTTGCCCATCACCATGGGGATGAGGAAGGGGGACACCCGCCGAGGACCTTTCTCGTGGCGGATGATCGTCTGGTCCTCGATCGTCTGCAGCCCCCCGATCCCGGTTCCGATGACGACGCCGAGGCGCACGGGGTCGCCGGTGGGCATCCCCGATTGCGCCACCGCCTCGGCGGCCGCAGCGGTGGAGAACTGCTCGAAGCGATCGGCGCGCCGAACCTCTTTGGGGTTGGCGTAGTACGGGGTCGGGTCGAAGTCGGCGATGCGGCGAAGGCCTTCGGGCGGATCGGCGAGGAGGCCGTTCCAGAACGCCTCCTTGCCGATGCCGCATGCGGAGACGACGCCGAGGCCGGTCACCGCGACGCGACGCCGGACGGGGATCGTCCGCTCGTTCATCAGATCTTGCCGCTCACCAGATCGAGTGCCTGCTGCACGGTCTCGACGCCCTCGAGCTCGGATTCGTCGACGCTGATGTCGAACTCCTCCTCCAGGCGCATGACGAGCTCGACCAGGTCGAGGCTGTCCGCATCGAGATCGTCGGCGAAGGAGGCCTCCTTGGTCACCTTGTCGGCGTCCACGGCCAGCACCTCGACCGCACACACCTTGAATCGCTCGAACACGTCATCGCTCACGGTTGCTCTCATCTTTCGGTTGGGGCGGAGGTCCGCCGGGTCACATCGATGTCGTCGCCGGACGGCCGCGGCCGTGGTCCGGGAGGGCAGGATCGGCTGGTTGCAGCGTAGTGCCCACCTGTGCCGGCACCCGGTGGCGTCACCACGCGCCCATGCCCAGTCCGCCGTCCACGGGAACGACGGCGCCGGTCGTGTAGGCAGCCGCGTCCGAGGCGAGGAACACGATCGTCGCGGCGACCTCGTCGGCCGTGCCGAACCGGCCCAGCGGGACGGCGGACTCGATGAGGTTGCGCCGCTCCTCGGCCACCGTCTCGATCATGTCCGTGGCGATGGGCCCGGGAGCCACGATGTTCACGGTGATGGCCCGTGACGCGAACTCACGGGCGAGCGACCGTGCCAGTCCGACCAGGGCGGCCTTGGAGGCGGCGTAGTTCGCCTGGCCGGCCTGGCCGGTGGCACCGACGACCGACGACACGAAGATGATGCGACCCCAGCGGGCGCGCATCATCTTCTGCACGGCCCGCTTCGCCACGCGGAAACCGCCGGTGAGGTTCGCGTCGAGCACCCGCTCGAAGTCGGCGTCCTTCATGCGCAGCACCAGCATGTCGGCGGTGATCCCGGCGTTGGAGACGAGGACCTCCACCGGTCCGAGGTGCTCCTCGATGGTGGCGAACGCCGCGTCGACCTGGGCCGGGTCGGTGACGTCGCATGCCACGCCGAAGAGATCGGGATCGTCGGGAGCCGGGCCGGTGCGGTAGGTCACGGCGACCGTGTCGCCCTGGGCGGCGAAGGCGCGCGCCGTCGCCAGGCCGATGCCCTTCGAACCACCGGTCACGAGCACCACGCGGCTCACCGGAGCACCTCGCTGCTGCCAGCCCCGTGGTGCGGCGGGCGACCGCCGGCGGGATCGCCGTCCCACCTGATGATGGCGCTGGCCCAGCTCATCCCGGCGCCGAAGCCGACCAGCAGCACGAGGTCGTCGTCGTGGACACGACCGGCATCGATGGCGTCGACCAGGGCCAACGGGATCGAGGCCGCCGACGTGTTCCCGGTGCGGTCCAAGATGTTGGCGGTCCGTTCGATCGGGATCCCGAGTCGCTGGCAGGCCGCATCGACGATGCGCACGTTCGCCTGGTGGGGCACCGCGAGGGTGATGTCGGCTGCCACCACGCCGGCGTGCGCCAGCGCCCGCTCGGTGGAGTCGACCATGGCCCGGACCGCCCGCCGGAAGACCTCTCGGCCGTCCATCTCGAGGTGGCCGCCCCGGTCGGCGAACAGGATGTGCTGCGCCGTGCCGTCCGATCCGAGGTCCCAGCCGAGCAGCTGGCCCGGTCCGTCGACGGCTTCGACCACGACCGCGCCGGCGCCATCGCCGAAGAGGATGGCGGTGTTGCGGTCCCGCCAGTCGACGATCGAGCTCATGGTCTCGGCGCCGATGAGCAGGACCCGATCGACGCCGGTGGCGATCAGGCCGTGCGCGGTGACGAGTCCGTACACGAACCCCGAGCAGGCGGCGTTGAGGTCGAACGCGCCCCCAGCGACCCCGAGCTCGCGTTCCACGACAGTCGCGGTCGAGGGGAGCTGCTGGTCCGGCGTGCACGTCGCGACGATGACCACGCCGATGTCGTCACCGGTGACCCCGGCGCCGAGCAGGGCGGCGCGGCCGGCCTCGGTCGCCAGCCCGGAGGTGGTGCCGCCGATGCGACGTTCCCGGATGCCGGTTCGCTCCCGGATCCACTCGTCGCTCGTGTCGAGGTCGACCTCGAGGTCGGCGTTGGTCACCGTCTTGTCGGGCAGGGCCGCCCCCCACCCCACGATCCGTGCACCTCGCATCACGAGCTCCTCAGCCAGGCGATCGGTTGGCTCGCCGTGACCCGTTCGCCCACCATGGCGAGCACCCCGATCACCGCGCCCGTGAACGGCGAGCGCACCTCGTGCTCGCCGACCGCGCCGACGAGTTGACCGGCCACCACCGCGAGCCCCGGATCGAGGATCGGTTCGGGCCGGAAGATCCCCGCCGCGGGGCTCACGATCACGCGCTCGGTGGCGAAGAGGTGCTCGCCCTCGTGGAAGCCCGCAGGCGGGCCTTCGTCGCCGTGGAGCGTCTCGAGCAGGGAGTCGAGCTGCTCGGGGGTGGCGACTGAGATCACGTGTGCGTTGCGCAGCGTGCGCTTCACCGTTCCGGTGAGCACCGTCCCGGGTCCGAGCTCGACGTAGGTGGTGCAGCCCATGTCGTCGAGTGTGTACAGGCTCTGGCGCCAGCGAACGGGGCTGCAGAGCTGCGACGCCAGCAGCTCGGACCAGTCGCCGGCGGAGCGGTGGGCGCCCGCGTCGACGTTCGCCACGACGGGAAGGTCCGGATCGCGGATCTCGGTCGCCGCGATCGCCTGGCGGAGCCGATCGCCTGCCGGTGCCATGAACGGGGTGTGGAACGCGCCGCTCACGGGGATCGACATCGTCCGCTTGGCGCCGAGTGCCGACGCTCGCTCCCCGGCGCAGGTGATGGCATCGGGATCGCCGGCGATCACCACCTGACCCGGCGCGTTGTAGTTGGCGACCCAGACATCACCATCGACCTCGGCGCAGGCGAGCTCGACCTTGTCGTCGTCGAGGCCGAGAACCGCCGCCATGGTCCCCGGGTTCTGGGCGCTCGCCTCGTGCATGGCGTCTCCACGCTCGGCGACGAGCCGGAACCCTGCGGCCACGTCGATGGCTCCGGACGCCACCAGCGCGCTGTACTCGCCCAGGCTGTGGCCGGCGTACGCCACGGGCTCGACCCCGAGCCGTTGGACGGCATCGAGCACCACGAGGCTGGCGACCATCGTCGCCAACTGGCTGTTGCGGGTCTGCTTCAGTTCATCGGCATCGGCGTGCACCAGGAGGTGGGCCACATCGCGTCCGGTTGCGTCGGACGCCTCGCCGACCAGCTCCCAACTGGGGTGATCGGCCCACGCGCTACCCATCGCGG
This sequence comes from Acidimicrobiales bacterium, assembly GCA_038235385.1. GTDB lineage: Bacteria > Actinomycetota > Acidimicrobiia > Acidimicrobiales > Acidimicrobilacustridaceae > JBBSTY01. The sequence goes on along the minus strand of JBBSTY010000111.1, from coordinate 1,044 downwards.
GCTTCTGCGAGCCCTGTCCGGGGAAGGTGAAGGCAATCATCGTGTGCGGCATGTGGTGCTGGTGGTCCCGTGTGTCGGCGGCGGTTGCTGTCAGACCGTTCGGACGAGTCGGACGTTTCACCGGACCCACCCGGCGGGTTCGGGGCCGGGGTGAACCGCCACCGCGCTCGCACCCAGTCTCGTGGCCCCCCGAGGCTCGTCGCCAGTTCGCTGACGGTGACGGCCGGGTGGCGGCACCCGGTTCGCGGCGGATCGATCGCGCGCTCCGGGGCTACGATCACCGCCATGTCGCGTCCGTTCCGCCGCCGTCTCACCGTGCTCGCCGTGCTGATCGCCGTCGTCGCCTTGATCGGGTTCTACCGCCGCCGCGAGCTCGAACGGAGCGCGAGCGAGTTCCACGCCCGGTACGGGTGATCCCGGTTCCGACGCCGCCCACGTGGCGTTCCGGGGCAAGGACCGCCGGGAGTAGGGTGAACCGTCCCATACCGGCCCAGGTGGTGGAACAGGCAGACACGCCGGACTCAAAATCCGGTCCCCTCGCGGGGGTGCGGGTTCGATTCCCGCCCTGGGCACCCGACAGCTGGGGCCGATGGGGATCGCGCCCATCACGGCCTCGTACACTTGCGACATGTCCAGGTCGGTCGTCGAGCGCCGTCTCGCCGAGGTCTCCGAGCGCCTCAAGGTGCTTCGACGTGATCTCGCGCTCACCGACGAGCAGCTCGCCCACCTCGATGGCGAGGCCGACGATGCCCGGTTGCGGGCGCTCGTGGCGGAGACGCCGCTCGGTGAGAAGGAGTTCCGAGAGGCCCAGAAGCACGCCGACGCGATGCGCTCGCACCGTGTGTCGGTCCATGCCGAGATCACCGACCTCGAACGTGCCCAGGACGAGCTGCTGGATCGGTTCATCGAGGAGCGCTGACCGACCGGCGTGGGGACCTTGGACGCTACGCTCCCGAGGTCCCGGCCACTCGGCCGCCCCGCAGCAGTCCGAAAGGGTCCACTCGTGCCGACGCGCATCGTGATCGCCGAAGACGAGGCCATCAT
>JBBSTY010000110.1:0-14607 GCA_038235385.1 Acidimicrobiales bacterium | reverse complement strand
GGCCTCGCTGGTGGCCTTCCTCGACATGGACCAGGAGCTCCTCGCCCCCCGCTATCGAGCCGCTGAGGAGACCATGGCGCTGCTGGTGCGCGCCGCCCGGCTCGTCGGCGGTGCCCGTCGCGACGGCGGACGGCTCCTCGTGCAGACGCGCCTGCCCCACCACGAGGTCCTCCAGGCGGCCGTGCTCGCCGAGCCCGGCCGGGCCGCCGATGCCGAGTGGGAGCGGCGAAGGTTCCTCGGCTTCCCGCCGGTCACGGCGATGGCCACCATCGGATCGGTCGCCGCTCCGGCCTTCGTCGACGCCCTCGGCACGCCCGCCGGGGTGGAGGTGCTCGGACCCAGCGACGGTCAGTGGCTCGTGCGCGCCCCCGATCACCAGACCCTGTGCGATGCCCTCGGCGTGGTCACCCGGCCCCCGGGCCGGCTCCGGGTCGAGGTCGACCCCCTCCGCGTCTGAGCTCCTCGGGCACGCCGCCGGTTCGCGGCGCGAGCGGGGTGCTCAGGCCCCGTCCGGTGACCAACCCTGGCGCCGGACCTCGTACAGCGCCATCGCCGTGGCGGTGGCCACGTTGAGCGAGCCGATCCGGCCGAGCAGCGGGATGTAGCCCACGGCGTCACACGCGTCGAGGCAGGCGGTGGTGAGGCCGCGGTCCTCGTGGCCGACGGCCAGGCAGATGTCACCGGTGAGGTCGAGCTCGTGGAGCGGTTCGGCGGTGTCGGCCAACTCGACCCCCACCAAGCGGTAGCCGGCAGCCTTCGCCGCCGCGCCAGCGGCGGCCGGATCCTCGATGGTCGTCCACGTCACGAACCGCTGGGAGCCGAGGGCGGTCTTGTTGGTCTTGGTGTCGGTGGGCGACGCCGTGGGCCCGGCCAGCCAGAGGTGATCGACGTGGAGGGCAGCGGCGGTGCGCAGGATCGATCCGACGTTGTACGGCGTCTGCACCCCGTCGAGCAGCAGCGCCAGACGTCGCTCGGTGCGGCGACGCCACCCACGGTGGAGGCGCTTCAACTCGGTGGATCCCAGGTTTCGGCTCATCGTGCCTCGTCGGTGATGGGGTGCACCTCGAGGAGCCGGTAGCCGGCCCGGCTGACGATGCGTTCGGTCGGGTGACCCTGGCCGATCAGCCACCGCTGGAGCGAGTCGGCGCCCAGGTGCTTGTGCACCACGAGCACGGCACGGCCCGTCGGGGTCAGCCGGCCGAGCCAACGGATCAGGAGCGCGTGCAGCTCGGGCTTTCCCACACGGATCGGCGGATTGGACCAGATCAGATCGAAGCGCAGGTCGTCGGGCACGTTCCCGAAGGGGTCGTCCGGTCCGACCTGCACGGCCTCCACGTTCTCGAGCCCGAGTCCGACGGCGTTGTCGCGGCACAACTCGACCGCCCGAGCGTTCACGTCGATCGCCCACACCGTGGCCGCGGGCGCCCGGTGGGCCAGGGTGAGTGCGAGGGTTCCGTACCCGCACCCGAGGTCGAGTGCCGTGGTGGTGCCGGACGGGGGCGCCGGCGCTTCGAGCAACAGGAACTTCGAACCGGGATCGATGCGATCGCCCGAGAACACCGCCCGGTCGGTGAGCAGGTCCACCCGCCAGTCGGGGAGCACGAGCGAGACCGTCCGGCGTGCTGACGGCGCCGCCGGGTCGGCATCGAAGTAGTGGCTGCTCATCGGTCCCGATCTCGAGGTGCACGTGGTGGCATCGTCGCGACCGGCGCCGGGGACCGGTGCCCACGGTCGGGCGGCCCGGCCGAGGCGCGAGGTGGCCGGCGACCGCAGCGGGTCGGCGAGAGGAGACCGAGGTGCACGGGCCGGACGCTACCCTGACCGGGTGGCTCCTTACTCCCTGCGCTATCTGGGCGATCCTGTCCTGCAGCAGCGCACCACGGACATCGCCGACATCGACGATCGCCTGATCCAGCTGGCCGAGGACATGTTCGACGTCATGTACGACGCTCCCGGGATCGGGTTGGCGGCACCGCAGATCGGCGTCCAGAAGCGCCTGTTCGTCTACGAGCACGACGACGAGCCCGGCGTGCTCATCAACCCCGACGTTGTCGAGTCCGACGGCGCGTGGGTCTACAGCGAGGGCTGCCTGTCGATCCCGGGCATCTACTTCGAGATCGAGCGGCCGAAGACCATCATGATCACCGGCGTCGACCTCGACGGCAACGAGGTCTCCTACGAGGCCGACGAGCTGCAGGCGCGCCTGTTCCAGCACGAGCTCGATCACCTCAACGGCACGCTGATGGTCGAGCACCTCACCGACGAGCAGCGCAAGTCGGCCAAGAAGCACCTGCTCGAGCTGCGCCTCAACGGGCCCCGCGTCGGCGCATCGATCTCCATCGGTGCCGACGGCACCGTCACCGACTGACGTTTCGATGCACCCGTGGTGATGGATCCGCACCCGAGCGCGGCCGACGAACGGTCGCCGTTGGCGGAGCCGCCGTCGCATCCGCAGCGCCTCGTCTACCTCGGCACGCCATCGATGGCGGTCGCGCCGCTGCGCGCGCTGCACGCGGCCGGTCACGACATCGCACTGGTCGTGAGCCGTCCCGATGCCCGCCGGGGGAGGGGCGCCACCCGCACACCCAGCCCGGTCAAGGCCGCCGCGCTCGAGCTCGGCCTCCAGGTCACCGACCAGATCGACGATGCGCTCGAGGTCGGGGCTGATCTCGGGGTGGTCGTGGCGTACGGACGGATCATCGGCCGAGCGGTGCTCGAGCGGTTGCCGATGATCAACCTGCACTTCTCGCTGCTGCCCCGATGGCGGGGTGCCGCTCCCGTCGAGCGAGCGATCATGGCCGGTGACGAGCGCACCGGCGTCGGTGTCATGGCCGTCGAGGAGGGCCTCGACACCGGTGGCGTCTTCGCCGAGGCCGAGGTCGAGATCGGCTCCGACACCACCGCGACGGAGCTCCGCGAGGAGCTCGTGACCGTCGGTGCCGAGCTGCTCGTCGGCACGCTCGCCGCTGGGATCGGTTCGCCCCGGCCGCAGGAGGGCGACACGACCTACGCCGAGAAGCTGACCACGGCCGAGCTCGAGATCGACTGGACCCGATCTGCGATCGAGATCCACCGCCTGATCCGGGTCGGTGGCGCGTGGACGACCTTCCGGGGCAAGCGCTTCAAGATCTGGCGGGCCGAGCTGGTGACCGGGCCCGACCACCACGGCGAGGTGGAGCCCGACGGTCGTGCGACGATCGACATCGTGCCCGAGCCGGGCGCGCTCGACGCCGACCGCGTCGGGACCGGGTCAGGGGCGCTGCGCCTGCTCGAGGTCCAGCCCGATGGCAAGGCCCGCCAGGCCGCGTCCGCGTGGCGCAACGGCGCTCGTCCCGACGCCGACGACCGCTTCGGATCATGAGCGGCCCGGATCGGGACCGCCCGAGCTCCGGTGGACCGTCGCGCCGCACCTCCGCATCGCGGTCGGGTCAGGGTCAGGGTCAGGGATCGCGGCGTCCGCCGATCAAGGTGCCCAAGCCGCTGCCCCCGAAGGGTGCCGACGCCCGGCGCCTCGCGGCCGAGGCCCTCGTGCGGATCGACACCGAGGGTGCCTACGCCAACCTGGTGGTGCCCGCGATCCTCGAGCGGTCGCACCTCGACACCCGCGACCGCGGGTTCGTGACCGAGCTGGTCTACGGCACCACCCGCCGCCGCCGGTCGTGCGACTGGTTGATCGACCGCTTCCTGCTCAGCGACCTCGATCCGGTGGCCCGGGCCTACCTGCGCATGGGCGCCTACCAGCTGGTGTTCCTCGAGACGCCTGCCCACGCCGCGGTCAGCTCGACCGTCGACGCCGCACCCCGCAAGATCAGCGGGCTCGTCAATGCGGTGCTGCGCAAGGTCGCCGGGGCCGACAACTCCTGGCCCGACGACGCCACCCGGCTGAGCTACCCCGACTGGATCATCGAGCGTCTCACCGCCGATCTGGGCAGCGGGCCTGCCGTCGCCGCCCTCGAGGCGATGAACGAGGCGGCGTCGGCCACCGAGCGTGACGACGGCTACATCCAGGACCTCGGCTCGCAGTGGGTGGCCGACGCCGTCGGCGCCCGGCCCGGCGAGGTCGTGCTCGACCTCTGCGCCGCCCCAGGCGGCAAGGCCACCCGCCTCGCCGGCACCGGCGCCGCCGTCGTGGCCGCCGACATCCGTCCGTCGCGCACAGGGCTCATCGCGAAGAACGTCGACGCCCTGGGGCTCGGGGTGGCCGTCGCCGCCACGGCCACCACCGCCGGGTCCGGCGTGGTGGTGCCGATCGCCGCCGACGGCCTCGCCCCGCCGTTCGCTCCGGCGTCGTTCGACCGGGTGCTGATCGACGCCCCGTGCTCGGGCCTGGGCACGCTGCGTCGCCGTCCCGACGCCCGCTGGCGCATCGCGGACACCGATGTCGCCACCCTGGCCGAGCTGCAGCTGGCGCTGGTCGAGTCCGCCCTCACCCTCGTCCGCCCCGGTGGCCACCTCGTCTACAGCGTGTGCACCCTCACCGCGGCGGAGACCACCGGTGTGGACCAGATCCTCGCCGACCGCCACCCCGAGCTCGTGGCCCTCCCTCCGCCGGGCGATCCCTGGACCCCGGCCGGCCGCGGCGCACTGCTGCTCCCGCAGGCGGCCGGCACCGACGCCATGTTCCTGCTGCGCCTCCGCGTCCCCGTCTGAGATCGACCCGTCCGGCGCCGTGCGCCGCGTACCGGTCAGGTACGCGCCGGCGGGCGTCGCCCACCGGCGGCGACCGGCGAGGCGCCCGGTAGGGTCCGGGGATGAGCGACGAGCTGCCGGGAAGCGGGTTGCAGGCCAAGGTGCTGACCGCATCGGATGGGGTGGTCGCCGGGACCCGGGAGGACCGGTCCGGCGCGGCGCTCGTGGCGAGGCTCGAGTCCGAGGGCTTCACCGTCGCAGATCGCCAGGTGGTCGCCGATGGCCGACACACGGTCGGCGAGGCGCTGGTCGAGCTGGCCGACGGGTTCGCGGGCCTCATCGTCACGACCGGCGGAACGGGCTTCGGCCCCCGCGACCTCACGCCCGAGGGCACGCGCGTGGTGCTCGACCGCGAGGCGCCGGGTCTCGCCGAGGCGATGCGCCTCGTCAACCCGCTCGGCCGGCTGTCCCGGGGCGTTGCCGGCACGCGCGGTGAGGCCCTGATCCTCAACACCCCGGGTTCCACCGGTGGTGCGATCGAGTGCCTCGACGCAGTGATCGACGTGGTGCCCCACGCCCTGCGGCTGCTCCGGGGCGACCGCGAGCACTGACGGTGACGGTGACGGTGACGGTGGCGGTGGCGGCGACGGTCAGGTGCAGCCGGTGTGCGGTCGTGCGTGGCGGCGGGGCGGTAGCTGGTCGGGGCGAACGGGCCACCGCATCGGGGTGGTGGCGCGGGACCGATGCCACCCCGAGGGGCTGGCACAGCCGGTGATGCGCCGGGTACGATGGTCGCATCACGAACTGTCGTAGAGGATTCGACCACCCGGTCGGAACGGCGACAGATCGACACAACTGAACCAACACACCCCCTCGCGGGGTTTGGGTGCAAGTCCCGACCGGCGGTCACAGCCCGCGAACCTCGTTCCCACCTTCGGGTGGGGCCGAGGCCGATTCCGGTGGAACTCCGGAGCCGACGGTGAGAGTCCGGATGGGAGCGAGGATGGGTGCGAGCAGTCGCCGTCGCGCGGTCACACACCTCGCGACCGGCCTCCGTGTGCTCGCGCTCGCGCCTCGCGACCATCGCCGGCAGCGAGCAGACGAGACGCGATGACCACCACGACCGACGAGAACCGGATGATCGAGGCGATGCGCGCCGCCGCCTCCGCGCGCCGCTCGGTCTCGCCTCGTCCGTGGGTCGGTGCCGTGGTGGTGACCACCGACGGGCGTTCGTTCGCCGGAGCAACCGACGGTCGCCACGGGCGCCACGCCGAGGTGGTCGCGCTCGATGCGGCCGGTGAAGCCGCTCGGGGCGCGACGATGTTCGTCACGCTCGAACCGTGTTCGCACCACGGTCGAACCGGTCCCTGCGCCGATGCGATCATCGCGGCGGGCATCGCTCGCTGCGTCGTCGCCATCGAGGACCCGGACCCCAACGTGTCCGGCGCCGGTCTGACCCGTCTTCGCGACGCCGGCCTCGAGGTCGAGGTCGGGGTCCTGGCGACCGCGGCGCAGGGCCAACTCATCGCCTACCTGACCCACCGGCGGACCGGACGCCCGTACGTGGTCCTGAAGTCGGCGGCCACGCTCGACGGTGCAACCGCGGCGGCGGACGGATCGAGCCAGTGGATCACCGGCCCGGAGGCGCGAACCGATGCGCACCGGCTCCGGGCCGACAGCGATGCGATCATCGTCGGCGCCGGGACCGTCCGCGCCGACGACCCGAGCCTCACCGTGCGTCTCCCCGCCGGCGAGGCCGATGGGATCGAGCCGGTGCGCGTCGTGCTCGGACATGCGCCCCCCGGAGCGAAGGTGCATCCGTGCATCGAGCACACGGGCCCCCTCGGCGACCTGCTCGACGATCTGGGCGACCGTGGTGCCCTCCAGGTGATGATCGAGGGCGGCGCCTCGGTGGCGGCGGCGTTCCACCGGGAGGGACTCGTCGACCGCTACGTGCTCTACCTGGCGCCTGCCTTCGCCGGAGGCGACGACGCCCGGGGGCTCTTCGCCGGACCAGGCATGGCGACCATCGGCGAGGTGTGGCGGGGCCGCATCGTCGATGTCGCACCCGTGGGACCGGACCTGCGAATCGATATGGTTCCGAACGGCCCGCCTGCCCCCGTCCGTGGCGATGACGCCGATGAGGTCCGGGATCCGAACCCCGCAGAAGGAGCAGGCTGATGTTCACCGGGATCATCGAGGAGCTCGGATCGGTGGCGTCGCGCCAGGGCGCCCGCCTGCGCCTCCACGCGTCGACGGTGCTCGACGACATCGTCATGGGCGCGTCGATCGCGGTCAACGGGTGTTGTCTCACCGCCGTCGCCTGGGACGCGTCGACCGACGGCTCGTGGTGGGAGGCGGATGTGTCCGACGAGACCTTCGCCCGAACCAACCTGGGCGAGCTCCGCCCGGGGGATCCGGTGAACCTGGAGCGTCCCGTCCGCCTCGCTGACCGCCTCGGCGGTCATCTGGTCCAGGGCCACGTGGATGCCGTCGGCACGATCGTCGAGCCGGCACCGGACCTCCGGGTCCGCATGGCGCCGGACCTGCTCCGCTACGTCGTCGAGAAGGGATCGATCACCGTCGACGGCGTGAGCCTGACGGTGGTCGAGCCGCTCAGCGACGGCTTCACGGTCGCCCTCATCCCGCACACGGCCGAGGTCACGACGCTCGGCCGCAAGGCGCCGGGCGACACCGTCAACCTCGAGGTCGACGTCATGGCCAAGTACACCGAGCGCCTGCTGCGCGGCTACCTCCCGTCGGCCCCGAACCCCCCCTCTCCCATCGGCGACGTCCCTCCGGACGATCGCCCCCAACCGAAGGAGGCGCACTGATGGCGCCATCCACAGCCCCGCACGACGAGACCGGCCGAGACCAGGCGACCGGCTCGACCGACCACGCCGGTGAGAGCGATCGCGTCGAGTACTCGGACGCGTTCGCCACCATCCCCGAGGCCGTCGCGGCCATCGCGCGCGGCGAGATCATCGTGGTGGTCGACGACGAGGACCGCGAGAACGAGGGCGATCTCATCATGGCGGCCGAGGCGGCCACCCCCGAGACGATCACCTTCTTCGTCCGCCACACCTCCGGGGTGATCTGCGCGCCGCTCACCGGCGAGCGGCTCGACGAGCTCGACATCCCCCTGATGGTCCACGACAACACCGAGGCGCAACGCACCGCGTTCACCTACACGGTCGACTACCGCCACGGGACCTCGACGGGGATCTCGGCCTCCGATCGTTCGGCCACCATCCGGGCGCTCATCGATCCGGCCACCCGTCCGATCGACCTGGCCCGCCCCGGGCACATCTTCCCGCTGCGCTACGCGGACGGAGGGGTGCTCAAGCGGGCAGGCCACACCGAGGCTGCCGTCGACCTCTCCCGGATGGCGGGGATGTACCCGGCGGGGGTGCTCTGCGAGATCGTCAACGACGACGGCACGATGGCGCGGGTCCCGGACCTGGTCGAGTTCTGCAAGGTGCACGGCCTGCTCATGATCTCGATCGCCGAGCTCATCCGCTACCGACGTCAGAACGAGAAGCTGGTGAAGCGGGTCAGCGAGGCCCGCATCCCCACCCGGTGGGGCGACTTCGACTGCTACGTGTACGAGTCCCTGCTCGACGGTGAGCAGCACGTCGCCTTCGTGCGCGGCGCGGTGCAGGGCGAGGACAACGTGCTGGTGCGGGTGCACAGCGAGTGCCTCACCGGAGACATCTTCGGTTCGTTGCGCTGCGACTGCGGCGAGCAGCTCGACGCCTCCATGTCGCGCATCTACGACGAAGGCCTCGGGGTACTGGTGTACCTCCGTGGCCACGAGGGCCGTGGCATCGGTCTCGGTCACAAGATCCGGGCGTACTCGCTGCAGGACGAAGGCCACGACACCGTCGATGCGAACCTCGAGCTCGGCCTCCCGATCGACAGCCGCGAGTACGGCATCGGCGCGCAGATCCTCGTCGACCTCGGCATCACCACGATGCGCTACATGACCAACAACCCGGCCAAGTACGGCGGCATCGAGGGATTCGGCCTCGAGATCACCGAACGGGTCCCGTTGCAGTCGGCCCCGAATCCGCAGAACATCGAGTACCTGCGCACCAAGCAGAGGCGGATGGGTCACCTGCTCGAGGGTCTCGAGGACTGACCGTTCCCTCGCCAGCTCCTCCCGCCGACCACGCACCACCTCGTCCGCCCGCACCTGCACCCATCGGTCGGACCGACACGACGGACCTCCCGACGTCGACGACCGACCACGCCGACGACCGACCGACCACCGACGCCGACCACGACCACGCCGACCCGAGCAAGGAACCGAACATGTCCACCAACTTCAAGGCCGCCACGTCGTTCACCGGGTCCGTCGACGGCTCCGGGATGCGCATCGCCGTCGTGTGCGGTCGCTTCAACGACCTGATCACGAACCGTCTGCTCGACGGCGCCCTCGCGGGCCTGGCCATCCACGGGGTGAAGGAGGACGACGTCGCGTTGGCGTGGGTGCCCGGTGCCTTCGAGATCCCGCTCGCCGCCAAGACGTTCGCGCTCACCGGCCGCTACGACGCGGTCATCGCGCTCGGCGCGGTGATCCGGGGCGACACCGCGCACTTCGAGTACGTCGCCGGTCCGTGCGCGGAGGGCCTCCAGCAGGCGCAGCTCGAGACCGGCGTTCCGGTGGTGTTCGGGGTGCTCACCACCGAGAACCTCGACCAGGCGCTCGAGCGATCCGACATCGACGGCGACAACAAGGGCGAGGAGTCCGCCCGGACCGCCCTCGAGATGGCCGATCTCCTCCGCAAGGTCCGCACCGACCCCGCCTGACCGCCAACCCCAACGCCAACCCCAACCCCGACCATGCGTAGCTCTGCGGTGCGGGGCGTTGCGGTGCGACGCACGAACGAGGTGGTGACCGGGTGTCGGGTTTCGGCGGGGAGATGGTCCTTCGCTAGGTTGACGCCATGTTGAAGCTGGTGCTGCCGAAGGGGTCGCTCGAGAAGGCGACGCTCGAGCTCTTCGAGGATGCCGACCTCAAGGTCAAGCGGGACTCGGTCGTGAGCTACAAGGCGCTCATCGACGACCCTCGGGTGATCGACGTGCGCATCCTGCGACCGCAGGAGATCCCGCAGTACGTCAGCGAGGGTCTCTTCGATCTCGGCATCACCGGACGCGACTGGATCGAGGAGACCTCGAGCGATGTCGTCTCCCTCGGTGAGCTCCAGTACTCCAAGGCCACGAGCAACCCGGTGCGGATCATCGTCGCGGTCCCGGAGGACTCGCCCTACGAGTGCGTTGCCGACCTCCCCCCAGGGGTCCGGGTGTCGTCGGAGTACCCCGAGATCACCAAGCGGTTCTTCGCCGAGAAGGGGGTCGAGGCCGACATCCGCCTGTCCTACGGCGCCACCGAGGCCAAGGTCCCCGACATCGTCGACTGCATCGTCGACATCACCGAGACGGGTCGAGCGCTGCGTGCCGCCGGGCTCAAGATCATCGACACCATGCTCAGCTCCTACACCGAGTTGATCGCCAACGAGGTGTCCGCTGCCGACCCCGCCAAAGCCCATGCGATGGGCCAGATCAAGACGTTGCTCGACGGTGTGCTCGAGGCGAGGGGCAAGGTGCTCGTGAAGCTCAACGTCGCCGCCTCTGCGCTCGACGCCGTGATCGCGCTGCTCCCGGCCATGAAGACCCCGACGGTCAACGAGCTCTACGGCGACGCCGGCTACGCGGTGGAGACGGTGGTGGCCAAGGCCGGCATCAACACGTTGATCCCGGCGCTCCGAGACGCCGGCGGCACCGACATCATCGAGCTCCCGATCGCCAAGATCATCCATTGAGCCACCGACCGAGGGAGCCCCGATGACCTCTGGCACCGGTACCGTCACCGAGTTCGACGATCCCAAGGGGTGGGGGACCATCACCTCCGTCGGCGGCGAAGAGGATCTGTTCTTCCACTGCACGGCGATCGCGGGTGGCAGCCGCTCGATCGCGGTCGGCACCCCGGTGGCGTTCGCCATCGTGGCCGGCAACCGTGGTTGCTGGGAGGCGGCCGACATCCGGGCGAGGTGAGCGAGGGTGACGCCGCCCACCCCGAGCAGCGGAGCCGGAGCCGGTTCGTGATGGTCTAAGGTTTCGGCGGGCCAGTGGGGGCTGCCCGATCCGCACGTCGACGTCACACGGGGAAGAGTCAGGCCATGGCCAAGTTGGGGCGGTTCCGCCGCGCGCATCCGACCATCCTCCTGGGGCTCGCGATCGCGCTCGTCCTCGTCGTCGGCAGCGCTGCCTACGGGGCCATGAAGGTGATCGGCGACACCACGCCCCTCCCCGGCGTGTACTTCGCCGTGCCGGAGGCACCCCACCTCACCCCGGCCAACGCCGATCAGGTCGTCTATCGCATCGACGCCGGCCGGTCGACGGTCTCCTACGAGGTCGGTGAATCCCTGGCCGGCCAGGATCACACCGCCACGGGGTCGACCAAGGGCATCGCCGGTGACATCCTCATCGACGCGGCGGCGCCGGCGAGGAGCCAGGTGGGCGAGATGGTCGTGAACGTCCAGCAGCTCACGTCCGACCAGACGGTGCGGGACAACCGGTTGCGCCACGACTTCCTCCAGTCCGACGACTACCCGCTCGCCCGGTACACCACCACCGCCATCACCGGGATGCCGGATCAGGTGCAGGACGACACCAACTACCAGGTGCAGTTGCAGGGCGACCTCACCGTCAAGACGACGACCCTGCCCACCACGATCGACGCCACCGCGCGCCGTCACGGTGACGAGCTGACGCTCGACGCCCGCACGACCGTCAGCCTCGCAGCGTTCGATGTGGGTCCCATCAGCCTCATCGGTCTCGTCACGGCGTCCGACGAGGCGACCCTCACCTTCGATCTCGCCGCGATCGATGCGGCCACCATCGAGAGCCCGGCCAACCTCGCCTTCCAGGCGGGTCCGGGATCGAGCGCAGTCGATACCTCCGCACCGGTGGGCGGGCCGTCCTTCTCCGGTTCGGTGCAGCCGATCCTCGAGCGCAACTGCGCCTCGTGCCACAACACGGGCACCGCCGGTGCGTCGGTTTGGCGCCTCGACACCGCCCGTGACGCCGCCGAGAGCGCGTCGGGGCTCGGGCTCGTGACCTCCTCGCGCTACATGCCGCCCTGGCCGGCCACCGACGAGGGCATCCCACTCGATCACTCGTTGCGACTGAGCGAGGACGATGTGGCCACGATCGTGTCGTGGGCCGATGCCGGTGGAGCGATCGATGTCGACCCCGAGACGCCCATCGCCGACAACAACCCGAACGTGCCCCATCCGCGCAACGACCTCGCGCTCGAGGCCGACGCTCCCTACACCGGGTCGGTCGACCTGTCGAACGACTACCGCTGCCTGATCATGGATCCGAAGCTCGCCGCCACGGCGGTGGTCACCGGGTACGAGTTCGTCCCGGACCAGACCGAGTACGTCCACCACGCCCTGATCTACCGCATGCACGCGGAGTCGCGGGAGGCGATCGACGCCCGGGATGCGTCCGACGACGGCACGGGCTACCAGTGCTTCGGCGGGGTCGGTGCGTCCTCGGGCTCACTCGACCCCTCCGGGAACAGCGGCGGGCGCACCGGTGCCGAGCTGGTCGGCGGCTGGGCTCCGGGCCAGCTCCCGGCGCTGTACCCCGATCATGCCGGTCTGTCACTGGATCCGGGCGACTACTTCGTCACCCAGATCCACTACCACTTCGTGCACAACGCGCCGCCGGACCGGTCGTCCTTGCGGCTCCAGCTTGCCCAGGACGCACCCGAGAACTACGACCACGTGCGCGTCACCACCTACCTGGCCCCGGCGGAGATCCCCTGCACCCCGACCGAGAGCGGTCCCCTGTGCGATCGCGACACCGTGCTGGCGCAGCTGAGCCGGGATTACGGCCCCACCGCCCCGGGCATCGCCAACGGCCTGCACCTGCTCTGTCGCACGTCGATCGAGCAGCTCGCCAAGCTGGACGGCACCGTCGCGTCGTCGTCGTGCCAGCACCGGGTGCGCAACGAAGGTGAGATCCTGAGCGTGCTGGGCCACATGCACGAGATCGGCAAGACCTACCGGATGACCCTGAACCCGGGCACGCCCGACGAGAAGGTGCTCCTCGACATCGACAACTGGGACTTCGGGTGGCAGCTCAACTACAAGCCCACCGAGAAGATCGTCCTCCAGCGGGGCGACGTCATCCAGGTGGAGTGCTCCTGGGACCGGTCCAAGATCAGTCCCACCGCCGAGCCGCGCTACGTCACCTGGAACGAGGGCACCGAGGACGAGATGTGCTACTCCACCATTGCCACGCGCGAGCCTCACGCGCCGTGACGAACCCGGGCAGCTGGGCCGAGTGATGGCTGAACCCGCCGCCTCCGATCTCGCCGCGGATCAGGGCGGACCGACCTCGGTCGCCGTCGATGCCGACTCCCCTCGGCGCCATCGGGCGGTTGTCGCCGCAGTGGCTGCCATCGTGCTGGTGGCACTGATCGGGGGCGGGTTCGTGGTCGCGGCCCGAGCCCCATCGGGCGCCGATCACCTCTACGTGATCCCGCCGGGAACCCAGGCAGCCATCTCGGCCGGCGAGGACGTCGAGGTCATCCCGGCGGAGTTGCACCTCGCACCGAACGACGAGCTCACGATCACCAACCACGACTCGGTGGCCCACGCCATCGGGCTCTTCACGGTGCGCCCGGACGAGACGGTGAACTACCGCTTCGCCAACCCGGGCGTCTTCCGAGGTGCGTGCACGGTGCACCCCACGGGCTCGTTGACGATCTACGTCGCCTAGGCCTCCAGCGACCGGGGACCCGTCACGGCTCGGTGCGACCAACGACCGCGACGCCACGCCGCGTCGACGCGCGGACCTCACCGGATCTGCGGTCGGCGTGGGCGTGGGCGACCCTGATCTCCATCGGCAGGGGCGTGCGGTGCCCTCACCGGTCGGCAAGACCAGCGAGTCGCATCACGGTGTTCCAGTTGCGGGTCGTCCCGACCGGTGCCGATCGGCCGCCCTTGGTCAGCGCACTCGCCAGCTTCGACCTGCCGATCCCGTTCGGGAGGTGCAGGTAGAGCTCCCGCCCGTGGACGGTGAACGTCTCGGGCGCGAACGCCTCGAGGTCGACGGTGGCGAAGGCGTCCTTCGCGAGACGATGGTCGAAGAACGTGACGTGCAGGTGCGTCGGCTCGGTGGGGTCGTAGGGGTTCGCGTCCACCACGCCGCGCCACTGCGCCACGCTGCGCACCATGGTCGCGATCGGCCTGCCCATGCTCTCGGCGATCTCGCGCTCGACGGCGCTCACGACCTCGGATTCGGCGCGGGCGGGATGGTCGAACACGGCGTTGCCGCTCTGGATGTACGTCTCGATGTCGGTCCCGCCGGCGGATGCGATGGCCGCTCGGAGATCCGCCATCGGCAGGCGCACGCCACCGACGTTGATGCCGCGCAACAGCGCGATCCAGGTGGTCACGGTGTCCCCGGTCCCTCCGAGCTCGGGCGGATCAGCCCTCGCCGCGGTTCTTGAGCTCGACGAAGGCCATCTTGAGCTGGTTCAGGCCTTCGTCGAGGGGCTGGCGGTCGTCGCCGAGCCGTGGTCCGACGGCATCGAGCACGGCCGCCATGGCATCGATGGCGAGCTGCGCCTCGTGGAAGGCGGGGGTCTCGGCGGAGAGCTTGATGGCCGCCAACTCGTAGAGGCCCATCACGTGGTTGGCCACGAGCTGAGCCGCGGGCGTCTCGGCGATCTGACGTTGGACGTCGGCCATCTGGGCGATCATCGCCTCGGCCTCGGCGCGGTCCTCGGGCGAGCGGTCCTCGAGCGATGGGCCGCCCGTGAACCCGGACGCGGCGCCGGCGGCGGGGTGGGGGTGGGGGGGTGGGGCGGGCGGGGTGCGGGGGCAGGGGGCGTGGCCCCCGGGGGGGGCCAACCGCAACGGGGTGGCGGGGGGGCTCGGGGGGGGGGGGGGGGGGGGG